>CAZNOK010000164.1:0-11919 GCA_964574605.1 uncultured Verrucomicrobiota bacterium
CACGAGATCTCGCCACGGCTTCCCAGGAGGGTCACGATGTACCTGTCCTCGCCCACGCCGATACGTTGACCCGCCTCGCCGCCAACACCGCCGGCGCGGGTTAGTTGCAGATGCTTTCCCCTGACAATCTCGCCGAAGTCTGCACCGTCAGCCAAGGGCGCGGCACCGTTTCCACCCCATGTATCGCATGCAAGGGTGGTGGACGTTGTGTCCACTACAAAGGCAGCGGAAGTGTGCAACTTACTTTGGGGCGTCGTGGTACTGCGCCTTGTCCGGGTTGTAGCGGCAACGGCGCCTGCCGCGCCTGCGCCGGCCAAGGAAAGAGGGTGACTGACGAACGCATCCGCGCCGTGTACCTTGAACTACTCCGTCAAGGACGCGGCAATTGACCGTCACTCACCGATGATCCTGACAAAGTAATCGTCGGTTATCCTTCGATGACGCTCAGGGTTTTACTTGACCGTGTTGAAGGGCGGCATAGACTGCGCACCGGTAGGGCGCAAAAGTGTATCCCATCAAACCGACAGCTTCCACTTCGCAATGGTTCGCGGCTGCCACAAATTCGTGGGGTGCTTGCTTCTTCAGTCTCGCGATTGTCTTGACCACTTCACTGCAGGCCGCCACGACGCCGAGGTTGACATTCGTCTGCAAGGCGGACAACGATCTCTATCGCATGGTAACCGCCAGCGGAATACCAACGGTTCGCTTCGACGATGCCGCGGAAGCTCTCCGACAGACCCCGACCGGCAGTGCAATGCTCATCCTCGCCGACGAATATCCCGAGAAGACGACCGCGCTCGCTCCGTCGGTCTTCGAGGGGGCCGCCAAGAAGAAGCTGCGATTGTACGTGGAGTATCCCGCCGCGCTCCCTGACATCAGTGTGGGTCAACCGCGCGCAGTTCTTGAACGCCCGCTGAAACACGCCGGTGACGCCGCGGCTGCGACGATGTTGGATCGGGTGGTGGTCACTGCCGACGTGTTTGGCCAGTCGCTGAAGAAGATGCGTTTGTTGGCCATCCATGACTGCCACTTCGTCGAAGTGCAGGCCGACAAACCCTACTTGGTGGCGGCACGCGTGGCGGGCTACGACACGGCGGTCTTCGGACTGGATGACGTGAGACCGTGGCCGATCCTTTTCGAGCATCCACAGGGTGGAATTCTGATCTGCACCACGAAACTGAGTCAGTTCGTTACCGCCCGCTACGCTCCCAAAGATGCCATGCAGGCCGTGTGGCACATGATTTTGAGTTGGCTCCAGCCGGGAGTTCAGATTCCCACACTGAATTGGATACCCACGGTTCGACCGACGTATGGCCCGGAGTCCAAATTACCGGCGGATGCACTCAGGAAGGCGGTCATCCGCGGCATTGATTGGCACACCAAGGCCAAGATGCTTCTGGACGCCGAGTGTCAGGAGCGGTACGCGGACGTGACCTCACCCATCGTCACGTTGCAGCCCCCGACTGCCGCGAGACCGAAAGAGCAGCGGTCGGCCGGAGACGGCGAGTATGCGTTGCGCGAAGGTTTCAATTCAAAGATCTACCACACGGGAAAGCAACAAGTCAGAGGAGGTGTGCGAACCGATGTCGTTGGCGAGAGTGCGCTGGCTTTCGCGCTGCGATGGAGGATTGATGGCGACGAGCGGAGCCGCCGGGTCGCTGCGAATCTGCTCGACTGGATTTATTTCACGTCGCCCTATTTTCAGAAAGACCCTAGCAAGGCAAACTTCGGTTCGCTGTACTGGTGCGCTGGGAATCCATCACTTTACAGTGTCAACGATTGCTACGTGATTCTGAGCAGCTTGGGCACCGCTGCATTGCTGAGCACGGACAAATGGGACGAGGCGACGTTACAACTCATCCTGAGCAACTTCCGCACGACGGGTGTTGACGGTTTTCGCGGCGGCGGAGTTCTGAGTAACGTGGAGTTGCTGAAAAAAGGTTGGGAGTACTACTGGAATCGCAAGACGGGCCTCAGCCGGCCCCACATCCATGCCGGAATCTGGGCGTGTTACCTGTGGCTTTACGACAAGACCGGCGACCGTCGCCTGCTGGAACGCACCCGGACCGCACTGAGCATCTGCATGGATGGCTATCCCGACAATTTCGAATGGACAAACACCATGCGGAGCCGGGTGATATTGCCTTTGGCGTGGCTCGTGCGTGTTGATGACCAACCACAGCATCGTGCGTGGTTGAAACGGATGGTCGAGGATGTCCGAAAATACCAAGAGCCATGCGGCGCGATTCGCGAGATGCTTGGTTCTCTCGATCTCCGACGCACGAACTATTTGCCGCCGAGATCAAATGCGGAATACGGCACCAAGGAAGGCCCCGTCATCCAGCAAGATGGCGACCCCGCGACCGACATGCTCTACGGCTGCAATTTCCTCCTGTTCAGCCTGCACGAGGCCTGTGCGGCGACCGGCGATCCCGAGTACCGCGCGATGCAGGACAAGTTGGCCGATTTCCTTGTCCGCATCCAGATTGCCAGCGAAGCTCATCCCGAATTGGACGGCGGCTGGTTCCGAGCCTTTGATTACCGGAAGTGGGACTACTGGGGCTCCAATGCCGGTGCCGGCTGGGGCGCGTGGACCATCGAGGCCGGCTGGACTCAGGCTTGGATTCCCACCACGTTAGCCCTGCGCGAACTGGGGCTGAACCTTTGGGATCTGAGCAAGCACAGCAATCTGGCCAAACACTGGCAGAAGTGCCGCGACCAGATGCTGCCGAAATAGGAACGTGACAATCATGAGAATTAACTCACTTGCAGTATTTACGGTCACGTTGTTGTGTGCATCATTCAGTGGCGCGCAGGCAGTCGAGCCGCTGCCGTGGACCAATGGAAAACTGACGGTTCCGCTCCAGCCGATGCGAAGGCAGCTGGTGTGGGTGGAGTAGGCGATGAACTCGTGGCCCCTCGCTATTTGCAGTTGGTCACTCCGCACTCACTTGGACGAAGTCGCCCAAGCGATGCGCCAACTCGGAATCGAATACGTGAATCTGGCGTTGAAACCGGTGTTCGGCAAAGATGGAGATGCGTATCTGAGTTCGATTCACCGGCCGCAATGGAAGATCAGCGCCACAACGATTGGTTTTCCTCAGGAGGATTATTCATCGTTGGAGAGCATTCGAGCGACCGGGGGAATTTTGCCGGACGAATGCTGGCCTCGAAACCAGCAAATGTTCACGCGCGTAGCGGCGATCACGGCAGAACTCGGCGTTCGCTTCCTGACCATGCATGCCGGGTTCATTGAGAGTGACGACGCAGCCCATGCTCGGCGGTTGCGCGACCGCTTGGTCTGCTTGGCGGATACGGCCGCAGAACGAGGCATCACGCTCCTGATGGAAACCGGCCAGGAGACAGCCGTCTGCCTGCGGCAGTTGTTGGAGACGCTGAATCATCCAGCGCTCGGCGTGAATTTTGATCCGGCGAACATGATCCTCTATGGCAAAGGTGATCCGGTCGCCGCGGTGCAGATGCTCGGGCCGTGGATCAAGCACGTCCACATCAAGGACGCGATTCGCACAACACGACCGGGGACTTGGGGCACTGAGGTTCCGTGGGGTGAAGGCGAAGTTGGAACTAGGAATTTCTTGAAGGCGTTGAAGGAAATCGGGTTCGACGGCGTGCTGGCGATCGAACGCGAGTCGGGGGACAACCGGCTCGGTGACATCCGGTTGGCCGCTGAGCGACTCACCGGCGGAGGAATGATGTGAGCCCGGAACTTTACTTCAGTCTCAGCGCGATGATGTTTCTCCAGTTTACGATCTGGGGCGCTTGGGGGCCGGTGCTCTCAGCTCACCTGCTCGGCCCGCTCCGCATGAACGCGAAACAGACAGCATGGATTTATGCGACGCTGCCGCTGGCGTGCATTCTCTCGCCGCTCGTGGCGGGCCAAGTCGTGGATCGCTGGATGCCCACCGAGTGGTTTCTTGCCGGGGCGCACCTTGTTGGCGGCGTGTGTCTGCTGGCGGCAGTGAAGCGGAGCACGTTTCGCGGCATGTTCGCGATGATGGGTATCTATTCGCTGCTCTACGCGCCGACGTTGGCATTGGTGAACTCGCTGGCATTTCATCATCTGCCGCATCCCGACACTGAGTATTTCTGGGTGCGCGTATGGGGCAGCGTGGCGTGGGTGCTCGTGGGCTGGTTGCTGGCGGGCTTGCGTCGTTGGAACGGTTGGCAGGTGAAGGGGAGCGATGCGCTGATGCTGGCGGCTGTGTTCTCGTTTGTCATGGGCGTGTTTTCGTTATCGTTGCCGCACACGCCGCCGCGTGGCGCTCCCGACGCGGTGTTGCCGGCGCTCAAGGCAGTTGGGATGCTGAAGAATTTCGACTTCGCCGTGTTTCTGGTCATCTCGTTTGTCGTCGGGACCCAGTTGCAATTCTACTTCGTGGGCACGTCGCGGTTTCTCGAGGACATCGGCGTGGCGCCGAAAAACATTCCCGCCGCCATGACGGTCGCTCAGATCGTTCAAGCCATCTCAATGGGCGCGATTGTGCCGTTCATTCTGCCGCAGATTGGCTACGGCAAAACGCTCGCGCTGGGCATCCTCGCTTGGGCGTTGATGTATCTGGCGTATGCCGTCACGCGACCGCGATGGCTGGTGGTCGCCTCGATGATGCTGCATGGGTTTGCGTTCGCGTGCTTCTTCGACACGGCGTTCATCTATGTCAACCGCGTCTCGCCGCCAGACATTCGCGGCTCGGCGCAGTCGCTCTACTTCGTCGCCTATGGGCTGGGCCTGTTTGCCGGCACGCAATTCGCCGGCGTAATCATGGATCGGCTGCGTCACGAGGGCCGGTTCCGATGGCGGCCGATCTTCGCGATCCCGTGCGTGCTATTGATGCTGTGCGTGCTGGGTTGTCTGACGGTTTTCAAAGGCAACTGACATGGCAATCAACTGGATTCGAGTTGAAAACTACGAAGCGATGAGCAGCGTTGCCGCCGAGCGCACATTCGCCGCCATCGAGCGGAGCGTTGGCCGGCGACGTCCGATGCTTCTCGGCTTGGCAACCGGCAACACGATGCTTTCGCTCTACGAACGCTTGGCCGGCATGCTCAATCGTCGTGGCTTCGATCTGTCGCAGTTGCACACGGTCAATCTCGACGAGTATGTGGGCGCGGACGGGAAATGGATTTCCGCCGATCATCCGCTCAGCTACCGGGGCTACGTGCAGAAGAACTTTTTCAGCCGGCTCGACCCGAAGCTGGGAATGAACAGCAAGCGCATCCACTTTCCTGACCCAATGAATCCGCCTGCGCTGGATGAATGGATCCGGAGCATCGGCGGGCTGGATTTCCAACTGCTGGGCATCGGTTTCAACGGCCACATCGCTTTCAACGAGCCGATGTCGGAAGCGGTGATTTCCGTCGAAGCGTTCGCCGCTCTGCCGAGCCGCGTCGTTGATCTGACCGAGCTGACGATTGACACCAACGCCCGGCTGACCGCCAACGGCGATCACTCGAAAGTGCCGCGCCAAGCCGTCACATTGGGAATGAAACAGATTCTCGCAGCAAAAGAAATTTTGCTGCTGGCATGTTTTCCGCAACAGCGTCAGCCGCTCCTTGAGCTTCGGCAAGGCCGCGTGACGCCGGAGCTTCCCGGCAGTTACCTTATCAATCACCCGAACACCACAATCATCTACGCAGACGATCTGGTTGAACTGGAGAAAGGCTAGGAGAGAGAACATGATCAACATTGGACTTATCGGACTCGGTTTCATGGGCGTCACCCATTTCAAAGGCTACAAACAAATCCAAAACGCGCGTGTGGTTGCCGTTTGCGACAGCATCGAAAAACGGCTCACTGGCGACTGGCGCGACATCAAGGGCAACATCGGCGACTCCGGCGGCGTTCAAGACCTCACCGGTATCGCCACGTATAAAGAAGTGGACCGGTTGCTGGCTGACCCGAAGGTGCAGCTTGTGGACATCTGCTTGCCGACAGGCGACCATTGCGACGTGAGCATCCGCGCGTTGCAGGCCGGCAAGCACGTCATCTGCGAGAAACCGATCTCCGCCGCGTTGAAGGATGCGAATGCGATGGTCGCCGCCGCCAAGAAAGCCAAGACCGAATTGTTCATCGCGCAGGTTGTCCGGTTCTGGCCGGAGTTCAAGTACGCAGCCGAGTGCGTCGCTGATAGCCGCTACGGCAAGTTGCGCGGCGCCCATTTGCGGCGCGTCATCTCGCAACCCGATTGGCTCGTCGGCGACTGGCTTGCCTCGGCCAAGGCGAGCGGCGGTCCGTTGATTGACCTGCACATCCACGACTCCGACTTCATCGTCCATGCCATCGGCATGCCCAAGCGCGTGAGCAGTCAAGGCATCGTCTCGAAGGGCGTGGTCACTTATGTCGTCACGGAGTATTCGTTCGGCCCGAAAGGCCTCGTCATCACTGCCCAGAGCGGCGCGGTGGCCACCAAGGGATTGTGCTTCGAGCACGGCTACGATTTCTACTTCGAGAACGGCACGCTCCAGTTCAATTCGCGCATGGGTTTCCCGCTCACGTTGTGGAAACCGGATGGCACCTCGGAGAAAGTGGACCTCTCCAGCTACGAGGATGGCTACGTGGCGGAATTACGTCACGCCGTGGATGTCCTAGACGGCAAAGCGCCGAAGAATCTCCTGACGGCTGCCAGTTCCCGCAACGGCCTGAAACTGACGCTCGCCGAAGGCAAGTCGGCGATGACAGGCAAGCCGGTAAACGTATAGTGAAGAAGACATTACTCCTCATTCTGTTGACTGCGTCGGGCACAGTCTCCTTTGCCCAACACAGCCCCCGCCGCCTCGACCGGCAACGCCGCAAACTCCGCGATGCTCTTGTGCTGAAACCGCACCGCCAACGCCTCCGGCCGCAGCCGCTTGCCGTTGCAAGCCGGGCGCGCGCGTTCCTTCCCCTCGAACCATTCGTTCCACCAAATCTCCTCGCCGGTCTGTTCCTTGTCGGAGCCGAACAGTTGCAGCCCGGTCCAGTAACAACTCGGACACCACCAGTGCTTCGAGTTGTACGAGAATAGCCGCGGATCGAGTTCCGGGAAGCTCCGCTCGCATTTCGGACAAGCCCGTCGTGTCGAGAAAAGTTGTTCTGTGGGAGGGGGCATTCTTGCCCCGACCGGTCGCGGCAGGAATGCCGCTCCCACAAGCCAAGACCATGCCTTTCCCATACTCCAACGCTTCCTCCACCGTCCGAACCGGCAACTCGATGTTGTGTTCCTTGAACCGGTCGAGACGCGGCCACTTGTCCATCGGCAACAACTTCCCCGTCCACGCGCAGATGTTTGAAGCCTTTCCGCGCCGCCCACTCCGCCACATCGGTGTACACACCTTTTCGCGCGACAATCAGCGGCGCGAACAGTTGCTGCCCTGACCCCTCGGCGTCTCGCGGATTGCACTCGCTCGTCAGACTCGACTTGGCTTGCCTGAGCCGCTGATGACGGTGAACGTGTCACGCGGAATCGAGACATTGAGGTTCTTGAGGTTGTGCTCCCTCGCCCCTCGAACGATGATCTTGTTGTGCTCTGTGTCTCGCGCCAGCGCAACGAGAAACCACCGACTACCATTCGATCGGAAGGCGAGGAAACCCGCGCGCGGCATGCCAGAACCGGACGACTTCAAGGCATTCGTCGTCTTCCTGAATCCGGTAAATGACGCGGTAGGAGCGGACGATTACCTCGCGCAGTTCCGGGCGGCGAAACTCCGGCACCGTGCGCCCGCGTCCCGGCATATTGCCAAGAGAAAAAGCCACGTCGAGCAACTCATCGCCGAGACGCTGTGCCGCGTCCGGATTGCGCGGCGCGATGTAAGCGACGATGCGCTCCAGATCGCTCAGCGCGTCTTTCGAGAGGAATACTTGGAAACCCATTTCGGAATCTGTTTACGGGCTTGCGCCAACGTCACGCGCTCGCCCCGATCCAACGACGCCAATCCCTGCTCGACTGCCTGCCGAAACTCCAGTTCGTAAATGGCGTCGGCCAACGTCGCGTTGGCCGGCAGTTTCTTGGCCACCTGCAACATAATCTCCTTCGTGCTCATGGCTGATATTGTAACTCACCCGGCAGTTGAACGCCAACTTACTTTAGAGTCTCGGCTTTGGGATCCGTAAACCCCTCGCCTTTAGGCGAAGGGCGTATGGGGCATCCGTTTGGGTGTACGGGGTCTGTGCCGTTCGTCGCCCTATCGGGTAACATCACGAATCCCTCGCCTTTAGGCGAGGGTTGTTCAACGGTGTTTTCACCGGGCATGGGCGGGAAGTTTTCGCAACGCCTTGCCGGTGTGGCTGTGCTCGCACTTCGCGAGTTGCTCCGGTGTGCCGGTGCAGACGATCTCGCCACCGGCATCGCCGCCTTCGGGGCCGAGGTCAACGATCCAGTCGGCAGCGCGAATGACGTCGAGGTTGTGTTCGATGACGACGAGACTATGGCCGCGCGCCAGCAATTGGTCGAATGCCTTCAGCAACGTCGCGATGTCGTCGAAGTGCAGGCCGGTTGTCGGCTCGTCGAAGAGGAAAAGCGTCGGTTGGTTCGTCGTCTGCGCGAGATGCCCGGCGAGTTTGAGCCGCTGCGCTTCGCCGCCGCTGAGTGTCGGCACCGGCTGGCCGAGCTTGATGTAGCCAAGGCCGACGGCGCGGAGAGGTTCAAGCAGCCGGAACAAATCCGGAACATCAGCAAACGTCTCGCACGCCTCGTTGACCGTGAGATCGAGGACGTCGGCGATTGACTTGCCGGCGATTTTCACTTCGAGAACGATGTCGCGATACCGGCGTCCGTCGCAATCGGGACAGCGCAGGTAAACGTCGCTGAGGAACTGCATTTCGATGTGCTGGAAACCGTTGCCGGAACACGCGGGGCACCGCCCTTCGCCGGAGTTGAAGCTGAACGTACCGGCGGTGTAGCTGCGCTCCTTGGCGAGCGGCTGGGCGGCGAAGAGTTTTCTAATCGCGTCGAACGCGCCAACGTAGCTGGCCGGATTGCTGCGCGTGGTCCGGCCAATCGGCGATTGGTCCACCATCACAACATCGGCAATCTGCTCATGGCCGGTGATGGCGCGGTGTTTGCCGGGCTGTTCGACGGGTTTGTGTTTCAGTTTGGAGAGCGCGTTGTAGAGGACGTCTTGGATGAGCGTGGACTTGCCGGAGCCACTGACGCCGGTGATGCAGACGAGACGATTGAGCGGGATGGTGACGTTGATGTCTTTGAGGTTGTGCTCGGATGCACCGTGAATCGTGACGCGTGAAACGTGACGCGTGATTGGTTTCACGTTTCTCGTTTCACGTTTCACGCCTTCCCGAAGCGCTAAGCCGGTTCTTGATTGCTTGCACTTCTTCAACTCCAGCAGCGGCCCGAAGAACACCACTTCTCCGCCGCGTTCGCCGGGGCCGGGACCGAGGTCGAGGATGTTGTCGGCGGCACGAATCACGTCGGGATCGTGTTCGACGACGAGGAGCGTGTTGCCGGCGTCGCGGAGACGATGGAGGATGGTGATGAGGCGGCCGATGTCGCGCGGGTGAAGGCCGATGCTCGGTTCGTCGAGGACGTAGAGCGTATTGACGAGCGAAGTACCTAGCGCGGTTGTCAGGTTCACGCGCTGAACTTCACCGCCGCTGAGGGTGCGGGATTGGCGGTCGAGCGTGAGGTAGCCGAGGCCGACGTCCACGAGGTAGCGAAGGCGCGTCCGGATTTCGTTCAGCAACAGGTCGGTCGCTTCGTCGAGCGGAGCCGGTAACTTCAAGTCACGGAAGAATGCGTGGCAGTCGGCAAGCGACAGGAGCATGACGTTGTGAATCGTCTTGCCAGCGATGCGCCAGAGCAAGGCATCCGGTTTGAGGCGCGCGCCGCCGCAGGCTTGGCACGGGACGTAGGTCCGGTAGCGACTGAGCAAGACGCGGACGTGCATTTTGTAGCTTTTCGTTTCGAGCCAGCGGAAGAAACGCTTGGCACCGTACCATTTTCCGTCGGACCATTCGCCTTCGCCATCAATCACCCAGCGACGTTGCGCGTCGGTGAGGTCGCGCCACGGAATGTCGGTTGGAATGTTGCGCTTGCGGGCGAACTCCATCAGGTCGTCCTGACATTCGCTGTAGCTCTCGGTCTGCCACGGCTTGACGGCGCCGCTGGCGAGCGTCTTGGTGTTGTCGGGAACGACGAGGTCGTAATCAATGCCGATGGTGCGCCCGAAGCCGCGGCATTCCTCGCACGCGCCGATGGCGGAGTTGAAACTGAAAAGGTTCGGCGTGGCGTCGCGGTAGTGGATGTCGCAGTCGGCGCAATGCAGGTCGGCGGAGAAATGGAAGGTTGGAAGGTTGGAAGAATGGATGTTGACGCGGCCTTGGCCGGCTTTGAGGGCGGCTTCGAGCGACTCGATGAGGCGGGCACGGTTGCGCGGCGTGTTCTCGACGCGGTCTTGGAAAACTTCGAGCGTGTCGCCTCGCTTTTCGATCTGCCGGTAGCCTTGCTTGGCGAGCAGGTCGCGGACTTCGCGCTCGGTGAAATTCTTCGGGATTCTCACGGGGAAACTGATGACAAGCTGACCGCTGATAGCCGATAGCTGATGGCCGATACTCTGCGGCGTGTCGCGGCGAACCGGTTTGCCGCAGCCGCGACAGTGGAGTTGCGCGGCGCGGGCGAAGAGGAGCTTCAGGTGGTCGTTGAGTTCCGTCATCGTGCCGACGGTGCTGCGGCTCGTTTTGACGGGATTGGTCTGGTCAATCGCGATGGCGGGCGGGATGCCGTCAATGCGGTCGGCTTTCGGCTTGTCCATGCGGTCGAGGAACTGGCGCGCGTACGGCGAGAACGTCTCGACGTAGCGGCGTTGGCCCTCGGCGTAGATCGTGTCGAACGCCAGCGACGATTTGCCGCTGCCGCTGACGCCGGTGACGACGGTCAGCTCGCCCAAGGGCAGCTTGAGGTGGATGCCCTTGAGGTTGTTCTGCCGCGCGCCAATGATTTCGATGAACTCGCCTGACATTTCACTCCAACAACAACGGCGTTGTAGCGGGCGGTTCAGCCGGCGTCAATCCTCTGCTGGCAATCACAACGGGCTGGGCTTGATGATTGCGGCGGAAGCGGCTACCATCGCGAACGAATGAGACGAACCGCTCTCTTTTTCGCCGTGCTCTTGTTGGGCGCGGGATGCGCAAAGAACCGCGCGCGGCCCGTCGCGCCGCCGCCGCCGGCACCGGTCATCGAGCCGGTCATCACGGTAGCGGGGCCGGAGCCGGGGCGGATCATACAGGTCAATACGACGCACCGGTTCGTGGTGGTGGATTTTGGCCGGAACGCCGCGCCGGCGCCGGGCAGTCGCCTGAGCGCGTGCCGGCACAATCAGCCCGTGGCGGTATTGCGGTTGACGGAATCCAAGCGGGGTCGCTTTACGGTGGCCGACGTGCTGGAAGGCGACCCGCGCGCGGGTGACGAGGTGTTGCCTTTGAAAGGAAATGACAAACCATGAAACGTTACGGTTGGGTCATCGGGGTGCGTCCGGAAAAACTGGACGTGTACAAACGTCTGCACGCGGCCGTCTGGCCGGGCGTGTTGAAGCGGATCACAGCGTGCCACATCCAGAATTACTCGATCTATCTCCGCCAGTTGCCGGAGGGCAACTACTATCTGTTCAGCTATCTCGAATACACCGGCAACGATTTCGCCGGTGACATGGCGAAGATGGCGGCGGACGCGGAGACGCAACGCTGGTGGGCCGTCTGCAAGCCGTGCCAAGTTCCGCTCGCCAACCGCCAACCCGACGAATGGTGGTCCGACATGGAAGAAGTGTTTCATCATGACTAAAATCATCGCGCTCGGATTATTGGCGGCGTCGTTGCAAGCGGCGGATGCGCCGTGGATGAAACCAAATCCCGCCGCGCTGCAACGCTGGCAGGAGATGCGTTTCGGCATGTTCATCCACTGGGGGCCGGTCAGC
>CAZNOK010000165.1:0-11875 GCA_964574605.1 uncultured Verrucomicrobiota bacterium
GCACAGCAAATCCACCACGAAACCTTGACGCACATCGAGCTATGAAAAACAACAGACTGACTTACTCACGGAACAAACGTTTGTGGCTTATCGTGTTGACGGCGGTTGTCTGTGTCGCTGGCGTGACGGCTTCACGGAGCACAGCAGCCGGCAGCTTGGAAGAGATGAGGCAGCAGAGGAAAGAGGCCGCCCATCGCCAACGCCGGATCATTTACAACAACGACGGCGATGACCTGACCGCCTTCATCAGGCAGTGCAAGCAGGTGACACCCGAGGAGTTCCTGTCGCTTCGCACCAGCGCCGTTGCCGGCACGCAGGTGGACACGGTCTTTTATTGTGTCGGCTTGTGCTTCGGCGTTGTCCGCTACGACTCGAAGCTGGGCGACAACATTGTCCGCACCGCCTTGGAAGCGGGAACGCTTCCGGGCGACAAGACCGAGGAGTTTTTGCGCAAGAAGCTGGATGCGATGCAGATGATGATCGACTTCTGCCGGAAAAATAAGATCGAGGTCTTCTGCTCGATACGGATGAACGATACGCACGATGGCAGCAACCAGCGCCTCTTCTCCGCGCTCAAGAAAGAACACCCCGAGTATCTTATCGGCAGCCAGGAGAAGCGGCCCAAGTACGGCGTTTGGTCCGCCGTCAATTACGCGTTGCCGGAAATCCGGGATCTGAGGGTGCGAATGCTCCAAGAGGTTTGCGAGAAATATGACCTGGACGGCATTGAGATGGATTACTTCCGCCACGCTGTCTTGTTCAAGAGCCACGCGACCGGAGGAGTGGCCAGCCAGGAGGAGCGCGACATGATGACCGACATGATGCGCCGCATTCGTCAGATGACGGAGGAGAGGGGGCTCAAGCGGGGCCGCCCGATCTTGGTGGCCATCCGTGTGCCCGACTCCGTTGGCTACTGCGAGGCAATGGGGCTGGATGTTGTCCGTTGGCTGAAGGAAGGGCTGGTGGACATCCTCATCCCCGGCGGCTACTTTCGTTTGAATCCTTGGGAAACAAGCGTCGAACTCGGCCACAAGTACGGCGTACCCGTGTATCCGAGTCTCGACGAGTCGCGAATGAAGTGCAACTGGCCCGACAAGACTGAAGCCGCAAAGATTCGCAATTCGGTGCAGTCCTACCGGGCGCGTGCCGTCGGCGTGTGGGACTCCGGCGCCGATGGGGTGTACATGTTCAATTACTTCAATCCCCGTAGTCCGCTGTGGCGCGAACTGGGAGACCTGAAAACGCTGGAGACCTTGGACAAGGTTTACACCACGGGTGCCCGGGGCATTGCTGGGATCGAGGCAGGGAACGGACTTCCCGGAGGACAGCGGTTTCTCAGTCGGTTGGCATTCTGTCCGGAGCGTCCGCTGAAATTGATTCCTGGCCGGCCTGCCAGCGTGGATCTGTCCGTCGGCGAGCGCGTTGGCAACGAAAGAACGCACGGACCTGTGCCCGATGTGACGCTTCGACTCCGTGTCAGGAGTCTGGCCAACGCGGACGAGCTGGTGGTGAAACTCAACGGGAAATCGCTGGCCGTCAGCACGCGGCAGGACGCATGGTGGGAGTACCCGGTCAGGCCTGCGTTGGTGGTCAAGGGCGCAAACCGCTTCGAAATCACGCTCAAGGCCGAGAGCGCGGCAAAGCCGGTTGTTGAAGACTTATTATTTTGGGTGCGATACGGAAAGAGCCGTTAAGTTCGATCAAACCATGCAAAGCAAGAGAGTCAGAATCCTCATCTTTTCGGTCTTGGCCGGCTTGGTTGTGGCCGCGGGTGCCGCTCCACCATTTCGTGTTCTCTATAGCAGCGACACAACCAACATCCAAAGTTGTCCGAGCCCGGGATACTCTCGTAAAGATCCGTTCTCGTTGAAACGGCTCGAGGTGAACGTGGACGAGGCCGCCGGGGTGGACGCGTTCATGCTCCAGCCGGGAAACGGCTGGGTGCCTTGGTGGAAGAGTTCCATCTATCCGGCGGATGCTCATTATCGTTGGTTCCACGAGAAGACCGGGCTACCGGTGGGATCCATCGGCGAGTTGATGCTCAACGGCGGCGATCTGGTCGGGCCGTTCATCGAGCATTGCCGGGCCCGCGGCGTAGCTCCGTTCGTTTCCATCCGATTGAACGATTATCACGGCATCGAAACGCTGGATTTCCTGCAGAAGCTGGTGGATGGGAAAGATCGGAAGACGATTGACCACCATGGCTCGGCATGGGAAAGCCGCGTGTTGCTGGAGCACCCGGAATATCGTTTGCGTCCCGACCCCGACGACTACGTGCGCCTGTCCGATGCGGAGAAGCTGAAATACGTCAACTCAATGCGGAAGCGGATCAAGCTGCGGACAGCGCGGGTTTGGAACTGGGCGATCCCGGAAGTGCCAGCCTACAAGCTGAGCTTGATCCGGGAACTCTGCGAGAACTACGACTTCACCGGCTTGGAGCTGGATTTCATGCGATGGTCGGCGTTCTTCCGAGTCGAGGAAACGACCCGCGAGCAACGCGTGGCGATCATGGTCGGTTTCATCAAGAATGTTCGCGAAGCGTTGGATCGCACGGCCCGCGCCGGACAGAAGCGATGGTTGTATGTGCGCGTGCCACTTCGTCTTTCGGGGCACTCGCCGCTGGGAGTTGACCTCCCGCAATGGGTGAGAGCCGGCGTGGACATGGTGAACCTGAGTTGCCACTACACAACCGAGCAGCAAACGGATTTGCCGGAAATCTGCCGGATGATTCCCCTCACGCCGGTCTATCTGGAGATGAGTTTTACCAGCTCGCGCTATCCGAAGCCGGGCACTGACAAAGTCGTCACCCGCAGCGAGAACATTGATGTCTATCGGAAGATGACTCGCGAGCAGTTCTGCACGACGGCTCATCTGGTCTATGCGCGCGGCGGCGCTGGTGTGAGCCTGTTCAACTTCGTCTATTACCGGAGCCTGACCGACAAGAAGACCGAGCCGCCGTTCGATGTTCTGGCGCGCCTCAAAGACCAGCGCTGGCTGGCACGACAGCCGCAGCATTACTTCCTCTCCAACGCCACCAACCCGCCCTCCGAGCCGTCGCAATTCGCGCGAAACCGGATCGTCTCGGCCGGTAAAGAAAGTTTGTTTCTGATGGACACGACACCGCCGTCGGATGGCTGGAAAACGGATGGCCGGTTACGGATTCAGTCTCGCCGACGGATGGAACATCGCCAGTTTGCGGCTCGATTCAATGGCCGGGAGCTTTTACCCACCACTGACATCGCGGAGCCTTACCCGCAACCCTACATTGACGGCCTCGGCAACGCCCAGACGCTCCGCGCGTGGACCGTGCCGAGGGAACTCATGCGGAACGGCCCCAACGAAATCAAACTGAGTTTTCCGGACGGCTCCCCTCTGGAAATCGTTTTCATTGACCTGAGTATCCGGTGAGGACGTTGCCGGCGTAGCGGACGAAAATGCCGCGCCAGTCGTCGAGGTAGCTTGTCAGGATTTTCTTTCCAAGCCCGTCGGTGTCGCCACAACGATACAGCGCCGACGCGGCAAAGAGTTCAATCAGGGCGCGCGAGAATTTCTTGGCGTGGATGGTCGCGGGATCGGCGCCGGGATCCATGTGGCCTTGGATGCCCGGTTGACGCAGGAAATCCGCCAATGTTTGCGCAGCCTGCGAATCGCCGATGCGCCCCAGCGCCATTGTGACCGCGCGGAGCTTGTTGAAGCCGGTGTCGGGCCGGCATTCGCGCAACTTGTTCACGAGGGCCGGGACGGCGCGTTTGTCTTTGGGGATGCCCAGCACCCACATCGCGCCATCCACTTCGGGAACATCGAGAAACCCTTCCCAGTTGTATTGCGGGCCGGTGCCCAGTGGCTCCTTTTCGAGCCACTCGGCGAGGAGCGGCACGCCGGCGGGATCGCCGAGCAGGCAGAGCGCGTTGGCCTTGGCCACGGTCGGCGCGGCGGCCAATGATTTTTTCAGCGGCGCAATGGCCCGGTCGCCGCCGCGAGCGAGGGTCAACAGATTCGTTCGCTGCGAGGGATCGGCAGCAGCGGCGGTCAATTCCTGCGCGGTGGGGTCGGGCATGTCCACGGTGATGCGCGAAAGGTCATCAGCCGGTAAGATGTCCTTCGATGCGAGGTGCGCTTGCAGCGCGGTGATGTTGACCCGACGGGGCGTGGTGCCGTCCCGAACACAGAGCGCGGCCGCGTAACCGGCGGCATAACCTTCATTGATGACATCGGGGTTCATGCGAATCATCGCTTGCACGTCATGCGTCATGGAATGGCAACGGCCGACGACCATGATGTTCTCCAAACCGGCGGGGAGAATCGCCCGCAACGGAATGTAGGCCGTGACGCTCTGCTTCACATGCTTGGTCGAAGGCATGAGGCCGGCAAATGAATAGTCGCTGCTGTAATAGCCGTGCGGATCGAACGCGGATAAGGAAACGGTGATCACGTCGCGATACGTGCGGCCGGCGTTCACGTCGAGTTCGTTGATCACGTAGTCGCCTTTGATGCGGCGCGTTTCGCGGATTTGTGCCATCGGCATGAAATCCCATTTCAGTTTGCCGGCTTGAACGGCAAGGACATGGTGCAATGTCGCGCCGGCGACGTCCATTGGTTCCAACGGCGGAACGTTGCTGTAAAGCCCGATGTCCTTGAACGATGCTTCTTCGAGGCAAAGGTCGCCTTCGTTGAGGTAAAAAGTCTCCGCGCCGGCAGCGGCGCAGATGTCGCCTTCACCGGAGGCGTCAATGATGACCTTGCCCAACACCGCGCCGCGACCGAGCCACGTGGCCAGTTCAACCCCAGCGACTTGGTTGCCGCGCATCACGGCGCCCATGGCGAGCGAGTGATACCAGATGTCCACGCCGGCTTCGTGCAGGAACTGGGGATATTTCTTGCTGGTCCATTCCTGGTTGAAACCTCTCCGATAACCACGCCAGAAACCAGTGACGCCCAACGCGACGTTGCCGCCAATGAAACCGGCCTGCTCGATCATCAACGTCTTCATGCCCGCCCGGCCCGCCGCAATCGCCGCCGAATGTCCCGCCGGGCCGCTGCCGACAACAATGACGTCGTATTCGGACCAAACCGGCACGCTGATGCGCGGCTGAGCAACTGTTTGGAGTGGTTGCTTGCGGTAGGGCCGTTCGCGTTCGTTCAGCTCCTTGATGACAAGCCCGGACGCGACCGTGCCGGCAACGGTGGGAACTTTCACGTTGATGGTAACCGGCCATTGAATCGCGGCGGACATCTGGACGGCGCGTTCACCAAGCCGTTCGCCGACCTCGGCGAGTGTGACCGGCTGCATCAGCGCCTTGGTGGCCTCGCGGCTGACGGCGCACGAGGAACCGATGAGCAACAACCGCGCGGTGGCTTGGGGTTCGCATACGCCGAGATCCAACGCATCCGCCCCGGCAAACGTCGCCCGGTCATCGTTGACCTTGCCGATGATGGGATTCGGCATCAGGAAATCCATGCTGTAGGCAAACGCATTGCCGACGCCTCCTTGGGTGTTGCCGCGCAGGAGCGACTCGGCCCGGTTGAGCAACGGCCACGTCAGTTGCGGCATCGGCGCTTCGCGAACGACTTCGTCCAGCGTGGCGGCACCCTTGAGGTAACGCGCGCGACTGACCGTGAGTTTCTTTACGTTCCAAGGCTTGCGCGCGGCGCCCACGGCGTCGGCGACCGCGCCAACATAGGTCGCATCAATCACGACCTTCGCAATGACCGCTTGCAAGCCGGCCTTGTTGGCCGTCACGACACCGCAAAGTTGGCCGTGATCATCCACAAGTATTCCGCCCGGGCGGGTATTGTTCACGAAGACAACGCCCGCGCTTTGCAGGATGGCATCGGCGGCTGCCCGGTAGCGAGCCGGTGTCATGTCGGCAAACAACGTGCGACTGAAAGTTTTGGCTGGCGCGGGACCGGTCAAGAGATATCGGCCCTTGGCAGTCACCTCGCTGCCGAGGAACGTTTCCTCATTGAGCAGAATCACCTTCGCGCCCGATTTGGCGGCCTTCCACGCGGCGGCCATGCCGCCTTCGCTGCTCCCCACGACGACCACGTCCACCGTATCCATAATCGGAATGCTACGAGCAGGCGATTCCACATAACGTTCTTGTGTGGCGGCGCTCGCCATGTGCAGCCACGACAGCGCAACCGCCAAACCAATCCATTTCCAAATGTTGTAATTGAGTGAGTTCATGATGTGAGTGCGATGATGATAATTGGGTTTCCCTCCTTTGTCGAACTCAAGACCATTGAGCTTGCCATTCTGTTCAAACGGCATATCAAACCCGCGGCGCGGTCAGGAGACCTGCGCCGAACGGAGCGAAGGGTTGAACAGAACAATTTGCTCTTGCGCAGGCAGTGGTTGCCGCTACGATGCCGGCATTATGAAACTAGCACTTTTCTTCGTCGGTTTGGCTTTGGCAATCATTGCGGAAGCGGCCAAGCCGCCGGGACCCGGCGTGGAGTTCAATGGACAACAAACAGCAGTCATCAAAGAAGGCAAAGCCTTCGATGTGGATGCGTTCACGATTGCGCTCTGGGCCAATGCGAGCAACACGAAGGACTCGCAAGTTCTCGCGGGACGCCGCGCGGCTGGCCAGCAGTTCACGCTCTATTTCTACAACAATCGCGTGCGGATGCTGGTGGAGTTCACGGGCGGCAGATACACCCATGCGAATGTCCCGTTGCCGAAATCCGGCGTCTGGACGCACTATGCGGGGACATACGATGGCGAACAGATCAAGCTGTTCGTCAACGGGAAACTCGAAGCCACGGCCCCGGCCAAAGGCCGGATGCCGCACTCCGAGGCGTCGTTGTTCATCGGCGGCATCGAGTCCGGCGACCGGAGTTTTGTCGGACGACTGGAGGACGCGCGCTTCTACAAACAAGCGTTGGCCGATGATGTCATCCCGACGTTGATGACCGCGCCGAAGGAAGCGCATCCAGCATTAGTCGGTCGCTGGACCAGTCCGTCGCTGTCCCCGGCCAAGTTCGTGACGATGAAGGCCAAAGCCAAAGCGAAGACGGAAAAAGGGGCCAGAACTGACGACGAGTTCGTCTCCGTCAAAGACGACGGGTATCGCGGCATCTGGTACTCGAACCAGAAGCAGGACGACGAATTTGTCTATAAATACAGCGGTGGCTTGGGAACGTATTGTTCCAGTCACAACCCGTTCGCTGTCTATCGGCCTGAAGTCCAGAAGACGTTCTTCTGTTACGGCGGCACGGTGAAGGACAAGATAGAGTTGTTGCACATGGTCTCCTACTACGACCACAAGACCGGCATGGTGCCGCGTCCGACCATCGTGATGAACAAACGAACCAACGACGCTCACGACAATCCGGTGATGGCCATGGACAAAGACGGCTACATCTGGATTTTCTCCAGTTCGCACGGCACGTCGCGTCCGTCCTTTATCTGGAAGAGCGTGAAACCATACGAGATTGACAAATTCGAGTGCGTGCTCACGACCAATTTCTCCTACACTCAGCCGTGGTATCTGAAGGACAAAGGATTCCTGTTCCTGCAAACGCTCTATCGCAACGGACGCAAACTGCATTTCCAGACCAGCGCCGACGGCAAAACATGGACTGAGCCGGTTCTCTACGGTGCGATTGACATGGGGCACTATCAAGTCAGTTGGTGCAACGGCAAAAAGGTCGGCTGCGCCTTCAATTACCATCCATCACCGAACGGCCTGAACTGGCGAACGAACCTCTACTACATGGAAACACCGGACTTCGGTCGCACATGGCGGAACGCCCAAGGCGAGGTGTTGACGTTGCCGTTGACGGAAGTCAAGAATCCGGCCTTGGTGCACGACTACCAAGCCGAAGGGCGCAAAGTTTATATGCAGGACATGAATTTTGACGCAGCGGGCCGGCCGGTGCTGCTGTACACGACCAGCGGCGGCTACGAATCCGGACCGGTCAACGACCCGCGCATCTGGACGACGGCGGCTTGGAATGGACGCGAGTGGGAAATTCGCGGCACCATTCGCTCCGACAACAACTACGACATGGGTTCGATCTATCTGGAGCGCGACGACCTCTGGCGCATCATCGGCCCGACCGAAAACGGCCCGCAAGCCTACAACACCAGCGGCGAGATCGCCATGTGGACGAGCACCGACCGCGGCGCTACGTGGAAGAAGGTCAAGCAAATGACTTCCGGCAGCGAATACAACCACGGCTATTGTCGTCGCCCCATCAACGCGCACCCGGACTTCTATGCCATCTGGGCTGACGGACACGGACGCCAGCCATCCGACTCGCGTCTTTATTTCTGCGACAAGCAAGGCAACGTGTACCGGCTCCCCACCCAGATGACCGGAGACTTCGCCAAGCCCGAACTGGTGGTCCCTGTCCGCTGACATGTTTCGAGTGTCCATTTATCTCCTGTGCGCCGGGTTGGTTGCGACGGCGAACGCTGACCGTGTTCTTCTCGCCGGTCGGCGCAGTGACTATGAAGTCGTTTGCGCCGCAGGTGCGAATCCCGCAACAACTCTCGCAGCGCGCGAGTTGCGCACTTGGATCAAGGCGTCGTCTGGCATCTCGCTGCCGCTTGTCACGACGCCGTCGCCGGACCGCAAACACATCTTCACCGGACCGAACGAGTGGTCGGCGCGCGCTGGCGTCACTGCGGACGGATTGAAGCCGGAAGGTTATCGTTTGAGAACGGTCGGCGATGACGTGCACATCGTCGGGTGCGATGTGCATCGCGGTTCGCTGGAGCCGAAACGCACGAGCAGCACGCAGACCGGCACGTTGAGCGGTGTGTTCGATTTTCTGGAGCGTTGCCTCGGCATCCAATTCCTCTGGCACGACGCGCTGGGTACCATCGTGCCGAAACGTGACCGCGCGACCGTGCCGGACCTTGCCATCGAGACAGCGCCGGCGTGGACGTATCGTTGGCTCGCATACTCGCCGGAAGGGAAATGCAGCGATGACATGTTTGCGCGACGGCTGGGGCTTGGGCACAGTCACACGGTCACGCACAGTCACTCGTGGCATCAGATTGCGCCGGTGGAAAAGTACGGAAAGGACCACCCGGACTGGTTTGCTGAGATTGACGGCAAACGCCAGCCTGCCTACTACTTGGAACGCCACGGCGGACAAGTCTGCACCACCAATCCCAAGGTCATCGAACTGTTCGCCAAGGCGGCGATTGACTATTTCAACGCGCACCCTGACCGCGACATGTTCTCGGTCTCGCCGAACGACGGCGGCGGCTTCTGCACCTGCGCCCGTTGTCGCGCGCTCGACAACGGCACGCGTCCTGACGGCCATCCGATCATGACCGACCGTCTCATCACGTTTTACAACGCCATCGCCGAGCGCGTGGCAAAGGTGCATCCGGCAAAACTCCTCGGCGCCTACGCCTACAGCTACTATCGCGAGCCCCCGGAGAAGGTGCGACCGCACCCGAATCTCTATCTCGTCAACGCCACCAACTCTGCCTACAACCAAGGCAGCGGTTGGCCCGAGGAACACGCGATGGAGAAACGTTGGCGCGCCGTCGCGAAACATTTCGCGAAATACGACATCTACTATCGCTTTACCTCGTCGCTGAACCTTATCGCGCCGGTCTCGCGTCATCTGGTGGAGAAAATTCGCGCGGAATCGCAAATCGGCATCGAGGGTGGCTATCTCTATATGGGGCAGAGCTACGAGCAACTCGGCGCCGGGCATCTGCTCTTGGCGCGGCTCATGTGGGACCCGAACGCCGACGCGAACGCGCTCGCCGCGGGTTATTATCGGACGCTCTACGGTGTCGCGGCAACGCACGTGCAAGCCTACTACGACCTGCTGGAATCGCAGTTGATCAAAACAAAGTTCGCCCCGCTCCACACAAGCGTCCCTGCCGTTCGCGTCGCGCTGCGAAAACATCCCGGCCTCGGTTCGCCGGCGTATATCCTCTCCGCTTACCACCCTGTGCTCGATCAAGCAACCAAGCTCATCACCGCCGCCAACTCCTGCGATCTCTCCGCCGACGAGAAAGCCCGATTGCAGCGGTTGATTGACCAACACGAGCTTCTCGTTGCCACCGTGCGCGGCATGTTCGTCGCCGCGCGGCTCGAAACGGATGTTCGCTGCGGCGCTGACGACGCGAAGGCGCTGCTCGGTTTCATCCAGCAGCGCGAGGCCGTACGCGAGCGAATCAAATCCTACGCGCCCACCTTGTATGCCTATCTCAACGACGGCGACCGCGACGGGACCGAGAGCCTTGCCGCGAACGGTCCGTTGGCGCAACTCGCCCGCGCCTTGCTCGCGCCGCGCGAGGCGACCGCTTTGCGAACTTTTCCCAAAGGTGATTTCGAGAAGATTCAGCCCGCGCAACTTGCCTCGACCTATCGTTTCTACACCGCCGGCAACGCCACGCTTGAACTCGAAACCGCCTTGCCGCGCGCCGGCAAACAATCATTGCGTGTCCGAGTGCCGGAGGGCGGCACGGGAGCCATCACGCTCTCCATCGCGGTGAAACCGAACACGAGTTACCGCGTCATGCTCGATCACTGGAACGATCCCGTTCCCCTCAAGCCAACCGCCACCGACGACGCCGACGCCGTCACGCGCGGCAAACCGCCCATCGCGCCGCGCACCCGCGTCATATTCCGTGACGGCAAAAGCGGCACAACCGCCCGCAACCACTGGAGCGGCCCCGGTGCGCATGATTTCGTTAAGCAGTGGCACACGTTCGCGCATTTCATCCGGACGCCGAAGAACACGGAGACAATCAGCTTCACGATTTTCTTCCACCATTCCGGTACGTACCTCCTTGATGAAGTGAAGATCGAAGAACTTGGCAATTGATATGAACTACCTCCCGATGAGTGATCTGCTTCTCGACGCACAGCGTCGCGGTTATGCCGTGCCCGCTTTCTGCGTGTGGAATTCCGATGTGCTGGCGACAGTGCTGCGCGTGGCGGAAGCGTTGCGCGCGCCGGTGATCATCATGGCCAGCAAGTTCGAGTTCGCGCTGATGACCCCAGCGATGTATGCCGGCATGGCGCGAGGCATCGCCGGTCAGTTTTCTGTGCCGGCGGCGTTACATCTGGACCACGGGCCGTCGCTGGAGATGGTGCGGGAGTGCATTGATACCGGCTTTACGTCGGTGATGCTGGACTTCTCTGCGCGTCCTTACGACGAGAACGCCGCTGCGCTGCATCAGGTGGTTGCGTGGGCGCATCCACGCGGCATCACTGTGGAAGGAGAACTCGGACACGTCGGCAAGGCGGACACGATTACCGTCGAAGGCGAAGGCGATTCCACGTTGACCCGGCCAGAGGAGGCCGTCCGTTATGTCAAAGAGACCGGTGTTGATGCCTTGGCGGTGTCCATCGGTAACGCCCACGGCACATACACCTGCCTTCCTTCATTCGATTTCGACCGTCTCGCGGCCATCCGTGCGGCGACAACAGTGCCGGTGGTGTTACACGGCGGTTCCGGCACGCCGGACGACGACGTGCGGCGAGCCATCGGACTGGGTGTGTGCAAAGTCAATGTCGCAACCGAATTGACCGCGCCCGTGCGTGCGGCGCTCCTAACGGAACTGGCTCTGGAGAGTCCGCGATGGTTGCCGCACAGCCTCACACTCGCCCACGAGACCGTCGCGCCCGTGGTCGAGAAATGGATTCACCTCGCCGGTGCAGCAGGACGAGCATAAGAGCATTTATGCGTTTGTTCCGTGGCGTCTGCCGCCTACAATGGCGCTTATTCGGCCACAATGTTGTGTTCCGGATGGAAACGACCGGGAGATTCTGCACTTGTGTTGACAAGGGACACGACTACACTTCGATCCGCCATGCGAAACGATATCAACAGCCGTCTGTTCCTGAAGACAGTCGCGCATGTCGGCACCGGATCATTCTTGCGGCTGTGT
>CAZNOK010000166.1:0-11811 GCA_964574605.1 uncultured Verrucomicrobiota bacterium
GCCCCGACCAGCCCCGAAAGTCGCGACGCTGAGGTCGCTCCCACACTTATCGAGTTCGATGACGCGGTGCACGGACGCTGCAAATTTGAGTCGGACGACTTTGTGATCTTCCGCAACGACGGCGTCGCCGCCTATCAACTCGCCACCGTCGTTGACGATCATCACCAAGGCGTAACCGAGGTCGTGCGCGGCGATGATTTGCTCCGGTCAACGGCGCGTCAGGTGTTGTTGTATCACGCGCTGAAACTGACGCCGCCGCGTTACCTTCACGTCCCTCTGGTGCTCGACGACGCCGGCCACCGCATGGCGAAACGCCGCGACTCGACGCGTCTGGCGGCGCTGCGCGAAGCCGGTGTTGACGCGGCAAAAATTATCGGCGCACTCGCGGCGAGTTGCGGCTGGGCGAAACCCGGCGAGTGCGCGATGCCGAAGGAGTTGGTCGGGCGATTTGATCTGCCGAAGTTGCCACGCGAGCCAATGCGGATTAGTATCGGCGCATGAAACGATTGGTCATCGTGATGTTACTGCTTGCTGCCGGTCTCTGCGGCGCAGCGGAGCCGCTGCCGGATGGCAACGCGGTGATTCAACGTTTGCTCGCGCGGGCGCACGCTCTCGCGAAAGCGGAGCAAGGTCCGGAGTACACGTATGAAAAGCGGTTGCTGATTGAGGAATTGGATGGCCGCGACCAGCCGGCCAAGTCGGAAGAACGATTGTATCAGGTGCACTGGGTGGGCGGGTTGCCGTTGGAGCGGTTGGTTGGAATCCAAGGCCGGAAGTTGACCGAGGCGGAACTGCGCAAGGAGGCGCAGAGGGAAGAACGGCTCCGGCAGAAATTTGCCGGGGTGGACGTCAAAAAGAAAGTCGCGCAGAAAGAAGCTTGGGTGACGTCGCAGTTGTTGGAGCGTTTCCAGTTTCAGGTTCAGGAACGAATCATCATGCACGAACGCCCGACGCTGGTGGTGTCGTTCCACCCGAAGACGGGGAAATTCCCATCAAAGACCGTCGCCGACAAGCTGTTGAATCAGTTGGCTGGCACCGTGTGGGTAGATGAAGCGGAGGCGGATGCCGCCAAGTTTTCGGTCACGCTACTGGAGCCTGTGTCGTTCGGATGGTTTGGAATTCTGGGGGCGGTGAACCGGTGCGAGCTGATGTCGGAACGCGAGCGGATGCCGGCAGGCGTTTGGCTGGCAACGCGCCAAAGCTTGTTGGTCAAAGGCCGGTTCTCGTTCAGCTCGTTCCGGTTTCGAGTGACGGAAAACTCTAGCGGATTCCAACCCGCCACAGCAGCGCAGTAGCCTGCGACTACCCCAATAATTCGCTGAGCCATGTCGGCGGACGAATCGGTTTGCCGGTGGCATCAATGACGGCATGGACGGTATAACCGCTGGCAACGGGCGCACCGTTGGTGGCTTGGACTATCTCGTGATCGAACCGGACACAAGCTCTGCCGACGAGCGCGACGCGGTTGGTCATCCGCAACAAATCATCGTAGCGCGCCCGGCCGCGGAACTCGACGCGGGCTTCCACCACGGGTAAGAATGCGCCGCGCCGTTCCATCTCGGCGTAGGGAAGACCGAGCGCGCGGAGCAAATCCGTCCGTCCGCACTCGAACCATTCGAGCGCGCGCGAGTTGTAGAATCCGCCCATCTGGTCGGTCTCACTGTATCGGACGCAGAACTCTGTGATGTTCTGGTTTGTTGACACGGTTGTCGCGTTTCTAACAAGAACCGGATTGTAGGGCAAGCGCCTCGCTTGCCATAGAACGACGGCAGGCGGGGCGCCTGCCCTACAATTTTCTTGGCCGACGCCAGATGGCAGCGTACTATTATTCCTGCCTGTGAAAGCGTTTATCCTCTTGTTCTTAATCGTTGCCGTCACCGGCTCAGCGCACGATGTGGTCGTCTATGGCGGCACGAGCGCAGGTGTCATGGCGGCGGTGCAGGCGAAGAAGATGGGCAAGTCGGTCATCATCGTTTGCCCGGACAAACATCTCGGCGGCCTCTCCAGCGGCGGCCTCGGTTTCACCGACACCGGCGAGAAGGCGGTCATCGGAGGATTGTCGCGCGAGTTCTATCATCGCGTCTGGCAGCATTACCAGAAGCCCGAAACGTGGCGCTGGCAGAAACGCGAGGAGTACGGCAACAAAGGCCAGGGCACGCCGGCGATTGACGGCGATCAGCGGACGATGTGGATTTTCGAGCCGCACGTGGCCGAGCAGGTCTTCGAGGACTTTGTCTCGGAGCACCAGATCCCTGTCCACCGCGGCGAATGGCTCGACCGCGCCAACGGCGTGAAGAAGGACGGCACGCGCATCACGGCGATCACGATGCTCAGCGGCAAAACGTACGAAGGGAAGATGTTCATTGACGCCACCTACGAGGGCGACTTGATGGCCGCCGCCGGCGTCGAGTACCACGTCGGGCGCGAGGCGAAGAGCCAGTACGACGAACAGTGGAACGGCGTCCAGACTGGAGTGTTGCATCACCGGCATCATTTCGGCGCGGTGAAGGAAAAGATCAGCCCCTATGTTGTGCCCGGCGATCCGTCGAGTGGCGTGTTGCCGCGCATCAGCGCCAAACGGCCCGGCGAATACGGCGCTGCCGACAAAGGCGTGCAGGCTTATTGTTTCCGCATGTGCCTGACCGACCTGCCGGAGAACCGGGTGCCGTTCCCAAAACCGGACGGCTACGACCCGAAACAATACGAGTTGTTGCTCCGCATCTTCAACGCCGGCTGGCGCGAGACGTTCCACAAGTTCGACCCGATTCCGAACCATAAAACTGACACCAACAACCACGGCCCGATGAGCACCGACAACATCGGCTACAACCACGATTACCCCGACGCCTCTTACGAGCGCCGCCGCGAGATCATCCGCGAACACGAGACCTACCAGAAAGGCTGGCTCTGGTTCATTGCCCACGACCCGCGCGTGCCGTCGGACGTGCAGGAGGAAATGCGCCGGTGGGGCCTGCCGAAGGACGAGTTCACCGACAACGCCAACTGGTCGCACCAACTCTACATCCGCGAAGCGCGCCGGATGATCGGCAAACACGTGATGACCGAAAACGAACTTCTCAAGCGCCGTCCGACGCCCGAGCCGGTCGGCATGGGATCGTACGGCATGGACTCGCACAACATCCAGCGCTACATCACGCCGGAAGGTTACGTGCAGAACGAAGGCGACATCGGCGTCTCGACCAAAGGCCCGTACTCAATCTCGTACGGCGCGCTCGTTCCGAAGCCGGAACAAGCCGAGTCCGGCGAGACGCCGAGGGTCAGGGCGGCAATCCGGAACATTCTCGTGCCCGTCTGCGTCTCCAGTTCCCATATCGCATACGGCTCGATCCGCATGGAACCGGTCTTCATGATCCTCGGCCAAAGCGCTGCCACCGCCGCCTGCCTCGCGATTGACGACAACGTCGCCGTCCAAGACGTGCCTTACGGCAAACTCCGCGCCCGTCTCCTCGCCGACAAACAGATCCTCGAATGGAAAGCTGTTCGGAAGAAACCGTGACGCGCGTCACGACTTCTGGCGTTTGAGCACGACAAGAAACGTTTTCTTGGCCGGGTCGGCGACAAACTCGGTGGGGCGTTGCTGGTTCTCGCCCACCCCGGTGCACCAATACAACGTGTCGCCTTCGACCTTGATGATGCCTTGGTAGCTCTTGCCTTTGTTCCTGGCGCTGGTGCCGACGGCGTCAATGCTCTTGCCGCCGTTGGACAACGTGATATCGCCTTCGCCGAGGTCGCCTTCCGGCAAACGTCGTCCCTTGATGTGGTTGTCCTGAATGGTCAGTTCCAGCTTGATGCCCTTGGACGCATCGGTGCCGGTGCCCTGACTGAACCGCGCGCCGCTCCACGTGCCTTGCAACGCTTTCGTCTCCACGGCGCGGCTTGCCGCCGACGCAATGACAAGACCCGCTACCAACAACGCAACGCAACTTACGGAATGTTTCATGTGGCCATCTCCTTCTCGGGAGATATTAAGTACCCAACACGACGGAAAATCAATCTCGCATTCCGGTGAAGATAGCGGCGGCGGCATCGTCAGAGACAACATGAAACATCTGATCACTCGCCGACAGTTTCTTGTCTCCACCGCACTCGCCGCCGGCGCTGCCGCGTTGGGCGGCTGTGCGACCTCGAAATCCATCGTCCCCGCCGTGCCGCGCCTCGTTTCGCCGAATGAGAAGCTCAACATCGGCATCATCGGCTGCGGCGGCAAAGGCGCCACCGACGCCGCGGGCGTGGCCGGCGAAAACATCATCGCGCTTTGCGACGTGGACGAGAACACCCTGAACCACGCCGCAAAGAAATATCCCCAAGCAAGACTGTACCGGGATTACCGCAAGATGTTCGACAAGGAGAAGTTGCTCGACGCCGTGACCGTCAGCACACCCGACCATCAGCACGCGCCGGCGGCGATGCGCGCCATCACGCGCGGCCTGCACGTCTATGTCCAGAAACCGTTGACGCATAACATTTGGGAAGCGCGCCAGCTCACCGAAGCCGCGCGACGCCATCGTGTCGCCACGCAAATGGGTAACCAGGGCACCAGCAGCGAGGAAATCCGCCGGCTCGTCGAGATGATCCAAGCCGGCGCCATCGGCGATGTCCGCGAAGTTCACGTCTGGACGAACCGCCCGATCTGGCCGCAAGGCCAAGACCGTCCACCCGGCAGCGACCCGGTGCCGGCACACCTTGACTGGGATCTCTGGCTTGGTCCCGCGCCAGTGCGTCCCTACAAGGACAAGTATCCCGACGCCACCCGCACCAAACGCGCGAACGTCTATCATCCGTTCTGCTGGCGCGGCTGGTGGGATTTCGGAACGGGAGCGCTTGGCGACATGGGATGCCACATCATCAACGCGCCGATGTGGGCGCTCAAACTCGGCGCGCCCATCAGCGCCGAAGTTGTGGACTCCGACGTTGTAAAGAAAGAAAGTTTCCCGAGCTGGTCTATCATTCGCTGGAATTTCCCCAAGCGCGGCGCGTTGCCGCCGGTGAAATTGTTCTGGTACGACGGCGGCAAGAAGCCGGCGAAACCGGCCGAGCTGGAGAACCGCGAGTTTGGACAAGGCGGCGCGCTTTACATCGGCGACAAAGGGAAGATCTACGAGGGCCGGCTGCTGCCGGAATCGCGGATGAAAGAGTTCACGCCGCCGCCGGCGACGCTTCCGCGGATACCGGACGGTGATCATTACAAAGATTGGCTCATCGCGTGCAAAGGCGGACGCGCAGCGTGTTCGAACTTCGATTTCGCCGGGCCGCTGACGGAGACGGTGTTGCTCGGCAACCTCGCGTTGCGGCTCGGTCGCAAGATCGAGTGGAACGCCCGTCGTCTGTGCGTGTCGGGTTGCTCCGAGGCCGACCAGCACATCCGCCGAACTTACCGCACGGGCTGGGAACTGGTGTGAAGAAGCGTCGTGCCGTCATTGATGTGGGCACCAACACGGTCAAGCTCCTCGTCGCCGACGTGGATCGCGGCAGCGTCACGCCTGTTGTGGCGAAGGATGCGACGACGCGGCTCGGCGAGGGATTGATCAAGACCGGCCGCCTCTCGGCTGCTGCCATCGCGCGGACGGTGAAGATGATTGCCCGGTATGAAGAGGAGGCGCGGACGCACGGCGCGGTGGATGTCGTCGGGCTGGCCACGAGCGCGGGACGCTCGGCGTCCAACGCCGATGATTTTCTGCGCGCGTGCCCGGTGCCGATGAAGGTCATCAGCGGCGAACGCGAGGCGGAGTTGATTTTCAAGGGCGCATCGAGCGATCCGAAGTGGGCGGGCACTCGCTTGTTGGTGATGGACGTGGGCGGTGGAAGCGCGGAATGGATCATCGGAACATCACCGGTGGTGGAGCGGTTGCAAAGCCTGCCGGTCGGTGCGGTGCGGTTGCTGGAGCGGTTCGACAATGACTTTGGAACCATGGCGACTTTCTTGCGCGCGGAGTTCCGTCAGCGGCTGGCGCCGTTTGTCCCGGGGCCGTGGCGGATGATCGGAACCGGTGGGACGATTGTGACGCTGGCGCGGATCGCGCAGGCGCCGGTGGATCGGGCGAAGTTGTCGCTGGAGTTGGTGCGGGAATTGGTGTCGCATTTGAACGCGATGCCGCTGGCGGATCGCCAGCGCGTGCCGGGGCTGGCGCCGGAGCGGGCGGACATCATCGTGCCGGGCGGGGCGGTGTTCCTGTTTGCGATGGAGGCGCTGGGAGCGGCGGAGCTGACGGTGAGCGTGCGGGCGCTGCGGTTCGGGGTGTTGCTGGAGTAGGGGCTTGTTTTCCGGGGCGGCACAGGGCACAATGTCTGGCGATCATGGTGGTGGCAGCGTCAAAATCGGCTTGGAGGATTTACCGCGAGACGACGGGCAACTGGATCATCCGCGGGATTGATCTGTTGCGCGAAGTGGGCGCGTTTGCGGTCATCACCATCGGCGTCACGGTCACCAAGTTCAATCTCGCAAGCCGCGTGGTGCATCCGTTGATTTACCAGCAGATCTGGCGCGCGGGGGTGCGCTTGTTTGCGATGGTGGCGTTCATCGCGGCGGCGCTGGGGCTGGTGATCGTGGGGCAGACGGTGTCGCTGTTGACGCGCGTGGGCGCGCAGGAATACATCGGCACGGTGATGGTGACGGTGGTGATGCGCGAGTTGGGGCCGTTGTTGACGGCGCTGCTGGTGCTGGCGCGCGCGGGCACGGCGAACGTGGTGGAGCTGGGCACGGCGCGCGCGATGGGCGAGGTGGAGGTGCTGGAGTCGCTGGGGATTGACTCGTTGCATTACTTGGTGATGCCGCGCGTGATCGGGCTGGCGGTGTCGGTGTTCTGCCTGGCAACATATCTGATGGTGATCACGTTCGGGTGCGGCTGGCTGTTTGCGTTTGTGCAGGACGTGCCGATGACGCTGGCGGACTACTTCGGCCAACTGGGGCAGGCGATGCGGTGGCAGGACTTTTTGCTGTTCGCGTTGAAGACGGGATTGTTCGGCAGCATCATCGCGGTGGTGAGTTGTTATCACGGGCTGGCGCGGCCGTTGAAGGTCGAGGACGTGTCCGGCGTGACGACGCGCGCGGTGGTGGAGGCCGTGATCGGCTGCGTGTTGTTGGATGCGGTGTTTATCGTGGCCTACCTGTTTGTGTGACATGGAAACCGAGTGGATCATCGAATTGGAAGAAGTGGACGTGACGCACCCGGAAGGGGTCGAGACGACGCTGGCCCAAGGTGTCCAGTGGCGCATCGCGCGCGGTGATTTCTGGGTCGTCGGAGGCCCGCCCGGCGCGGGCAAAAGCTCGCTGCTGGCGACTGCGGCCGGCTTGGCCCGTCCTCGTAGCGGGGTGTTGCGGATTTTTGGATGCAACGCGGCGGAGGCGACGGAGGCCGACCAGATTCAGTGGCGGCGTCGAATCGGGTTTGTGTTCGAGGAGGGCGGCCGGCTGTTCCCGCAGTTGACGGTGGCGGAAAACGTGGCGTTGGCGCTGCAATATCACACGGCGTTGACCGAGGAGGAGATCGCGGCCCAAGTCGAGCAATGGCTGGAGCGGGTGGGATTGAGCGCGCACGCCAACTTGCCGCCCACGCGTCTGAACGAAGTGTGGCAGCAACGCGTCAGCCTGGCGCGGGCGTTGATCATGCCGAAGGAAGTGTTGTTCGTGGACAATCCCCCGGTGGGCCGGACCCGCGACGGGACGTGGTGGCGAAAACAGTTGAGGGAACTCGCCGCCGACGGCATGACGGTGGTGGTGGGCAGCAACGATTTCTCGTTGTGGCTGGACACGGCAAAACAATTCGCGCTGGTGCAGGACGAACGGTTCAACATCCTCGGCGGCCCCGACCAGGTCCGGGCCGGCACCGGGGCGGCCTGGCGCGAGTACATCATGGTGGACTAATATGGCACTCCAAGATCTCACTCCCCAATTACGGACGCGCCTGCGTCGCGTCGAGAAGATCGTCACGCTCTTTGTCGTGCTGGCGGCGCTGCTGCTGCTGTTCGGCTTCGGCTATTACCTGCGCGACACCGGCAAACGCAAAGGCTGGTTCATTCCCAAATGCCGCTACTTCACCATGCTGATGAGCGCCGAAGGACTGAAGGTCGGCGATCCGATCGTGCTAATGGGGTTCACCGTCGGTGAAATCGTCAAGATTGAAACCATGCCGCCGGAGGCGATCGAGAAGATTTTCATCAGCTTTGACGTGCGCAAGCCGTACTACGGCTACATCTGGACTGACTCGAAACTGCACGTCAAATCCAACCTGCTGGGCGGACGCAAACTCGAAGTCATGCCGGGAGCCACGGGCAAAGCGACGATCGAGGAGAAGGACGGCCGACCCCACAAGGTCCTTGATAAAGGCAACATGGTGCCGATCACCCAGATACCCAAAGGCGTTTACATTCTCGCCGACGAAGAGGAAGCCATCCTCGACAAGGCTCAGAAAGTCATTGCCGACGTGCGCGAAGCCATCCCCGGCATTGTCGCCATGACCAACCAAGTCAATGCCACCCTCGCCAACGTCGTCCAGATCACCAGCAACGTGAATGACGTCCTTATCCAAGTGAAGCCCGTCATCACCAACGCGCAGGTCATCACCGCCAACCTCACCGACAAGAACGGCTCCCTCGGCCAGTGGCTGATCCCGACCAATCTCAACATCCGCCTCGAAGCCACGCTCGACTCCGTTACCAACACCGTCGCCTCCGTCACCGCCATCGCCACGAACAAAATCCCCGAGATCACCGCCAACCTCAATAGGATCCTGTTCGACGTCTCCCAGATCACCTCCAACGTTCACCAGCAGATCGAGTCCAACGAGGGTGTTATCGGCAACGCCAACAACATGCTCCTCGAAACCCAAGACCTGCTCATCGAGACCAAGGACATGATCCGCGGCCTCAAACGCCACTGGCTCCTCAAGAGCGCATTCCCCACTCCCAAGCTCGAAGCGCCGCCGCTGCTGCTCGAACCGAATATCGGAGGGAACCAGCCATGACCGCGCGCCTCCTCTTCGCCCTCGCCGCCCTCGCGTTCCTCGCCGGCTGCGTTGACACCAAGCCGGCTCCGCGCGTCAACGAACTGCTCCACGACAAGCAACTTGCCCAAGACAACGCCTTGCTTGCCTACAACGAGTCCAACTGGAAAGCCGCCGCCCGCAACTTTGAAAAAACCGCCGACATCCTCAACGCTATGGATGAGTACCCCGGCGAAGCTGCCGCCCGCCATAACCAGGCCCGCGCCCTCCAACACGATGGCCAGTTCGACGCCGCCGTTGCCGCCTACCAACGCGCCCTCGCCATCAACCGCCGGCTCAAACGTCCAACCGACGAAGCGATGAACCTCACCGGCCTCGCCCAGTGCTACCAAGCACAAGGCCAACTCGCGCCGGCCATCGAAACCGCCGAACAAGCGTTGCCGATGATCGCCACCAACGCGCCCGCCGCCAGACTCATTGCCCAAAACGATCTCGCCTCGTTCCTGCTCCAGCGCAACCAGCCTGGCGACAGCGACCGCGCCCAAAAACTTCTTGCCGCCGCCGACCCGAAGGCCGCCATCACCCAGTTGAACCTCGGACGCGCCGCCCTCGCCGCGGGCCAGTTCGCGCCGGCGCGCACGCACCTCACGCAGGCATTGGAAGGCTTCCGCGCGGAGGAAAACCCGGCCGGCATCGCCAGCGCACATGAACAACTCGCGCGCTGTTGCGCTGCGCTCGGCGAACACGAAGCCGCCCAGTTCCATCTCGAACAAGCCCGGCAGAAATACAAGCGCCTCAAGAACACCGAGGCGGTGAAGCAGCTCGAGTCCTTCCAACCGTGAATGACGCTGCCGCCAGACGCCTCTGGCTTCCGTACGTCGCCCCGATGGTGGCGTACATGGTCATCACGCTCGTGCAGTTCATCATGGTCGCGCAGTCCAAGGACAACGTGCTCTTCGTTTATCCGCTGAAGACGCTCATCGTCGCCGGCGTGCTCTGGGTTTTCCACAACCGCTACGAAGAACTGAAACCGAGTTTCTCGCTGCTCGATGTCGCCGTCGGCCTCGTCGCCATCGCCATCTGGATCCTGCTCGATCCGCACTATCCGAAGATGGGCGCCAAGAGCGACATCTTCGATCCCACCGGCCACATGGTCTTCATTTTCTTTCGCGTCACCGGCGCGGTGCTGGTGGTGCCGTTGATGGAGGAACTGTTCTGGCGCGGGTTCCTGATCCGCTGGCTGGTCAACGAGGACTTCAAGAAAGTGGCCGTTGGCGTCTTCTCCAAGTCATCGTTTGTGATCACGGTGGCGTTGTTCGGCATCGAACACCGCGAATGGCTCGCCGGCTTGGTCTGCGGCGTGCTCTACAACTGGCTGTATTACCGCCGCAAAAGCGTCTTCGCCTGCGTCGTCGCCCACGCCACCAGCAACGCCGTCCTCGCCGCCTGGGTGCTGGCGCGTGGCGACTGGAAGTTTTGGTAAAACGCAGTACACTACCGGCGGAGGTGCGCCATGGCTATCCCCGCCAAATTGATCGAGTTCCTCAACCAAAACAAAGTCCGCTACACCGTCCTGCACCACCCCGAAGCCTTCACGGCGCAGGAATTGTCCGCCATCGAGAGCGTCAAAGGCCGCTACCACGCCAAAGTCGTCATGCTCAAAGCCGGCCAGCAGATGATCATGGCCGTGTTGCCCGCCGAACATCGTGTCGAACTGGAACAGTTCGAGAAGCTCTGCGGCGCGCGCGTGGCGCTGGCGACCGAGACCGAGTTCAAGGCGTTGTTCCCCGATTGCGCCGTCGGCAGCATGCCGCCGTTCGGCAAACTCTACGGTGTGCCCACGTGGGTGGACGCCAGCCTCACCGAGGACGACTACATCGTCTTCGAGGCCGGCACCCACACCGACGCCATCCGCATGAGCTACGCCGACTTCGCGCGCCTGGCCGAGCCGGAAATCGCCGACTTCGCCGTCAAATCGCACTGAGGTCGCCTTCGCTGTGAACCTGCGATTTCCGGCTTGAACTTTGGGGGCTGATTGCCGTCCAATGATGCAACCATGAAATCCATGTTCATTCTTCTTGCGTTTTTTGCGCCTCTTTGCGGCCAACTACGAGCCACCGATAAACCAAACATCATCTTCATCCTCGTTGACGATTACGGCATCAAGGATGTCGGCATCGAGGGGAGCACATTCTACGAGACGCCGCACATTGATGCGCTGGCTCGCAGCGGCATGCGGTTCACGCGGGGTTACGCCGCTTCTCGGGTGTGCAGTCCCTCGCGGGCGAGCATCATGTTGGGGAAATACCCCGCACGAATTGGCATCACCGATTGGATCGGCGCCGGAGTCGGCGAGGCGTTCGCCAAGCAGCGACACACCAAGCTGCTGGTGCCTGACTACGTTCGCGATCTGCCGGCGGCGGACACGACGTTGGCCGAGGCGTTAAAACAGGCCGGTTACACGACGTTCTTCGCCGGCAAATGGCATCTCGGCAGCAAAGGTTCGTGGCCGGAGGATCACGGGTTCGACATCAACAAAGGCGGCTGGGAAGCAGGCAGTCCGACGGGCGGCTACTTCGCGCCGTGGAAGAATCCCAACCTGCCCAGCGGTCCGCCGGGCGAACAACTTGACCAACGGCTCGCCAGCGAGACCATCGCGTTCATCGAGCAACACAAAGACAAGCCATTCCTTGCGTACCTTTCGTTCTACTCGGTCCACGGTCCGATCCAGACCACCAAACCACTCTGGAGCAAGTATCGCCACAAGGCGTCGAAACAGCCCCCGCCCGCGGAGCGTTTCAAGATTGATCGCACGCTGCCGGTCCGGCAGGTGCAGGACAACCCCATCTAT
>CAZNOK010000167.1:0-11702 GCA_964574605.1 uncultured Verrucomicrobiota bacterium
AGTCTGTCCGACGCGACCTCGCCGCGCTCAACCCGTGGCCTGCTGGCGCCGATCGCATCGCGGCGTTCCGTCGCGAACACAAACTCGACACCGTCGTCGTGCTGAACCTGTTGCCGACCGGACAGAATGCGGCGTCGAAGCAGTACGCGGAGCTTGCCGCGAAACACGGTTGCCCGTTTGTGAATTTTACCCCCAACGATTGCGGCGAGCGCGCGCTGCGCGACGTGCCGTTCGCCGGGCGCGATGGCAAGACGGGACAGACATGGTTGAAGTCGGTGCTCGCGCCGGCGTTGCGCGACCGCGCGTTGCGCGTCGCGGGCTGGTATTCGACGAACCTGCTCGGCAACGAAGACGGCAAGATCGTTGGCGACCCGGTGCTCGGCGCGGCGAAGATCCGCGACAAATCGAAACTGCTCGGCGAGATGCTCGGCTACGAGCCAGTCCACACGGTGCGCATCGAGTATTTCCCGCCACGCGGCGATACGAAGGAGAGTTGGGACTACATCGAGGCCGAAGGTTTCCTTGGCCAGCCGGTTCAGTTCCGCATCAGTGCCCGGTATCCCGATTCGATTCTCGCCGCGCCGATGTGCCTCGACCTCTGCCGGTTCATCGCGCTGGCCGCGCGCCGCCGTGAGCGGGGCAACCAAACCTGGCTGAGCCTCTATTTCAAGGCGCCGTACAGCGGTCCACCGCACGATTTCTTCCAGCAGGAACAGGCGCTGCGGCGCTATCTGTCCAGCGCGACGCCATGAACCATCTCGACAGTCTGGAAGACCAAAGCATCTTCATTCTCCGCGAGGCGTTTTACAAAATCGAACGGCTTGCGATGCTCTGGAGCGCCGGCAAGGATTCGCAAACCATCCTTTGGCTCGCCCGCAAAGCGTTCTTCGGGCACGTTCCCTTCCCCGTCGTTTTCATGGAAACCGGCTTCGACATGCCGGACCTGATCGCGCTGCGCGACCGTATTGCGAAAGAATGGAACCTGAACCTCATCATTGCCCGCAAGGACGTCGCCGGCATGAATCCGTCGAAAGGTCGCGTCGTTTGTTGCTCGGCGCTGTTGAAGGACAATCTCAAGCAGGCCGTTGCCCGCCACAACTTCGGCGGACTCATCGTCGGCGTCCGGCGCGACGAGGACCCGACCCGCGCAAAAGAACGCTACTTCAGTCCGCGCGACAAACACATGGAATGGAACATCGCCGACCAGCCGCCGGAACTTTGGGATCAGTTCAACACCGACCTCGCCGGCATCACGCATTTGCGAGTGCATCCGTTGTTGCACTGGACGGAACCGGACATCTGGGAATACGCCGAGCGCGAACAAATCCCGATGGCGCCGCTCTACTTCGCCCGCAACGGGAAACGCCATCGCTCGCTTGGTTGCGTCCCGTGCACGGCGGCGATTGAGTCGAACGCCGACACATACGCGAAAATCCGCGACGAACTCCGCGCGACGAAGAAGAGCGAGCGCAGCGTCCGCGCGCAGGATCAGGAAAGCGAAGACGCCTTCGAGAAACTCCGACGGGACGGCTACATGTGATCACCGATGCGCCACTGAGAATCGTCATCGTCGGTCACGTTGACCATGGCAAGTCAACGTTCGTCGGACGCCTGTTCCACGATACCGGCTCGTTGCCGGAGGGGAAGTTCGAACAGATCAAGGCCGCCTGCGACCGGCGGGGCGTGCCGTTCGAGTGGGCATTTCTCACCGACGGCCTGCAAGCTGAACGCGATCAGAACGTCACCCTTGACACCGCGCACATCTGCTTCCGCACGCCGCGCCGCCGGTACGTCATCATTGACGCGCCCGGGCACAAAGAATTCTTGAAGAACATGGTCACCGGCGCCGCGAGCGCGGAGGCCGCGCTCCTGCTCATTGACGCCACCGAGGGCGTGCAGGAACAAACCCGCCAGCATGCGAATCTGCTCCAGTGGCTCGGCATCAAGCAGGTTGTCGTACTCGTTAACAAGATGGACCGCTGCCTTTTCAACGCCGATATCTTCCGCCGCATTGCGACTGAGTATCCGAAAAACCTCGTCATCCCAATTTCCGCCAAGACCGGCGACAACATCGCTTCGAAGTCCGCCAACATGCCGTGGGATACGGGGCCGACCGCGCTCGAAGCGCTCGACACTTTCAAGGCTGCCGAAGAGCCAGCCAACCTCCCGCTCCGTTTGCCGGTGCAGGACATCTACCGCTTCGACAATCGTCGGATCATCGCGGGGCGGATCGAGTCGGGAACACTGCGCGTCGGCGACCGGATTCTGTTCTCACCGCGGGACAAACTCGGCACCGTCAAGACTATCGAAGGCAGGCAATCGGTCGGCATCACGTTGTCCGAGCAGATTTTCGTCGAGCGCGGCCAGATCATCTCGCACGAGTACGACGCTCCGATTGTGGCCGACGCGTTTGGGGTGAAACTGTTCTGGCTCGGCCGGCAGAATCTTGAAGTCGGCCGGCGTCTAAAGCTCAAGCTCGTCACACAGGAAATCGAGTGCCACATCGAGTCCGTCGAAAAGGTCGTGGATGACAGCGCGCTTGCCGATGTCACCATCCGGACGAAACGGCCGATCGCGTTCGACACGTACGACCGCGTCGCGGCCACGGGCCGGTTTGTCCTCGTGGATCAACATCAAATCTGCGGCGGCGGCGTCATCATGAAGGGCGAGTATCACGACCGGAGCCAGAATATTTTCTGGACTGAGACGGAAGTGTCCCGCGCTGACCGCGAACGCCGCAACAAACACAAAGGCACTGTCGTCTGGCTGACCGGGCTGTCGGCGTCGGGCAAGTCCACCATCGCCACCGCGCTCGAACGGGAGCTGTTCGCGATGGGGATGCACACCTACGTGCTCGACGGCGATAACATCCGGCACGGCCTCAGCGCCAACCTCGGCTTCAGTCCCGAGGACCGGACCGAGAACATCCGTCGCGTCGGCGAGGTGGCGAGGTTGTTCTGCGACGCCGGGCTGGTTGTGGTGACGGCATTCATCTCGCCGTACCGCGACGACCGGCAACTGGCGCGGTCGCGGGTGGACGAAGGCGATTTTGTCGAGGTGTACGTCAACGCCCCGCTGGCCGTGTGTGAACAGCGCGACAAGAAAGGTCTCTACAAGCAAGCACGCGCCGGAAAACTCACGGAGTTCACCGGCGTCTCCGCGCCGTATGAAGCGCCGGAGAAGCCGGAGATTGTCGTCAACACCGAGCAGCACACGCCCGCAGAGTGCGTCGAGCAGATTCTGCGTTACCTGAAAGACAACGGTCGGATTTAGCTTTTGTCCCGGTAAAGTTCTGGCTTCATTTCACCGGTCATCGTGGCCTCGTTGAGCGTGCCGCCGGCTACGGCGTTGATTCCCAACCAAGCACTCCATGTGCTGGCAACATGATTCGATCTGGTCCAGTTTCGCACTTTACCGATCTTAATCGAGTAGATGGAAGGATCGCTGGACAGTGTGGCTGTCAAGACAGCACCAGCCACAGTCGAGTACGCCAAAAGCTTTTTCTCGAAATTCTTACTGCCGTTACCCGTCCAAATTCTGTTCTAGCTGCGGCGCCGAACGCATCTTGTTTGCACGGCAATGTCAAGGCGATGTTTGGGCGGTTTGGGTGGTCCGGAGCCGGCGGGTCAACTGCCACGCGGCCACGGCGAGGAACAACACGGCGCTGACGTTCAAGTAGAGCAACTGTCGTTTGTCATCCAGCCCGGCCAGGCACGGATACCACAAGCCGAACGCGACCAGTTCCAGCATCAACGCGCTCCCTTCCGCGCCGGGCAGGGCGCGTTGGAGCACGCCCAAAAGCAACGCGAAGATCGGTAACACCACCACGACGCCGGTTCCCCAGAAGCCAAGCGGCGTGTCGCAGAAATCGCCGAGCAGCGCGAAGGCAAACGCTACGGCCGCCGTGACAAACGTCGTGAGCAGCGCGGTGTGTTTGTAGCCGGCCAGCGTGCCGCCAAGCAGCAGCGCGGCGAAGAGCAGCACCCAGCCTTTGCGGACCTCGTCGAGCACGGCGCTGGCGAGTTCGCCGGGCTGCGTGAGCTTCGGAATCTCGATGCCCATGCCTTTGTTCGAGAGCGCGCGGTCGAGCCGGTAGGTCAACACGGAACCGCGGCCGGCGGCCGTCACTTGGGTTGGGGTCATGCAGCCTTCGGGATAGTTCAGGCTCTTGGTCGGCGTGTCGGGCAGCGTGAGTTTCAATTCGAGGTCGCGGATCTCGCGCGGTTCGCGGACTTGAAAATACCAATAGCTCAGGCCGCGGCTCTTGAAACTGATTTCGTAGCCGAACTCCTCGTTGGGCTTCAGCGGCTTTTCGAGTTCGAGCGCGTTGGAGCGGATGCGGAGCCGGTCGCGGACGTTCGCGCCGTTGATCGCCACGGCGAGGTCATCGTACATCGCCGACGCCGCCGGCAACGGGAACCGCAACGTCGCCATCACGTCGCGCGGCACGGGATTGCGGAGCCGCCACGTGAACTTGCACTCGGTTCCATAACCGGGATACACCGCCGGACCTTTCTTGCGCGGGCTTTGCCGGAGCGTGACGGCGTGGCGGGCGTTGAGGAACGGGTTCTCGTCAATCGTGTGGATGACTTTGCGTTTGCGGGTGACGGTCGGCTTGGTCGGGTCCTCGGATTCGAGCCGTTCGAGTTGTTCCTCCTCCCACCGCAACGCGACGCTGAGTTCGCACTGCGCCTGCTCCGGCCCCCAGATGGTGCGGACAGCGTCTTGGTTGGCCTCGGTCACGCGCCCGTGGTCGTGTCGGAAATTGGCGGCGGTGCGGTCGAGGTAGTTCGATAATCCCATCGCCGCGCCGAGCAGCAACCCGGCCAGCGTCGCCGCCCAAACGAACCGGCCCAGCCGCGTCCAGACGGCCCACGCCAGCGACGGCGCGGCGTCAGTTTTCAGCGCGGCCTGCAGGAACACGGCGGCGAGCGCGGCGCCCAGCAGAACGGCAAACAATGGTTGCGCGCCCAGCGACGCCGACGCGCGATCACACAACGACTGTAGAAACGGCAGCATGACAACTTCCTCCTTGTGTGGTCGCGGGTGGGGTGACGACCGGGCGGCACTTTACTGCCGCGTCCGGCGGTGTCAAAACAAATCTGGAATTCTCCGCCGGTTGTGGCATGAATTTGGACATGAAACGAAGTTGGATTTGCATCGCCGCCGCGGTGCTAGCCATCGCGGCGCGCAAACCGGCTCCTCAACCGGAGCCGAAAATGGCAGACAAACCAAAGGAAATCTGGTGCATCGGACCGATCTCGGCAATGGATGCGAAGGCCGGCATGTTCACGGTCACGGTGAAGTCGCAAGGCCAATCCGTCCAAGCCCAAACGCAAGGCCCCCGGTTTCTGGGCTCGTTTATTGTGGCGTCCTCCAGCGTCGCCTCGGAAGAGCAACGGACTTTCCAGTGTGCCCCGCAATGCCGGTTCGTCACGCCAGCCAAACCTACCGGTGCGACACTCAGCGATTTCAAGATCGGCGACCCGGTTTACGTGATCTGCGCCAGTTCCAACGCGCCGTGGACGGCGGTGCAGGTCAGCCTGCACACGACCGCGCCATCGGGATCACGACGATAATAGTAGAACGGGCGTCCCGCCCGTTTGTTGGGAAACTCATCCGGCATGAACGGGCAGGACGCCCGTTCCACTATTTGGGCTGCATCGTGTCCAGCAGCTTCAGGTAATCGGAGTCAGTCGAGAGAATCAAGGTGGTGTTCGTTGCCAGCGACAGTTTGTAGGACTCCAGGGTGCGCCAGAACTGGAAGAATTTCGGATCGCGATTATAGGCCTTGGCGTAGATCTCCAGCGCTTGCGCGTCGCCTTCGCCCTTGAGTTCCTCGGCTTGTTTGCGGGCGGTGGCAAGGGTGATTTGGACTTTGCGGTCGGTTTCGGCCTTGATGCGCTGGGCTTCCTGATCGCCCTCGGCGCGGTACCGTTCGGCGATCTGTTTGCGTTCGCTCATCATGCGCTGATAGACGGCCTGTTCGTTGGCCTCGGGCAAGTCGGCCCGCTTGATCCGCACATCAATGATGGTGATGCCGAAATCGGCGACCTGTTTCTGGGCGTTGTCGCGGACCTCGGAAAGGAACTCGCGCTTCAGGATGTCCTCGAAGGTTTTCTGGCCGAGCACATCGCGCAACAGTGAGTAGATGATGTCGTCAAGCCGCTGCTCGGCGTTGGTGCGCAGGCCGCGCATGGTCTCGGTGAACCGGCGCGGGTCCTTGATACGCCACAACGTGTAGCTGTCCACCGTGAGCCGTTGTTTGTCCACGGTGATCACGGGCGCGGGCTTGATGTCCACGCTCAACAACCGGTCCTCGAGGTACACGACGTTCTGGATGAGCGGTTTTTTCGCGTAGAGGCCGGGGGCTTCGATGACGCGGACGATCTTGCCAAACTCGAGGACAACGGCTTTCTCTGTTTCGTCCACGCTGAACAGGAAGGCGCGGTATCCGAAGAACATCACCGCCAGAATCACGAGCACAGTAATCAAAGTCTTCATTTCTTGGACGCGCCTCCTTTGGGTGCGACGAATCCATCGAGGTTCAACAGTTTCAGCGTCCCGCCCGCCTCCTTGCTGACGATGACCTTGTTGAGGCCGGGCAGGATGGACTCCATCGTCTCGATGTAGAGCCGGGTCTGGGTGACATCCTCGCCAAGTTTGTAGCGGTCCAGCACGGCGGCGAAACGGGCGACCTCGCCTTGGGCGGTGAGGATGCGGCTTTGCTTGTAGCCCTCGGCCTCATTGAAGATTTTCTGCGACTGGCCCTCGGCGCGCGGCGTTTGCTCATTGGTGTAGCGTTGGGCCTCGAAAACCAGCCGCTCCTTGTCCTGCACGGCGCTGTTGACGTCGTCGAAGGCGGCGGCCACCTGTTTAGTGGGCGGGGTGACTTCCTGAAGGCGGACATTGATGATGCGCAGGCCGGTGCCGTATTGTTTGAGCAGTTCCTGGAGTTCCTTCTGGATCTGGCTGGCGATCTCCTCGCGCTTCTCCGTGAGCGCCTCGTCCACCTTGTGGAGCGCGACCCTCTCGCGGATGACCGCCTGCGCCGCCTCGCGGATCACACGACGGGAGTCTTCGATCTGGAAGGCAAACATCTCGGCGTCGGTGATGTCGTATTGCACGACGGTTTCGAGGCGGATGATGTTGAAGTCGCCCGTCAACATCAACGCTTCTGCCTCGTGCGTGGGGTAGTGTGTGCTGGGCGTGCCGGCCCGGCTGCGAAAACCGACTTCCTCAGTGCGGACCGAACGCTGGTCCACAATCACCACGCTCTCGATGGGACCGGGCAGCCGGTAGTGGAAGCCGGGGCCGGTGGACTCCGTGAATTTCCCGAATCGTTTGACCAGGCCGACCTGGGACGGCTCGACAGTGTACACGCCGCTGGCGAACCACAAGCCGAGTCCGCCAAGGATGATGAGCCAGCCGAGCGAACTCGCGAAGTTGCCGAAGCGCCACTTGAGATAGCGCCAATTACCGGGTAATTCGATTGTCTCTGCCATGATGAATTCCTCTCGTTGGCACGCAGCTTACCACAACCCTTCCGTCAAGCGACTCCAAACTTCACCGTTGCACAGCCGCCGCGAAGTGTTTACAAGAATCGGCCATGTTGGAAACCGCCATCGAAGCCGCCTACGCCGCCGGAAAACTGTTGCGCCAGAACTTCGGCGCGCCGCCCGTCGTCAACGAGGCGACCCACCACGACATCAAACTGGAGCTCGACGTGCAGGCGCAGAAGGCCATCACGAAGATCATCCTCGCCGATTTCCCGGAGCACGCCATTCTCGGCGAGGAAGGCGTGTCGGGCCGCGCCGACGCCGAGGTGCGTTGGGTGATTGACCCGCTCGACGGCACGGTGAACTATTTTTATGGCATCCCGATGTACGCCACCAGCATCGCCGCGCAACAACGCGTCGGCAACGAATGGCAGACCGTCGCGGGCGCGGTGTACGCGCCGGAACTCGATGAGATGTTCGCCGCGGAACGCGGCGCGGCGGCGACGTTGAACGGACGCGCGATCCACGTCAGCGAGCGCGCCGAGCTTGCCGAAGCGATTGTCGGCATCGGCTTTTTCAAGAGCGAGGAGACAATTCGACGCGGGCTGGAGGATTTTCACCGGTTGATCCGCCGGGCGCGCAAGATGCGGTTGATGGGCGCGGCGGCGCTCGACACCGTGTACGTCGCGTGCGGCCGGTTCGACGGATACATCGAGTACGGCATCAAACTCTGGGACATCTGCGCCGGCCAACTCATTCTCGAACAAGCCGGTGGACGCTTGGACGCCGTGCCGGGCACGGAGCCGCACAGCTTCAACGTGCGAATGACCAACGGGAGAATAATCTTGCCGGTCGGCTGAGGCGGGCGCGGGCAAAACATTACACTTGGACTTGTATTGTTTCCGATGGTGTCTAGGATAGACATCTGTTTCAAGAAAGATATTTGCAACAGGAGTTTACCATGGCCGAAGAACTGCAACATTTGATTGACCGTATCCAGCGGGAAGCCATCGAAAAATCGGAGATGGAAGCCACCCAAATTGTCGCGCGGGCAAAAACACAGGCCGCGACCCTCGTGAAGAACGCCGAGGCACAAGCCAAAGCGATCCTCGAACAGGCGGAAAGGGACTCGCAGGTGTTTGTCCAGCGCGGACAAAAGACGCTCGAACAGGCTGCCCGCGACCTGTTGATCACCGTCGGCCAAGGCATTGAGAAAATCCTCGACGAAATCGTCAGCGAAGCCACCAAACAAGCGCTTGACACCGACACGCTCAAAGAAATGATGCTGCCGCTTGCACAGGCGTACGCCAAGGAAGAAGGCCCGCGCAACCGCATCGCCCTGCTGGTCGGCGAGCAGGATCAAAAAGAAATCATCGCTTTTTTCGCTGAAGCGTACCGGCAAAAACTCATTGGCGGCGTGGATATCCGCGCCGACAACAACATCTTCAAGGGGTTCAAGGTGCGGATGGTGGACCAGCACGTCGAGCATCAATTCACCGACGAAGCCATCGCGGAAGCGTTGTGCAACTTCCTGCGCCCGCACATGGCTGAGATCGTTCAACACGCGGCCCGCGCCACGGGAGAACACGCACGGTGAGTTACTACTACGTCGTTGCCAGTTTGCCGCTGATGTTTTTCGGCGACCCGCCACCGGTGCGTTCAACGGAGTGGCGTCGCCAACTACAAGGTGTCTTGCCGGAAAAAGACTTGGTTTTCGTGGACGCGTTTCTGGAAGGGCGTCATATCAGCGGCTGCCGGTTTGCCGACCAGTGGCAGGCCAAGGAAACCCAGCTTCGCAACGCCAAAGCCCGCGCGCGCGCCGCCCAACTCGGTGTCGAGGTGCACGCTCATCTGCGGCAACACGCCGGCTACGATATGGAGATTGAAGACGCCGTCACGAACGCCTACACAAAGGAGAATCCACTGGAACGCGAACGCGAATTGGACCGGTGCCGCTGGCACATCGCGGAGCAACTGGCCCAGGGAGACCTGTTCCGGCTGGAGACGATTCTGGCGTTTGCCGTCAAACTGCGCATGGCTGAGCGCTGGGCGGATATGCGCAACGAAAACGGGCAACAAGCCGTCGAAGAATTTGTCGGCGCCAACGCGCGCTGGGAGGGTAGGGACGACCCGCGGGGTCGTCCGCAACCGCTGCAGGAGCAATCCCCCGACGGGCGAGCCGGCGGCTCGCCCCTACCGAAGAGTCAAGCATGAGTGCGAACATTGGAAGAATTGTCGGTGTCAGCGGCAACCTGCTGATGGTCGAGTTCGAGAAACCCGTCTCGCAAAACGAAGTCGCCTACGCCGTTACCGGCGACCAGCGCCTCAAAGCCGAGGTCATCCGTGTCCGCAGCCGCTACGCCGAACTGCAAGTCTTCGAGGACACCACCGGCCTCCGCGAGAACGGCCAAGTCGAGTTCACCGGCGAAATGCTCTCCGTCGAACTCGGCCCCGGCCTGCTCACGCAGATTTTCGACGGCCTCCAGAATCCGTTGCCGAAACTTGCGAAACACTGTGGCTTCTTCCTTCAACGTGGCATATACGAAATCGCGTTGCCGCGCGATAGGAAATGGACGTTCACCCCGGTCGCAAAGCACGGCGACCGTCTCACCGCCGGTGAGACTCTCGGCACGGTACCGGAAGGCATTTTCCAACACCGCATCATGGTCCCCTTCCAGTGGCGCGGCGCATGGGAAGTCAGCGAAGTCGCCCCTGCCGGCGAATACACCGTCGAACAAACCATCGCCAAACTCCGCAACGAACACGGCCAAACTCAGGAAGCGAAGCTCTCCCAACGCTGGCCGGTCAAGCTGCCGATCAAGGCGTACGCGGAACGTCTCCGCCCGGTCGAGCCGATGGTCACGCGCATCCGCTGCATTGATACCTTCTTTCCTGTCGCGCGCGGCGGCACGTATTGCATCCCCGGCCCGTTCGGCGCCGGTAAGACCGTGCTCCAACAAATCACCAGCCGGCACGCCGATGTGGACGTTGTCATCTTTGCAGCGTGCGGCGAACGCGCGGGCGAAGTCGTCGAAACGCTCCGCGAATTTCCCGAACTCACCGACCCCCGTACCGGCCGCAGTTTGATGGAACGCACGCTCATCATCTGCAACACCAGTTCCATGCCAGTCGCGGCGCGCGAAGCGTCCGTCTATACCGCCGTGACGATTGCCGAGTATTACCGGCAAATGGGATTGCATGTGCTCTTGCTCGCCGACTCCACTTCACGGTGGGCGCAGGCATTGCGCGAAATGTCGGGCCGGTTGGAAGAGATACCGGGCGAAGAAGCGTTCCCGGCGTATCTGCAATCGGTCATCGCGGCGTTTTACGAGCGCGGCGGCTTGGTAAAACTCAAGGACGGCAAGACCGGCTCGATCACCATCGGCGGCACGGTCAGCCCTGCCGGTGGCAACTTCGAGGAGCCGGTCACGCAATCTACGTTGAAAGTCGTCGGCGCGTTTCACGGTCTCTCGCGCGAGCGTTCCGACCAACGCCGGTATCCCGCGATTCATCCGCTCGAAAGTTGGTCGAAATATGCTGGCGTCGTGCCGGTGGAGGAAGTCGAGTTTGCGCGGAGCGTGTTGCGCGACGGCAATGAAGTGAACCAGATGATGAAAGTCGTCGGCGAAGAAGGCACGCCAATGGACGATTTTCTGTTGTATCTGAAAGCGGAATATCTCGACGCGGTTTATTTGCAGCAGGACGCCTATCATGAGATTGACGCCGCCACGCCATCCGAGCGTCAGCATCATGTGTTTGACCGGCTCTACAAGATTCTGAAAACGAAAATGAAGTTTCCCGACAAAGACACCGCGCGCCGCTTCTTCCTGCGTCTGACGCAGATGACGAAGGACTGGAACCGTGTCGAAATGAAGACACCGGAGTTCGCGGCGTTGGAGCAACAAATCGAGAAGTCGGTCGCGGAGGTGACGGATTATGCATAAGGTTTATGGCAAGGTTGACAAGATTGCCGGCAGCGTGATCACGGTGGAGGCGGACGATGTGGGCTACCGGGAATTGGCGCAAGTCACCTCCCGGCAGGGCACGTCGCTGGCGCAGGTGATCCGACTCGAAGGCGGTCGCGTGGATTTGCAGGTGTTCGCCGGCAGCCGCGGCATCCCGACGGATGCGCAGGTCCGGTTCCTCGGGCACACAATGCAGATTCCGTTTTCGGAAGCGTTGCTCGGGCGCGTGTTCAACGGC
>CAZNOK010000168.1:0-11631 GCA_964574605.1 uncultured Verrucomicrobiota bacterium
CGCCGGAACTTCATCTCAAACGACTGCTCGTTGGCGGAATTGAGAAAGTATACGAAATCAATCGCAACTTTCGCAATGAAGGCATCTCCCGCCGGCACAACCCGGAGTTCACGATGCTGGAGGTCTATCAGGCGTATGGCGATTACGAGACGATGATGGACCTACTGCAAGGCCTCGTCGTGTCGGTCGCCGAGAACGTGTGCGACACATTGGTCGTGCGCCGCTACGACGGCTTGGAAATTGATTTGCGTCCGCCGTGGAAACGGATCGCGTACCGCGACCTACTCGAAGAACGGCTCGGCAAGGATTGGTTTCAGGTTTCGCCGGAGGAACGCAAGAAACGCGCCGTCCAGATGGGCGTCGAGTTCCCGCCGGGCTCGCCCGATTACGAAGTCAGCAACGCCGTGTACGAGAAAAACATCGAGCCGACGCTGTTGAACCCGACCTTCGTGACGCATCTGCCGACGGAAATCGTGGTGCTGGCGAAACAGAACAAGCAGGACCCGAGTGTAGTGGATGTTTTCGAGTGCGTCATCAACGGCCAGGAAATCGCGCCGGCATACTCGGAGTTGAACGATCCCGTCGTCCAACGGGAACGGCTCCTGCATCAGGCTGCCGGTCACACCGAGAAATTGGATGAGGATTTCCTCACCGCCCTCGAGCACGGTATGCCGCCTGCCGGTGGGATGGGCGTCGGCATTGACCGCCTCGTGATGATGCTCGCCGGCGCCGAAAGTATCCGCGATGTTATCTTGTTCCCGCTGCTCCGGCCACAGGCATGACGAAGCTGCCTTTTGAACTGTTTCTCGGATTTCGGTACCTGAAACCGAAACGGACTTTTGTGTCCGTCATCACCTTGATCTCGCTGGCGGGCGTGATCATCGGCGTGTGGGCGCTCATCGTCGTCATCTCGGTGATGAGCGGGTTCGACCGCGAGTTGCGCGGGAAACTGATGGGCATGCACGCCCACGTCAGCGTCACCGGCGGCCTGATCCCGAAGCACGAGGAATTGAAGATGACGCTCTTGAAAGAGCCGCGCGTGAAAGCGGCGTCGCCATTTGTGATGGGGCTGGTGCTGGTCGAGTTCAACAAGCGGGTCGCCACGCCATACGTGAAAGGGATTGACCCGAAAGGCGAAGTGCAGGTCAGCAAACTCGGCGAGTACATCGCCGACGGACGCGGCGCGCTCGACCTCGACGGCGAGAAGGTCGTCATCGGGCGCGAATTGGCGGCGCAGTATGGGATTTATCTCGGCGACAAGATCACCGTCTATTCGCCGCGCAACATCGAGAAAAAGGGGGAGGAGCTTTATCTGCCGATGGAGTTGACGGTCACCGGTATTTTCGATTCCGGCATGTTCGAGTACGACGTCGGCCTCATCTTCACCTCGCTGGAAACGGCGCAGGAGCTTTACAACCTTCACGGGGAAGTCCACGGCGTCGAATTGATGACCGACGACCCGTTCGTCGGCGCCAAACAGGTTGCCGACAGACTGAATCGAAAACTTCCGGCCGGACTGCGCGCGCAGACTTGGGCCGAGCAGAACCAGCGGATCCTCGGCGCCATTCAAGTCGAGAAGACGACGATGTTCTTCATCTTGTTGTTGCTGGTCGTGGTGGCGGCGTTTTGCATCATGAGCACGCTGATTACCTCGACCGTGCAAAAGACGCGCGAGATCGGCGTCCTCAAGGCGCTCGGCGCGACCGCCGGGCAAATCTCACGGCTGGTGCTCGTGCAGGGATTCATCGTCGGCGTTTTTGGTGTGATCGTTGGTGTTACGTTGGGGTTGCTGACGATTCACAACCTCACGCCGATCCAGAATTTCCTTTCCCACGTGCTCGGCATCGAGGTCTTCCCGCGCGAGATTTACAACTTCACACGGATTCCCGCGCACCTGGCGTTGCGCGACGCGGTGACCATCACGGTGTCGGCGCTGGTGATTTGCACGCTTGGCGGCCTGATCCCTGCGTTTTGGGCCGCCAAACTCGAACCCGTGGAGGCGTTGCGCCATGAGTGATGTGATTCTTGCCGCGCGCGACCTGCGCAAGACCTACACGATGGGGCGGCGCGCCGTCGAAGTCCTCGATGGCGTCAACCTCGACGTTCAGCGTGGCGAAGTCCTCGTCATCGTCGGCGCCTCCGGCGCGGGCAAGAGCACGTTGTTGCATCTGCTTGGTGGCCTCGACACGCCTACGGCCGGCGAAGTGGTTTTGGATGAGGTGCCGCTGTTCAAGAAGTCTGCTGCCGAGCGGACGCGCTTGCGCAACGAACAGGTCGGGTTTGTCTTCCAATCCTACAATCTATTGCCTGAACTTGACGCGCTGGAAAACGTCTGCCTGCCCGGGCTGGTGGGCGTGCGCCGCACGAACGGCTTGGTGGAGCGTGGGACCGAACTGCTCAAGGCCGTCGGCCTCGGCGACCGGCTCGAACATCGTCCGACGGAGTTGAGCGGTGGCGAACAACAACGCGTCGCCATCGCCCGCGCCTTGGTGAATCGTCCGACACTGTTGTTGGCGGACGAGCCGACGGGCAATCTCGATTCAAAGACTGGTGAAACCATTCTCGATCTGCTCTGGAAGATGCGCGCCGACAGCGGCACGACGTTGGTGATGGTGACTCACGACGAACACATCGCCACGCGCGGCGAACGTGTGCTGGAGATCAAAGACGGCCGCGTCAGTTCCAGCTCCACACACGGAACAAGCTGACGTAATCGTCGGTCCACAACCCGACTTTCTCCTGCGGACGCAACGTCCTCCAGTAACCGGAATTCGCCAGTCGTTCCACGGTCTGCGGGTGTCGCGTCATGACCACCCAGCGTGATGGCGATTCGCCGCGCGCCCGCCGTTCCACGGTCGAAAAATCAATCAGATGCAGCGCGAACAAGCGCGCATCGCGCGCCAGATTTGCAAGCACCGGTTTCAATTCGAGATGACTGGTGCTGATGTGAAACGCCATCACGCCTTGCGGCGCGAGTTTGCGCTGGTACAACGCTAGCGCCTCGCGCGTCAGCAGGTGCAACGGCGGCGTGTCCGAGTTGTATGGGTCAAGAATCATCACGCCGAACCGGCCATCTGGCTCGCGTTCCAGCGACAGCCGCGCGTCGCCGAGCACGACCTTCAAGTCAGCCGGACAATCAGTGAGAAAGGTGAAACAGCGCGGGTCCCGTGCGATTCGTTCCACAGCCGGGTCGATCTCAAAGAACGTCCAGTGTTGGCCACGCTCGCCGTAGCAGGCTACTGTGCCTGCGCCAAGACCGACCACTGCGACTTGCTGCTTCAACGATGGCGGTACTGTCACCATCAGTTCGCCGAGCGGTCCAGACCGTGAGAAATATGAGAGCGGCTCGCGTCGCTGCGCCGGGTCGGTGTTCTGGACGCCGTGCACGGTGCAGCCGTGTTTCAGGAAATGATACTGGCCCGACGAATCAGTGAGGACTTGGTGGATGCCGAAGAAGCTCCGGGCGCGCCGCAAGGTGCGCAGACTGCTCGCCCCCGAGCGATGGCTGAAAAACACGAGCAACCCGATGGTCACGACGCCAAGCAATACCGGCCCGGCGACATAGCCACGCCATGACCGGCACCGGATCAACAGGCACACCAGTAGCAACGTCAGCGGATACTCCCAGACCGTCGGAAACAACAACGGCGCAAGGAGCGCATTGAACACACCGCCGAGCGCGCCGCCGGCGGCAAGCCACAAATAGAACTCCGTCAGTCGCGCAGGCGGCGGCCGGTCGTTGGCCAGTTCGCCGTGGCAGACCATCGCCACCACGAACAGCACGGCCACGTGCAGCACCACATGGATGTCGAGGGGTTCCATCGGGAGGCCGAGCAACAGCCCCGCCAACGTCCACGGCATTGCCAGCAACGCCAGTGGCAGTATCCACAACATCAACTTGTGCGGCAGCAGCCGCCGCTTGGCGAACACGAGCACGAAACTCAGCAGATAAACCGCCAGCGGCACAACCCACAGCAACGGGATCGGCGCGACTGCGTTGGTCAGGTAAGTCGTCACGCTCAACATCAAACTGCACGGCACAAACGCCAGCAGCAACCAGCGCAAACGCCGCCGGAACAAAACCGGAACATTTTTCGTCACCGGCGTTGTGGCCTCTGTCTTCCGGCAAAAGCCGCACACGGCCAGCAACGCGACGAGCAACGCAAACCCGACAGTCCACAGTCGGCTTTGTGCGGCTAACCCGAAGTTCGGTTCGATCAGCGCGGGGTAGGCGATCAACGCCAACAGACTTCCGAGGTTGCTGGCGGCGTAGAGCCAGTACGGATCTTTTGCGCTGTGGGTGGCGAACCATCGTTGCAGCATCGGGCTGGCGATGGCAATGACGATGAACGGCAATCCGACCGAGACGAGCATGACGGCGAGCAGCCACGGAATCGGGTTGGTGTGCGTCGGTGGCAGCCACCCGCGCGGCGCCGCGACAGGCAGTGCGAGGAGCGCGAGCAGTGCGACGCCGAGATAAGCGAACGCTTGGCGTCGCGCGTTGAGCCGGCGCGACGCGAGATGCGCGAGCGCGTAGCCGGCCAGAAGCGCGGCCTGATAGAACATCATCGCCGTGTTCCAGACGGATGGCGAGCCGCCAAGCATCGGCAACAGCATCCGCGCGAACATCGGTTGCAGCAGGAACAGCAACGCTGCCGCGAGGAACACCGTGACGCTGAAAACAATCAGCATCGCTGCCTCGCTTGCCGTCGGATGCGGCGGAGATTGGCGCGGATGGCGGACGCGTAGTCTCGCGGAAGAGGCAGGGTCAGACGCTGTTGGACGTGTTCACGGAAGAAAGCGTCGCTTTGAAGGCGGAGTTGACGGAGGCTGATCGGCGGCGGCGTTTGATTTTGTCGGGCGGCATCGGTCCATTCGGTGTGGAGCGCGGCGAGCCGTTGCGGAAAATCAGGCGCAGCGATTTGGCCGGCGAGGTCGGCCGTGGTGACCGCGTTGGCGAGGAAACGTTTGCGCCGGTCGCGGACGTGTGGGCGGCAGGCGTGAAGGTCGGTGCCGCGAATGGCGAGTTGGACAAGCCGGATTTCGGCGCGGCTCAGGCCGCGACCGGCCAACAGACGCGCGGCGAAGCGTTCGCCGCGACGGACATGGGTTCGAGCGTATCGCGCCCCGGTGCCGTCGGTGTCGTCGGCTTCCTGAAGGAACCCGATGTCGTGCATCAGCACGGCGGCGATCGCCAGTTCACAATCGCGCAGAGTCAAGGTGGGCGAGGTCTTCTGTCGAAGGTGGTCGTCGAGGAGGTGGAGCACGGCGATGGCGGTTTCGGAGGCGTGGGTGAAGTTGTGGTAGGGGAGCACGCACGCACGAAAATCCGGATGCCAACCCGCATAGGCGCGCCGCACGGTGGCGAAGAGCGCCGCCGTCCATGCATCGGCGCCGGGACCAAAATGCCGGCACATGATCGTGGTGATTAGTCGGCGCGCCGTCATGGCGAGTTTGTTTCGCGGTGTGCGGAGTCGCGTCATTGCCGCGTACACTGACACGAAACCGGCCTGCCGGCGACTTCAAAATCTTGACGCTGACGCGCGGCTCGCCGATGATGCGGACATGTTCTGGCTGCTGATTATTTTGCTCGCGGCATGCAATGTGGGCGCGGTGGAGGACCGGGCACGGCAGGTCGTGATCGTCTATAACGAGCGCGATCCCGAGAGCCGTCCACTGGCCGAGTATTACGCCCAACGCCGCGGCGTGCCGACAAACCAACTTTGCGCCGTCCATGTCCGGCCTGCCGAGACGATCACCCGCCGCGAGTTCAACGAGGACGTGCGTGAGCCGATCCTGCGGTTCCTGATCAGTAACGGTCTCATCGTGCAGCGGCCGAGCGTCGAGGACGGCAGACCCCGCATTGACACCGTGGCCAGCCGCGTCTCCTACGTCGCGCTCATCTACGGCGTGCCGTTGCGCATCGAGCGGGACATCGGCGTTCAGGAAACAACGTACACAAGAGGCGCGCAGCCCGAGATGACGCGCAACGAGGCGTCGGTGGACACCGAACTGGCTTTGCTGCCCACGTACGGCCTGCCCATCGCCGGGCCGTTGCGCAATCCGTTCTACCAAAGTGGCGCCGAATTCGGCGCACCGCTCAACCGACGGATGTTCCTGGTCGGCCGGCTCGATGGCCCCGACGCGCCAACGGTCCGACGGTTGATTGACGACGCTTTGATGGCGGAACGCTACGGTCTGCACGGACGCGCGTACTTCGATGCGCGTGGCATCAAGCAGGAAGGCTACATCAACGGCGACATCTGGATCAAAGGCGCCTGCGAAGCTTTCCGTGCGGCCGGCTACGAGTGCGAACTCGATGAGCGCGAGGAGTTGTTCGACGAGAATTACCCGATGAGCGATGTGGCGGTTTATGCCGGTTGGTATGCCGACGGTATCAGGGGGCCGTTCCTGCGGCCGGACTTCCGGTTTCGTTCCGGCGCGCTGGCCTATCACATTCATTCAAGCAGCGCGTACAGTATCCGCACTCAGGTCGCCGCGTGGGTCGGTCCGCTGCTCGTCAAGGGCGCCGCGGCCAGCATGGGTAGCGTATTCGAGCCGTACCTCGCGCTGACGCCGCACGTGGATTTGTTTTTGAAGCGATTGCTGGAGGGGCGGACGTTTCTGGAGGCGGGATACGCTGCCAGTCCGTCGTTGAGCTGGCAAACGACATTTGTTGGCGACCCGCTGTACCGGCCATTCGCGAGGCCGCTGGATGAACAAATCTTTTTGCTGAACAAGGACAATCGTCCCGAGCTGGAATGGGCGTGGCTGCGGAAGGTAAACCTCTCGGAGCGGCGCGAGGCGGTGAAGCTTTGCCGGGCCAAGGCCGAAGAGCTGCGCAGTGCCGTGCTCTACGAGAAACTCGGCGACCTTCTTTCCGGTGCCGATGCCGCAAGCGCCTACCAGCAAGCATTGGAGCACACTGCCGATGCGTTTACCATTGCCCGGCTCACAAGAAAGCGGGAGCAGGCACTTGCAAAGCCCCCGAAGAGCGAGTAGAAGTCCCTACGTTTTCCTTATGGCAACGGAACCTTTCAAGATTGCGGAGGGGCGTTTGCGCGCCAGCTTATGAAAATATCCGTGCCGAAAGAGACAGTGGCGGGTGAACGCCGTGTGGCATTGACACCCGAGGCCGCCGGAACACTGACAAAGGCAAAACTCGAAGTGTTGGTGGAAGCTGGCGCCGGTAACGGCGCGTGGTTCGCCGACGCCGACTACGAGAAGGCGGGGGCGCGCATTGTGCCGGATGCCTTTGAGAAGGCCGACCTGCTGGCGAAGTTTCACAAGCCATCCCTTGACGAGGCAGACCGTCTGCGCGAGGGCAGCGTGCTGGTCAGTTTCCTGTACGCCGCGATGAACCGCGACCTCGTCCAGCGCCTCGCGGCGCGGAAGGTGACAGCGTTCGCGATGGATGCCGTGCCGCGGATCAGCCGCGCGCAGAGCATGGATGCGTTGTCGTCGCAAGCCAACGTGGCCGGTTACAAGGCGGTGCTCCTTGCCGCGGAGGCGTTGCCGAAATTCTTTCCCATGTTGACCACGGCGGCCGGCACGATTCGGCCGGCGCAAGTGCTGGTGCTTGGCGCAGGCGTGGCCGGGTTGCAGGCAATTGCGACGGCGCGGCGGCTCGGGGCGGTGGTTTGGGGCTACGATGTGCGCGCGGCGGTCAAGGAACAGGTGGAGAGCCTCGGCGCGAAGTTTCTGGAATTCGACATCGGGGTGACGGACGCCGAGGGCGCCGGCGGATACGCCAAGGAGCTTTCCGCGGACGCGAAACAGAAACAGCAGGAAGCGCTGGCGGCGCGGACGAAGGATTTTGACGCGGTCATCACGACCGCGCTGATCCCCGGTAAACCCGCCCCGCGGTTGATCACGAAGGAAACCGTTGCCGGCATGCGGCCCGGCAGTGTCATCGTTGACTTGGCGGCGGAGACGGGCGGGAACTGTGAGTTGACCGAGCCGGGCCAGACGGTGGTAAAACACGGCGTGACGATTCTTGGCCCGATCAACCTCCCGTCCACGATGCCCGCACATGCGAGCCAGTTGTATGCGCGCAATGTCATCGAACTGGTGAAGTTGTTGGTCAAGGACGGCCAACTCAACCTGAATTTCAATGATGAGATCGTGAAAGGCGCTTGTGTGGCCCACGATGGAAAGGTGATGACGAGATGAGTGAAACGCTGGTCACGTTGATCGTGATTTTCGTGCTGGCGATGATCGTCGGCGTCGAAGTCATCAAGAAAGTGCCGACGCTGTTGCACACGCCGTTGATGTCAGGTTCCAATGCCATTTCCGGGATCACCATCATCGGCGCGATGATCGTGTCCGGGTGGGGCGCGACGAAGCTGGCGGCGGCGCTCGGTTTCCTCGCGGTGGCGTTTGCGATGTTCAATGTCGTGGGCGGCTATCTGGTGACCGACCGGATGTTGCAGATGTTCAAGAAGAAGGACGGCGGTGGCGCGAAATGAAGGCCGCCTTGATGGAGTTTGCCTATCTTGGTGCGGCGATCCTGTTCATCGTCGGCCTGAAATGGATGTCGGCCCCTTCCACAGCGCGCAAGGGCAACATCTTGTCTTCGTTCGGCATGCTACTGGCCATCCTGATCACGCTGTTCGACCAGCACATTTTGGGTTTCTGGGGCGTCTTCGGTGGCATCGTGGTCGGCGGCGCGCTCGGCGCGTGGGCCGCGCGGGCGGTGAAGATGACGGCCATGCCGCAGATGGTGGCGATCCTGAACGGTTTCGGCGGTTTGGCTTCGTTGCTGGTGTCGGCGGGGGAATGGGATCGCTTGGCACTGCCGGAGTTTCCCTTCCCGACGGATGTGGCGATCAGTATTTACGCCAGCACCATCATCGGGGCGGTCACCGTTACCGGCAGCATGGTGGCAGCCGGCAAACTGCAGGAGATCATCCGCGGTCGTCCGGTGGTGTTTCCCGGCCAACACATTCTCAACGCCCTGTTGTTCGTCGCCTGTCTCGGCATGGCCGGCTACCTGACCCACAGCGGCGCGCATCCGTACCTGTTCCTCGCGTTGAATCTTGCGGCGCTGGCGCTGGGCGTGTTATTAGTCATCCCGATTGGCGGCGCGGACATGCCGGTCGTGATCTGCCTCTTGAATTCCTATTCCGGTGTCGCCGCCGCGACGACCGGTTTCATCATCCACAACCACGGCCTGATCATCACGGGCGCGCTGGTCGGCGCGTCGGGGCTTGTCCTGACGCAGATCATGTGCAAGGCGATGAACCGTTCTTTAGCCAACGTCCTGTTCGGCGGGTTCGGTGCGACCGCAGTGACGGGAGCCGCCGGAACGTCCGCCAAAGGCTCTGTCCGTCCGATCACGCCAGAGGATGCCGGCGCGTTGCTGGCGTACGCGGAATCGGTGGTGTTCGTGCCCGGCTATGGCTTGGCGGTGGCGCAAGCCCAGCACGCCCTGCGGGAGCTGGCGGATCTCCTGGAGCAGCACAGCGTGAAAGTATGCTACGGCATCCACCCTGTCGCCGGCCGCATGCCCGGACACATGAACGTGTTGCTGGCGGAAGCGAACGTGCCCTACGACAAGCTGCTCGACATGGAAGTCATCAACCCGCAGTTAGAGCGCACCGACGTGGTCGTGGTGGTCGGCGCCAACGATGTGGTCAACCCGGCGGCGCGCAACACGCCGGGCAGCCCGATTTATGGGATGCCGATCCTTGACGTGGACAAGGCGCGACAGATCATCTTCATGAAGCGCAGCCTCAATCCCGGCTTTGCCGGCATTGATAATGAGCTGTTCTACAACGAGAAAACCAGCATGCTCTTCGGTGACGCCGCCAAGACGCTCGCAGCCCTCGTCACTGAAGTGAAACAAGTCTGACAGCACATGGCATCTTGCCTCTTGTCCGAAGAAAGGTATTCTCAGGCACTAGACTTTTATGAACAACGTGGCTTTTCAGATTATTGAGGCGCGGTTTCTCGCGCCTGACGTGAAACTGTTTCGGATCATCGCACCGCGCATCGCCCGCAAACAGAAGCCGGGCCAGTTCGTCATCGTCCGGGTCCACGAGCAAGGCGAACGCATTCCGCTGACCATTGCCGCATCCGATCCGAAGGACGGCACCATCACCATCATCGTCCAAGGAATCGGGAAGACCACCAAACACCTCAACACGCTTGGTGTCGGCGATGCCATCCTCGACGTGGTCGGGCCGCTCGGCAAGGCGTCGCACATCGAGAAGTTCGGCGCTTGCGTCGTCATCGGCGGCGGCGTCGGCACCGCCATCGCGTATCCGACGGCCAAGGCGCTCCACGAAGCCGGCAACCACGTCATCGCCATCATCGGCGGACGCACGAAACAACTTGTCATCCTCGAAAACGAAGCGCGCGAAGTCAGCGACGAACTTTTCATTACCACCGACGACGGCAGCTACGGCCAGAAGGGCCTGGTGATTGACCCGCTCAAGAAGATGATCGCCGACGGTCGTAAGATTGACCTTGTGCTCGCCATCGGCCCGATCCCGATGATGCGCGCCGTCGCGGAAGTCACGCGGCCTCTCGGCATCAAGACCGTCGTCAGCCTCAACCCGATCATGGTGGACGGCACCGGGATGTGCGGCGGCTGCCGCGTGCTGGTCGGCGGCAAGAGCCAGTTCGCCTGCGTGGACGGCCCGGAGTTCGACGCGCATCAAGTTGACTTTGCCGGCCTGACCAAACGCAACGCGCTCTATCGCGACATGGAAAAGCAATCACTCGTCGGGTTTGAGCAACACCGTTGCAAACTGGAGGGAGCGAAGTAGCATGGCTACCAATCCGCTCACTCCGAAAGAACGCACCGCGATTCCGCGCCAGCACATGCCGGAACAGAGACCGGACGTGCGCAACAAAAACTTCAACGAGGTCAACCTCGGTTTCAACTTCGACATCACCAAGCAGGAAGCCCTCCGCTGCCTCGCGTGCGCGAACCCGAAATGCACGAACGGTTGTCCCGTCGGCGTGAAGGTAAAAGATTTCATTGAGCTCATCCTCAAAGGCGATTATCTCGGCGCTGCCGCCAAGATTCGCGAGGACGATGTCCTGCCCGCCGTTACGGGTCGCGTCTGTCCGCAGGAAGACCAGTGCGAAGGCGCCTGCATCATGGGCAAGAAGTTCGGTTCTGTCGGCATCGGCTATCTCGAACGCTTTGTGGCCGACTACGAACGCCAGACCGGCAAAGTCGGCCTCCCGACCATCGCGCCGCCGACTGGCAAGAAAGTCGCCATCGTCGGCAGCGGTCCCGCCGGGTTGAGCGCCGCGGGCGACCTCATCCAGAAAGGACACAAGGTCACCGTGTTCGAGGCGCTCCACGAAATCGGAGGCGTCCTCGTCTATGGCATCCCGGAATTTCGGCTGCCAAAGGAAATTGTCCGTCAGGAAGTCGCGAACATGAAAAAGATGGGCGTCGAGTTCGAGACCAACGTCGTCGTCGGCAAGACCGTGACCGTTGATGAGCTTCTCAACGAGGAAGGGTACAGTGCCGTCCTCGTCGCCACCGGCGCGGGCCTCCCGCAATTCCTCAGCGTGCCCGGCGAAGACCTCTGCGGCGTTTATTCCGCCAACGAATTCCTCACGCGCGTCAACCTGATGAAAGCGTATCGGTTCCCCGAGTACGACGAACCG
>CAZNOK010000169.1:0-11351 GCA_964574605.1 uncultured Verrucomicrobiota bacterium
CAGGAGGTTCGTGCCAACGATGTCCAACCAGAGCCAACCGCCCTGCCGGGTTCGCGCCCGCGCCTCCATCCGACGAGTCGCGTCGAGCTGGCCGACGACTTCCTGAAATGCGGTCAGTGCCTTCGTCTGATCGTCAGGGTGAAGCAACTCGAAGACGCTGCGACCAAGCAGTTCACCGTCCGCGTAGCCCAGCACCGGAATCTGATTGGGGCTTTCCTGAACGACGTTGCCCTTCGCATCCACGATCGCAAGGATTTCCGACGCCTTTTCTGTTAATGCGCGGAAACGACGCTCGCTTTGCGCCAGCGCCTCCGCCGCGTCACCGGTTGCCGGATGCCCTTTCGTCGTCACAAACTCATTCCCTTGCGCCCGAAGTCAACCCCCGCGACGCCAAGAGGTCAAGTCAATTCTCGAAGTCAATTCTCGAAGCGCCAGCCTTGACCTTCGACGGCCCTTTCCGATACTAGTGCGTGATAGCGATGACCACATTCCACAGAATGCTTCTTCCCATCGTTCTCGGATCGCTTGCGTTGTCCGAGAGTGCCACTGCAACGGACATTGCCTGCGAAGGCGTCTATCCGCGCCATCTCCAAGGCGTCTGCACGGACGAGCCTCGCGCGATTTACTGGAGTTGGACGGAGGCGCTGGTGAAAACCGATTGGCAAGGCCGCATCCTCAAGCAGGTGCCGGTGGCTTCGCACCACGGCGATTTGTGCTTTCACGACGGAAAAGTTTTCGTGGCGGTGAACCTCGGCGAATTCAACCTGCCCGCCGGCAAAGAAGACTCGTGGGTGTACGTCTATGACGGCGAGACCCTTGCGGAATTGGCGCGGCGCCCGGTGCGCGAAGTGGCGCACGGCGCCGGAGGCATGGCGTATCGCGATGGCCGGTTCATCATCGTCGGCGGCCTGCCCAAAGACGTGGACGAGAACTATCTCTACGAATACGACGAACAATTCGCGTTCCGCAAACGCCACGTGCTGGCGAGCGGTTACACCAAGATGGGCATCCAGACGGTGGCGTGGGCGAACGGCTCGTGGTGGTTCGGCTGCTACGGTGATCCTCCTGTCCTGCTGCGCGCGGATGCGGAGTTCCGTTTCACGGGGAAATGGGTGTGCGGAGCGGCATTGGGCATCGCCGGCTTGAAAGATGGAAACTTGTTGGTCGCCCGAAACACCAAGGTCCCGGGCGTGGGACACTTCGGCCGATTGATCGTCGTGCGCGAAGATGGGAAGAAAGGACTTGTGCCAATCACTATCGCCACTCCAGCAACGGCGGCGCGTCCGGTTATCATCGCCCACCGCGGCGCGAGCGGTTACCTGCCGGAACACACGCTCCCCGCGAAGGCGCTGGCTCATGCCATGGGCGCCGATTACCTCGAACAGGACGTGGTGTTGAGCAAGGACGGCGTGCCGGTCGTGCTCCACGACGTGCAGATTGACACCGTGACCGACGTGGCGCAGCGGTTTCCCGACCGCAAACGCGCCAATGGCCGCTACTACGCGATTGACTTCACGCTGGCGGAACTCAAACAGCTTCGAGTGACGGAGCGTTTCAATCCGAAAACGAACGCCGCGGTTTACAAGAACCGTTTCCCACTCTGGCAATCGTCGTTCCAGATTCCCACGCTGGAGGAAGAGTTGCAGTTCATCCGGGGACTGAACAAGAGCACCGGCAAGAACGTCGGCGTTTACCCGGAGATCAAAGCGCCGAGCTGGCATCGGGAACAGGGACAGGACATCAGCAAGATCGTCCTCAATGTTCTCGACCGCTACGGCTACAAGACCAAGGCCGACAACATCTGGCTCCAGTGCTTCGAGTTCGAGGAAGTGAAACGAATCCGACAGGAACTTGGCTACAAGGGCAAGCTCGTGCAGTTGCTTCCGGCGAAGGACAATAGAACCCTCCTCACCCGGCAAGGACTCGAAGAACTGGCGAAGATCGCCGACGGTATCGGCCCGGCGTTGAGCCATGTTGTAGCCGGCATGACCAACGATGTGCTCGTAGTCACCGACCTGGTGAAGAACGCCCACGACCTGAAACTCGCGGTGCATCCATACACGCTGCGGGCCGACGAACTGCCCCCGTATGCCGACTCGTTCGAGGAACTCTGCCGTATCTTCTTCGTCGAGGCCGGCGTGGACGGCGCGTTCACGGATTTTCCCGACCGCGCCCGCGCCTTCTTGCGGTAGTCGGATTACTTCCCCGGCACCAACAGACGGTCTGACGCCTGCGACCAGTATGGCGGCAGGTTGTCGCTCAGCGAGATCGAGTAATCTTCAAGGACGCCTTTGGGCGCTCGCGCCGGCGCGACAGACCACGCCTTGCCATCCTGCCCGGCCGGCACTTGAATCCTGAAATCAACCTTCTGCTTCTCACCGGTGCAGCCGGCCGCAACCTCGTTGCCGGATGGATCGAACAGCGTGAGCTTCGCCGTCTCGCCGGGACCGGGCGATGTGAGCGTGACGGTGAATGCCTTCGTCTTCGGTGGCACGTAAAACCAAAGCCGGCCGCTCTCGCTGAGCAACGCCAGTTCGCGACCGAGGATGACGGCGTGATCGTTGTGCAGCGTGACTTGGCCCGCGTTGCGAACAGTGCTCAAGACAAGATTACAAATACCGCCCGACGGCACGGCGACCTCGATGTTGGCCGTCTTGCCGGGCTCGACAGTACCGTTGGCGAGCATTTGCCGTGTTGCCGAGTAAAGGTTCCATCGGGCCACTTCGACGTTGGCCTTGCCGACTTTTCGAATCGTGATCGTGGCGCGGAATTTCTCGTTCGCGCCCAGGGAGGCAATCATGCCGAAATTGCCCCGGAGCGAAACGGGTGTGAGCTTCGCCGTCACGACCTTCTCGGCAAGGGGCTTCAATGGCTGGCCGTTGTAGGCGACTTCACGCGCGGCTTTCGTATCGTACGCGCGCGACTCCAAGTATGCGCAGTACGCGAGGTTCACGACGTTGTCGTTCTCGATTTGCTTTCGATAACTGCGCAAATCGGAGAGCGCTTCTTGAAGCGCCATGAAATCGCCGCTCGCCCGCGCCCGGCTTGCCGCGACGCATTTCTCGGCGTGTGTGAGACCTTTTTCGAGAAACGCGACGCGCGCGGCGGCAACGGCATCAGCCTTTGTCGCGCGCGCTGCGTCGTCGAGCAACTTCCATCCGCGCGCGAACGCTTCCGTCGTGAAGCACTCGTGCGCCATACGCGGGTAAGTCGCCCAGCTTGCCTTCAGCTTCTCTCTCACGGCATGGAATCGCTCGCGATTGGTCGTCGTGTAGTTTTCCCAGTAGTCGAAGTACGCTTTCACCTGTTTCGCTGCCGGGCCAAAGCCAGCGTAATACTCCGCCAGCACGTCGTCGGCCTTCTTGTCAAGGCAACTTTGCCAACGAGCGAACAGATACGTCTGCGGGCCTTGCGTCGCCCACATCGCGGTGAGCGAATCGAAGTCAGTCGCGATCATGCCGTTCTTGGCGTGGTGGGCGAACTCGTCGGCGAACTGGTGCGTGTAGAGAAACGGCATGCAGTACCCTTCGAGCGTGTAATTTGGCCGGAGAAACAGTTTGCAGCCGGTCTTCGCCCAGCCCTGCCACATCGCGAGGCATTGTTTGTGTTCCTCCGCGGCGCGCGGAAAGAATGCGTCGGGCACCAAACCGATCCAGACGTGGTCGTTGAGCGTCTCGCGCACGGGCGGCGGCGCGTAGTTGACGTAGGCGTAGCCGGTGACGATGACGTCGGGGTCGTGTTTTGCCGCCAGTTCCTGCACCGTGCGCCAGAAACGGGCGTACCGGTCGGAGACGATGCCGTACTTGCTGAAACGATCGGGGTAGAGTTTCTCATCAGGTCGCGGCGCATCCCACGCCTTGCACTGCGCGCATTGGCAACGTCCGAAGACGTCGTTCTCGCAACCGTTGATGTTCGGTTTGTTGTCGGGGCTGGCCGCGCAAGCCTTCAGCCAGTTCTCGATGATCTGCGCGTGGAAACCGGGATTCGACACGCACATGCCGGTCCGGTCGCCGCGGTTGCCGTATTGCGGGCCGCGTTTGGCGTCGTCGAGCAGGTTGAACCAGTCGGGGTGCTCTTTGCCGTATCGTTCCCACCACGTCGTGAACGAATGTCCCCAGCGCATCTTCCGCGAATGTCCCATCCGCTGGCGGCGCAGCCATTTCTCCTGATCCGCTCGCGCCTTCTTCAACGCCTTTGGCGAAAACGTGTCGCCCACCGCCGAGCCGGGCCGGCCGTCCAGCGTGCTGCGGAGCCGGCGGATGATGAGTTGCGGCGCGACTGTCTTGTTCATGTCGGGCATGATGATGGTTTTCGTCGCCGGGATGTGCTCGCCGAGTTCTCCCGGCCAGAGCCATCGCACGCCCATCACGGTCTCCAGCAGTTCATAAACGCCAAACAACGTCCCCGCCCATGTGTTCGGGTCGAGCGGCTTGCCGTCGCTGTCGCGACCCTCGATGTGGAGCGCGTTGCCTTCCGTGCGCAACATGAACGAATCCGGGGACAGCTTCGTAGTGGTTGGACCGAGGCACACCCGCGCGAGCCCTTTGGGTTCCTGTCCTTGGTTGACGACGGTCAGCTTTGCGCCAGTCGCCTTCTCGACGTGATACACAAGTTCGTCTGCCGCATACTTCACAACCCGCGATGGTTCTGCCGGCAACACGACAACGGCTTTGACTTGGCCGTCAACGACAAGCGGCACTTCGGCGCGGAGGGCGGAGAACGTTAGAACCAAGGAGAGACATGCTGGAAGAAGTTTCATTCGGTGATTGTCAATTCCGCCAAATAGATGGCTGTGATCGTTTTGCCCGACGCGTCCTTCTCGTGGCTGGAGTAGTAGGAAACCAACGCACGGTTCGGCGCGAGTTCGACGAAGCCGGGATAGGAATTGTCGCCGCCGCTGGGCAACTCCGCGAACTCGTGCAATTGATCGTTCACCAGCCAGCACAGCGATGTCTTCGGGCCGTGCTTTGTGGTTCTCCGTCCGCCCACAACGTAGCGGGTGCCCCATTTCGCCAGCAACGGACCGCCGATGTAACGGTCGAGGTCTTTGCGTTCCCACTGCGCGTAAGGCGGCTTGGAGCGCAACAGTTGCGCGTTGCCGCTTCGGCGTCCGATGCCCAACACGCGGCCATCCGGCTCGAACAGAAACGCCGTCTCGTTGCCTTCAATTTCCTGAAACACGCCGCGCTTGCGCCAGATGAGGCCGTCGTCGCTTTCGAGCATGAGCGCTTCGACCTGCTTGCCTTCGCCGCGCGTTCCCATGGCGAAGTTCGTTTTGCGACGGCCGCACAAATACGCTTTGTCGCCGCACGCGGCGGCCCGCCAGATGTAATGGCCAAAGGTGCCTTCGAGCATGACAGGGCCGTGCCACTTCGCGCCGTCGTCGGTCCACACGGCGTAGCCGAGGTGCTTGTTGAGGTCGTACTCCTCGCGCGCGAGTCCCGTGGAGCCGCTGAACCACGTGCCGGTATAGACAAACAGTTTGTCCTTGAAGACGAGGAAGTGCGGGTCACGCGTGTCGCGCAATGCGACGTTGAAGCGATGGATTTGTTTCCACTCCTTCGTGTCGTCGCTGGCGAGGATGATGACCGAGGCGCTCGAATGAACCGGGTGACCGTCCGGACAACTGCGAAACGTCAGATAGAACCGGCCCTTGAACCGGACCAGATCAGTGAAGGCGTTGTGTTCGCCGTTGTGGAACACCCGCCGCACCGAGTCCACCTTCACGTTGGGCAACTTGTCGGCGGCGATGCTGCAGAACGACGTCAGCGCCACAGCAGCAAAGAGAATGATTTTCATGGCATTTCAACCTCCGTGAATCCTACTTTAGTTGTATTGGCGGAACAAGTCGTGTTCCGGCCAAACTCGCATCGAGTCCACAGCCGAGCGGAGACGGGACGAGATTTGCCCGGACAGCGTTCTGTTGTGGGCATTGAACAGGACGACCCAGTTCACGCCGTTATACCGGCGATACAACGAAGTGGATGTGCCTTCGATGCCACCACCGTGGCTGGTGCTCATCTGCCCCGAGTTGTTCAGATCCACACACCATCCGCAGGCGTAATACGATCGCTTCGGTTTCCCGGCGGCGTCCAATGCCCACGGAGCCTCCGGCCGGGCAAACATCCGCCTCACGCTTTCTTCCCTCAAGACCTTGCACGTTGCCGGTTTGTCAAACGCAACAGCGAACCGCGCCAGATCAACAGCCGACGCGATCCATCCTCCGTGCGAATCCATGACTTCAATGCACCGAGCATAGGGCACCGGCACTTGCTGCCCCTTGTGCGGACCGAACAGCGCCGCGGTCGTGCGACCGGGGGTATAGTATGTCACTTCCTTCGGCGCGCGGTCTTCCTTGTGCGTCAAGCCGATCCGCATGGCGTTGATGCCCAGAGGACGCAACACATATTGCTTCACGTAGTTCTCATACGTCAGTCCAGTCACCTTTTCGATGACGCGGCCCAGTAGCAGAAAACCGAAGTTCGAATACGCGCTTCGTGTGCCCGGCGCAAAATCCAGCGGAAGCCCGATCATGTAACGGATGACGTCGCTGCGGCCCGGCGGGAACGGCACGCCCAATGCGCGCGAGACTCTCAGCGTGCCGTTGATGCCCATCGGATCAAAGCTCTTGTCGCGGTCCCACCCGCCCGCGTGCTGAAGCAGGTTCAGCACAGTGATGTCTTTCAGTCGCGGGTCCGGCTTCTTGCCCGGCTCCAAGTGCGGGACGAACGGGATAATCTCGAAAACTTTGGACTCCAGCTTGATCTTGCGCGCCTCGACAAGCTGCATAATGGCCACGGACGTGATGGGCTTGGAGACGCTCGCAATGCGGAACAGGGCATCGGGCTGCACCGCTCGTTTCTCGTCCACGTCGGCGTATCCAAACCCGCGGGCATACACAAGCCTGCCGTCCTTCGTGATCGCCAGCGCCGCGCCGGGAAACTTGTCGTTGCCCACGACTTCAGCCATCAAGTCGTCGAACACCTTCATGGAATTAGACTGCTCAGGCCGCGCGCTGGTGGAAGCCGCCAGCATACCGATCAAAAAGAGAATCTGGAAGCGAACGATAATCATGGTGTTTGGGCGTTCGATTTGACGAACACGGCCTCCCCTGACTCCAGTGTGATTTCCTTCTTGCCGAAAGTGAATGTCATGGGTTTGTCGTGGATGGAGGCGAAGACGGTGCCGATGCGCCCATCGGCCAGTTTCCATGTGCCGTGCAACACCGACGGCACCGTCAACGGGCGACGGGTCTTGCCGTCTTTCTCCGTGAACGTCATCTCCAGCGACGGCACATCCAGTTCCGGTGAAGCGACGCGTTGGCCGAAGTTCAGAAACTCGCCGGCCGGGCCGCGCCACAGATCCAGATGCGCTTTCAGTAATCGCCGTTGCGTTGCCTCCACTTTTTCCGGCTCGCACCACCGGCCCCAGACAGCCACCGATGGCATCTTTCCGCAGACGAGGTTCATGGCGATTTGATAGAGCGTCGTGCGGCTGGCTCTCTCCGAGATGTAGCAACCTTCGCTGCCATAGCCGGCGACGTAATCGTGATACACGTGCGTGAACAACGGCACGCCGAGCACACCCGCGCCCGAACGCGGCCAGCGGCCTTGATGCAAGTCGCGCGCGTGATACGTGTCGAGCAACGGCAGGTAAAACTCGCCCGGCTCCTCGATGGAGAGCGCGAAGTTCGGATCGCGGGCTTTGCCTGTCTTCCGAATCTCCTCGAACAACCGATACAACGCCGCGCTGCACCAGTTGCCGCCGCCGGGCGGATGATTGTGTCGCGGATGATAACATTCCTTCATTCCGCCACCGACAATCTGGTCCACCTGCACGCAATCAATTCCCAACTGCTGGCAGCGCAGCGATGTGCCGAGCAGGATTTCGCGCGCCAATTCGGTGCTCGCGCAAATAGTAGCGTACTGTCCAACGCCTTTGTCTGGCGTCCCGATGATGACGGCTTCGCCTTTCGCATCGCTGATCGCCGATGCCCGGCCACGGCGGTCGAACTCGGCCTGCTGATTCACCAGCACCCGCGGACGATCCGGCCCGGCGAGGTCTTTGTGCAACGTCCAGTTCAGGCCCGACAGAAACACCATCGTGCGATGCCCGCGCTGGTGAAGGTCTTTCGTCATCGCTGTAAACTTGTCCTCGCCGCCGAATGGCGGGAAATAATCCGGTGTGACCCATGTGTCGTGTTTCTCCCACGACATGATGAGCGAGGTAATCGGCGCGCCCACCACGTTGCGCCATCGTTCCGTTTGCTCGACGACCAACGGCAACCGGTTCCCCGGTTTCCCGTCCTGCAATTGTCCGCGAAGCGAGTACGTGAAAATCAATGTCGGCTCGACAATCCATTTCGGAATGTCGCCTGCCGCGACGCGTTGCGCCATCGTCTGCCGGCACCACGGCTGGCGAATTGCCCACTGGCGATAAAGATCGGCGGCTGCTTCCCACGTGATCTTCTTCAGGCCGGCTGCCGGTTTCAGCGCCGCCAACACCACGTCATATTCCAGTTCCCACTGCGTCACCGGCGTCTGCGGCAACACGTGAGTGATGCTCATCTCAAGTCCTTTACCGGCACGACGAGTGCAGAACTTCTTCTTGTGCGCCTCGCGGTCGCGCGCGGCCAGATACAATCCCGCCGACGGGTCGAACGCCGCCATCATTTGCATTGAGGCTTTGCCCGGATATCCACATTCCCGGTCAGGCCGGTTCACGCTCGGGTTGAGAAGCAGAGTTCCATCGCACTCCGGCCACAGAACGCGATCCTCCTTGCCGTCGCCGGCGAACGGCATCCGCAGCGTCACCAGCGGGAACCGGACTTCGGCAATTCGACAAGGCGACGGCGACCGGATGGCGATGCGACCGAGTAGGTACGGCGAGTTCTTCTCCAACCAAAACCGGCATGTTACGGTGAAAGCGTGTGCGCCTTCGATGATGACGGCGTCCTTCTCTTGTCGGACGCTGATGGCCGCAGCGTTGGTCGAGGTAATCGGCGATTTCGCATCAACAAGCTGAATTCCGTAGGCGGGCATTACCACGGACGGAGCAAGCCACTCGCGTCCCGTCGCTTTGTCCTTCAACGAAACCAACGTGCCGCGACCGGCGTCCCACTCCGCGCGAAGCAATTCATTCTCCAGCGACACGACTTCACCGGCCATCGCGGTTGCGGCCCATGCCAAACCGATGACGGAAAAGATCTTCATTCTTCTATTCAATGACCAGAATCCCATAAACCTCCAAGGGCGGCACGTTCACGATGCTGCGCGCGCCATCGCGACGGAGCGAGACCGTTCGCTCAGGAACTCCCGGCGACAACAGGCGCGCAGTGCGCCGGTCGCGCCAAGCCGCGCCAAGTTCCACCTGCAACGGGCGCGTCGGACGCGGGGCGGCGTAGTTCAACAAGTGCACGACAAGACGACCGGTTTCGCCACGGCAAGTGTTCAGTGCTACCGTCGTGTCCGGATCAAGGATTTGTGCCGACAGGCGTCCGTCTGCGGCTTTGAGGATGGCGCCCGCGACCTCTTTCCATGTTGACGGTAACGTCGCAAACACGCCCCAGTGCCGATCTTTCACCGGGCGGATCGTGCTGGCTTTCAGGCGACTGACGCGATTCCCCACGAGGGCATCCAACGGATTGACTTCCAGCAAACGCCCTTCGTCATCGTATTTGCCGTTGTCGCCGAGCATCACCAGCGAGCCGCCTTGGTCAACGAATCGTTTCACGGCGTCGCAGGCGGCCTTGCTGAGATGGGTTTGCCCCGCGAGAATCAGGACGGAGAACTTGTCCAACCGCGAGAGGTCGTCATCGAAAACGACTCCCCACTGGAAACCACCGCGAATGAGGACTTCCTCGGCGGCGGTGATCTGGTCGAACGCATACTGGGCGTTGAACGCAAGCGACGGAAAAGCATGGAGCACCGCCACATCGTTGACAGGCTGGCTGGAAAGGATGAGGGATTCGTGCTGCCGGACAAAACCCAGATAGTTGCCCAATGCCTCGCTGAATTCAGGCCGGTCAATCCTCATGCCGTCGCCACCGCCAAGGGCGCGCGTGGTCCAGTTCGCTCCGGGCACGCCGCCGTTGGCGGCTGCCTCGGCAATCTGCAAGTGAATCCCGGTCGGCGTCTGCGGCAGGCGCGTCGCGGCGTTGGTCGCGCCTCCGCGCCCCAGACCTTCCGCCCACGTCGTCGGAACGGCGCGGTAACCGATGGCGGCGGCATTCTTATGGGCGCGGACTTGCGAGACCATCAGGTCGCCAGCGATTTCGGGTGCGTTGGCGTTCTCGGTAATCATCAAGTTCAAATGCCGTCCCACCCAGACCGGCCAGACGCTTCGCGTGACAGTGTCACGCGCGCCGCACGGATGCGCCGGGTTCGCCATCAAGATCGCATCGGGCCGCAAGCTGCGGGCGTAGTCGCTAATCTCTTTCACAAACCCGGCCAGACATTCACATCGCCACCGGATCCACGCCCGCATCACGGGGTCATGGATTTGTTCCGTCTTGGCAGGCGCGGGCGGCTGGAGAACGTGATTGAACGAGCCGATGCCGAACAGGGGGAGCGGTTCGGGATACCGCTTGGCCAGCCACGCGCGGAAAAGCGCAGTGCACCGGTCGCAATAGCACGGCCTGCTCAGGCAATTGTCGAAGTTGAAGCCGTCCAGACCGACTTCCTTCAACCCGACACGGACCGCTCGCTTCACATACGCACGGAACTCCGGATGGTTGAAACATGGACGCCATCGGTAATATTGCGCTCCCTCGTAGATGTTGAAAGTGCCATCAATCGAACGCTGCCCCCAATCCTTCGCGCGCGGTTCTTCCGCCAGAAACGTCTCGTAGTAGATGGAAGCGAACTGGCAGTAACCCAAAACCTTGACGCCGTGCCGGTGCGCGAGACGGACCAACCCGGCGGTGCGTTGCCACTGGGGACGTTCAAACTCCAGGCCGAACCCTTTGAAGAAGTGCGTGACTGCCAGATTGACGCCGAGCTTCGACATTTTCTGCACCAGTTCTTCGCTGTGCAAACGGTCATACCACTTCGGCGCCCACCAAGCGCTGCCGTCCACCGTGTAGGAAGGCGCGCCCAAACGGACATTATGTTCCAGTGGCTCCCATCCCCACCAACTCCAGTAGTACGGCGCGGCAGTCACGTCCGCCTGTCTCACAACTTCGCCGGCCATCGCACTTCCGGCGGTCAGCAATAACATCAACAAGCAAAGAGTAGTTTTCATTGAGGGCCTTGACGGCATCTTAACATCAGACCCCTTCAATGCGACTTCTATTTAGAGAACATTTACTGGGTGGTGCTGCATCCGGACGATGGCGGCACAACAGTCTGGAT
>CAZNOK010000170.1:0-11322 GCA_964574605.1 uncultured Verrucomicrobiota bacterium
CCCCAACCTGATACGCTCTCAAACGACGTGCCGCAGCGGTTTCGATTTTACTTCCGGCAGGAAGGTTGGAAAACAGTCGCCTCGCAAACCAAGCCGCGTCCCGGCCAGTGGCATCATCTCGCCGTGACCGTCGAGAAAGGACACGCCCGCCTCTACATCAACGGAAAACAGGAAGCAGAAGCCCGTTTGGCAGCGTCGTTGCCGGCGACTGATGCGCCGGTGACGATTGGCGGCTCGCTCGATGGCGGACGGGCGAGGCAGATGTTCACGGGCGCGCTCGACGAAGTGTCGCTCTTTCGCAGTGTGTTGACGCCTGCCGCGATCCGCACGATGGCCGACAAACAACCGTCGCCCATCAAGATCGAAGTCGCCGGGCCGGTGAAACTTTGGAGCGATGGCACTGTGCCGAAGGTTGCCGACGTTCCGTTGGCCAAGGGGGTAAAAGTTCACACGATCGCGAACGGTGCCGCCGGTATTTGGATGAAGGGTGTCCATCTGGCGTGGCACAAGAACAAACTCTACGCGTCTGTTGGCTACAACGACAAGCTCAAGGAGCAAGGAGAAAACACGCCCGGCGAACAGGCACGGGTCTGCACCAGTGACGATGGCGGCAAGACGTGGAGCGCGATGCAGACCATTGCTGCCGGTCAAGGGAACATGGGCATCAGTCATGGGGTTTTTCTGTCGCACGACGGAAGGCTCTGGTCGTTCAACGGCGCGTTTTACGGCAAGATCGGAAAGGTTCACACGCGCGCCTTTCGGCTCAATGAGGAGACAAGCGAGTGGGAACCGATGGGCGTGGTGGTCAAGGATGGATTCTGGCCGTTGCAGGAACCAATCAAGATGGCCGACGGCAACTGGATCATGTCCGGCGCACGCGTCGGCGATGGCAACCCGGCGGCGGTGGCGATCAGCCACGGTGATGATTTGATGAAATGGGATTTGGTGGTGATCCCCAAGGCCGTGGACCGAATGTGGGGCGAGTCATCAGTGATCGTCGAGGGCAAGCGAATCATCAACATCGCCCGTTATGACGGCTCGCATCCCGTCGCACTGATGGCCGTCAGCGAAGACTACGGTCGAACGTGGACGCCTTCACGTCCCAGCAATCTTCCGATGTCCGCTTCGCGCCCTTACGCCAACATCCTGAGCACGGGACAACGTTATCTTGTCGCCATCACAGCGGCGGACGGCGGAAACAAAAGGGAGCCGTTGACCATCGCAGTGTCTGCCCCCGGCGAGACACAGTTTTGCCGTGTCTTGAAGGTCTTTGAGGGGAACGGAACTTACCCGGCGGCTGTCGAACGCGACGGCGTGTTTTACGTCGGGTTCACCGACAAACACACTCCGAAGATTGCCGTGGTTCCTGTGGCATCACTCACCGTCCCTCCACCCGTCAAGATTTGGGACGGGGCAGCGATTCCAACAACCGACCAGATTCCCATGCTACAACACGTGCGGTTCTCCGTCATCAAGCGCTACGAGTTCGACAAGGACGGCTACCGTTTCCTGCACGGCGTCGCGCTTTGTTTTCACAAAGGCAAACTGTACGCCTCCTTCGGCCACAACAAAGGCGGCGAGAACACCGATACTGAGGAAGCGCGCTTTCGCGTCAGCGAGGACGACGGGAAGACGTGGAGCGCCGTCGGCACGATTGATCACGGCGATGAGCCTGGCGTCGGCGTGAGCCACGGCGTTTTCCTCTCGCACAACGGCCGGCTCTGGGCGTTTCACGGCGCTTATTCCGGCACGATGCAGAACGTCCACACACGCGCCTATCTGCTGGATGAATCCAGCGGGAAATGGGAACGCAAAGGCGCCGTCATCAAAGGCGGTTTCTGGGCGCTGGAGAAACCAGTGAAAATGGCCGACGGCAATTGGATCATGTCCGGCATCCGCGCGGACAACTATTCCGCAAAGAACAAAAACCCCGCCGCCGTTGCCATCAGTCACGGCGATGATTTTACCCGCTGGAATCTTGTTGTCATTCCACAGATGGACGGAATCGGCCAGATGTGGGGCGAATCCGCGGTCGTCGTGAACGGCAACCGCATCACCAACATCGCCCGCTACGGCGAGAAGGAAGTGGCACTCGTGGCGTTCAGCGACGACTTGGGTCGGACATGGACGCCTTCATTGCCCTCCAACCTGCCGATGGCGACCAGCAAACCGTGCGCGGGAATGTTGAGCACCGGCCAGCGTTATCTGATTTGCTCGACCAGCGCTGACGGCGGCAAACGCCGCGCGCCGTTGACCATCGCCGTCAGCAAACCGGGGGAGGACAATTTCAGCAAGCTCTTTGTCATCCGCCACGCCGAGTTCCCCAAAGGCCCCGGTGAATCGCACCCGAAAGCCTCGCTCGCCTACCCCTGCGCCACCGAGCATGAGGGCAAGCTTTACGTTGGCTACTCCAACAGCGGCGGCGGCGTAGGCCGCAAAGGCACCGGCCGCGAACGATGGAACAACAACAGCGCCGAACTCGCCATCATCCCAGTTTCAAGTCTCGCGTTGAAATAGACCTCATTGGTGAAGCTACGATGACTGTTGCTGCAATCGTCGCATCGCGGCGGCGTAGCGTTTACCGAACTCGCGCAGCGACGGTGTGTCGAAATGAACATCATCACCTTTGTGTTTCAGTCCTTTCGACTCGACCACGGCGGCGCGCGGCACACGTTGCGGCAGCAAGGCAATCTGTTCGTTGACCACCGGCCAGAAACTGCGCGACCCGGATTTGGTTTGGCGTTTCAGAAACTCACCGAGTTTCCCCGCCACAAACGGCACGTCACCCGCGCCCAAGTCGGCGCGGAGGTCAGTAATCATCTTTGCCAATCGTTCACCGTAGCTCCGCGCTTTTTCCTCTGTGCCAGAATCGCCTTCGCCTTGATGCCAGAGAATGCCTTTGAGCGTGCCGTTCTTCATTGCGAGCCGCGCTCGTGCGAGCGCCTTCTGGTAGAGGTCACCGCCTTTGCACCAGCGTTCCAACGGCGTGCCACCCACCGCGCACGGAATCAATCCGACGGTCACATTCGGATTGGCATCGGCCATTGCGCGCGCGAAACTCGTCCCCAACCCCGCGCCGGCGATGGTCGGTTTGTCGAAGTGCAACGGCTCCGTCGCTTCAACCCAAGTGTTTTCCTCGGAAAACTTCAGGATGCGCTCACTCGACACAGCATACTCTGGACTGAGTTTGCCGCGCCCCGCCATGTTCGACTGGCCAATGAGTAAGTAGAGATGGAATCGTTCCTGCGGCGGCAGATCCATTGCGTGACCCGAAACGATCGTAAGTATAAACGCGACAACAAAGTGCTTCATGATTTTGAAAGCTCCTGTAGCATTTCAAGCAATTGCTCTGTGATGATGACGGAGGCGTCTTCCTGTGCTCGACAGGTGCCGAGCCATGTTTCGTAGCCGCCGAGTTTGTGTTGTTCGGGCGTCGGCAGATAGCCGTGCTTGGCGTTGGCGATACTGATGACCATCGTGCGCGGGAACGGACTGCGTTTTTTCAAATCAAGGCCGATCTCAACGAAGACCTCGAATGGGATGGCGCAAATCGCAAAATCGCCAATCCGTATCGCCTGTAATTGCACAGGGAAACTCTCCTCGACTCGTTCGGCAGCCGAGACGGTGCTGCGCGCGTAATTCTCGGCCCGGTTCGGCAATTTCTGGCGATCCGCTTTTTTCATGGCGAGCACAGCCTTGGCTGCCGCGACCTGTTCGGGAGTCGGGCGGCGATATTTCAATGTGATCTCGCGCTCGATCATGCCGAGCCGGACGTCGGGGTTGTGCTTCTCGATTTTCCGAAGCGCAAACCACGCTGCGTCGGCCGCTTTGGTGGCCACAATGCGAATCTGCTCGAACGGCTCGCGCGGCGGACGGGTGACGAGGAACGGAATGTTGTTGATGTTGCCGGAAGCGCCGTTGGACATCATGGCGACAAAGTTGGTGTCGGCGCGGACGCGCGACGGCATCAGTCGGGCAAACTCGCCAAAGTAATCGGCGGACACTTTCCCCGGTGGCCTGCCGCCGACATAATGCAGGGCATAGTTGGCCAGCAAGGCGAGCGGTTTGCGTCCCTTGGGGTCTTTTACCGAGAGCACCGTGATGTCGGGATCGGTCGGACCAGCGGGACGGTCGAGAACATCGGGACTCGTGCCGGGATTCGTCTTTACCTGATCCATTTTGCCGAACGGGTTCAACGGCATCTTGCCGGGCTTGAGAAACCACCGGCGGTTGAACACTTCCTCCGGCAGCGGATGTACGCCGACGCCCACCGATGCAGGTTGTAATGCCGCGTGCGCACGAATAATGGACTCGGCAATCCCTTCCACCAACAACTTGCGGTATGCAGCCGCCGGGGCGCTGTTGGTGGAGTTCGATGACGGCGCCGAGTGGCTGTGCGTTCCACAGACAAGGACTTTATCCGGTTTGATGCCGCACCGCTGCGCGGCAATGGCTTTCGCCTCGTCGCATGTTTCGCGGGCCACGCCGAGGTTGTCCACGACGACGACCGCGAGTGTGGTGGTCCCGTCGTCGAGCACCAGCGCCCGGGCATGAAGCGGATCATTCACGCCGTCGGCCGGATGCGGGCTGAATCCGCCCGGCATGTTGAGCGGGAACTCGCGCGGCGAAACGTCCACTGCGGCGGCTCCGGCGCGAAGCTTTGATGCGGCGTTAACCGAAACCGCCAACAGCAGGGCAACTACACTTGTTAGGATTGTTTTCATGTTACTCAATGGGGATTTTCAGCGCCTGCATGACGCCCTTGGTGTAGCCAAGGGCGAAGAGGCGACCGAGGGATTCGTAGCCCGGCTGTTCGTTGCTCTCGCCGGCCATCGTCGGGACATGATCCACACGAACGGGGCCGGTGTAACCGAGTTCGTGGTAGAGCTTGAGCATCGCGGGCATGTCAGTTGGACCGTCGTCGTGAAAGGTTTCTTCGAACCTTTCCGCCGTGCCGCGTACATCGCGGAAATGGACGAAGAAAATCTTCCCCTGCCCTGCGAATCGTCGCGCCCACGCAGCGACATCACAGCCCATGAGCTTGAAATTGGCTTGGCAAAACGTGACGCCATTGTTCGGACTCGGCGCGAGCGACATTGCGCGCTCGAAATTCTCCGGTCTGTAAAGAATGCGCGAAATGCCGCGCAACTTCGGCAACGGCGGATCGTCGGGATGCATTCCCATCTGCACACCGGATTTCTCCGCGACGGGCATGACGCCGCGGATGAAATAGGTGTAGTTGCCCCAGATCCGCTCCTCGCTGACTTCACCGGCATCGGTGAGCGTGGCAGGCACGTCGGCGACATCGAACCGCGACGTGAGCGCACCGCCCCGCGTCGGCACGTCGCCGTGAGTGCGATGCCACCCGATGCCGGCCATGAAATTGTAGCAGAGCAAGGGAATACCGAGTTCGCCCATGTTGCGAAGCATCTGGCAATAGCGGTCGAGGTCTTCGTCGCGCCCGTCGAGACCGAGCTTGATTCGTCGCATGTCGAACTCGTCGCCTTCAAGACCGTAGAGCGTAAACCCGGCGTCAGTGAACCGTCGTTGAATCGTTCGCAACGCCTCAATGTCCCAAGGCGGTTTCAGTCCGGTCAGTTCGGGCTCGCACTTGCAGATGGCGTAACGAACGCCCATTTGCCGGGCGAGTTGCCAGAGACGATTCGGGGCGGCAGGAAGAAATTCAGCGAGTTTCATCTTGTGATGCGCACACGTTCAGTTGGGGCGTTCCATGCGCTGACAACCAGTGAGGCTTTGTCGCGCTGCGCAGGATCGCGCCAGAGGATTTCTACTTGCAGTTCGCGCTCCTCGCCGGGGGCGAGCCAGAAGAAGTTGTCGGTGGCGTAAAAGGCGCGCTTGACGCCTTCGATATCGAGCCGCGTCATGAACGCTGGTTTGTCGCCGGTGTTACGCACACGAGCGATAAGGCGGTCGCCGTCTTTGCGCGCGGACAAATCGAGCTTGGTCGGCTGGGCGGCGGCCTGCGGTTTGAGCCACGGACCTTTGTCGAGTGTGAGCGACGGCCGCGGCGCGGCGCGGTATATGGCACGAAACGACTCATCACTCAACCGCGACAGGCAACGCGGCCAATAGACCGAGCGAGAGACGAGTTGACGGTGACTGTCGCGCAGTTCGGCGACAATGAAAAAGAATTTGTCGTTGAAGCTGTCGGGAATCGTGAAGTTGCCGAAGTCGAGCGTCGCCACCGACGGGCCGGGCGCGAGCGAGACCGGTTTTGTCTGGCGCCATCGCGACGCGAAGGCGGCATCGAAGATTTCCACCGACGCGCTCAAATCTTTCCACGCGGCATTGGGTGCGTGGGTAACATGGACCGTGAGCGGCACTTGTTCGCCTTTGGCCCACATCAGTTCCGGTAGTTTGACGAGCACGTGTGTCGGTTCGTAGGTGCGCTTGAGGAAGTAGTACGGCGCGGTCGGCTGGCCGAACCCGTCCACGAGCATGATCGCGATGACCGGCCACGGCCGTTTGAAGACCCACGGCATCAGGCCAGCGGTGACCGGGTAGTTGGCTTGGAATTGCTCGGAGAAGATCTGGTAGAACTCACCCGCGCCAATCTGCGTGCCTTCGGCGAGCGCCTCCAACGACGGCGCGCTCATGTCGTCAATGTGCGACGCGCGGCTGAGCATTCGCGGGACGCGGCTCGGGCTGTATTCGACGAAGTGGTGCATCAACTCCGGATGCTGTGCCGGGAAGCTTTTCTCAAACATGCCGGCAAGCGGTTTGTCGAGCTCGCTCGCCGCGACCGTCTCCCGGATGCCGGAAGGTTCCGGAATGTTGTGCATGCCGGTTTCGGCAATGTACGGCACGAACCGAAACAGCTTCGCATACCACGTCGGATCCATGTCGGGATAGGTGTGGATGCTACCGCTGTCGGGACTGGTCCGACGCATCGGGCGCGTTGGATCGAAGTCGGCGAGGCAGCGTTCAAGAATGCCGATGGTGGTGGCGTTGCCGAGCGAGTACGGATTGAATTCGTTGCCGCCGCAATAGAGCGCGAGCGACGGATGATTGCGCAGGCGGAAAATGGTTTGCATCACCTGCGCTTCCCACACGTCCTGCGGCCACTCCGGTGTGTCGCGGTTGCCAATGGGAAAATCCTGCCAGACCATCACACCGAGTTCGTTGCACGTGTCGTAAAACTCCTCCGTCTCCAGAAGTCCGCCGCCCCAGATGCGGAAAAGTTGAATGCCGGCAGCCTTCGCTGCGCCGATGAGCCAGCGGTAACGTTCACGCGGCAAATCGAGCAGGATGTCGGCGGGCATCCAGTTCATCCCTTTCACAAACAGTGGCCGCCCATTCACGACGAATTGCCAGTTCGCCCAGCGGTCCGCAGCGCGCGGGCCGGGTGTCGGCGCGGTCTTGATCGTGCGGATGCCGTAATCGAATTCCAGCGCGTCCTCCGCGTTGTCTTCGCGGATGAGGGCAAGCCCAACCCGATAGAGATTTGGCTCGCCCATGCCGTTCGGCCACCAGAGCTTCGGCTTGGCGACAGTGAACGACTGCTTCACGAAGTTACGCCCCGCGAAGGTCTGGAGCGGGAAAGTCTTGTCAAAGGACGGTCGAGCCGTGCCCTTCTCTGTCAACTGCACACGAAGTGCAAACGCTGACTTGCTCGGTTTGAAAGTCCACGAATTGAGGAACTCATGGATGTGCGCGTTCTTCCACGGATGTAGTTGCGACTGCAACGAGTGCGTTCCCGCAAAGACTTCGAGGTTCAGCGTCAGTCGCGCGACTTTTTCGTCCGCCGCATCGGTCACCAGGAACGGACGCTCCATGTGCCCGAGCGGCACGATCTCGATGCGCGCCCCGCGCCACATGCCGAGCGGGAAAAACATTTCGCCGCCCGTGCCACCGGCGATGACCCATGGTTTGATGACCGTGCCTTCCGGTCCGCGCGGTTTCCAGCCGGCCTTGTTGCCGAAGTTGCCGGCTTTCACCTCAACGACGATTTCGTTCGTCGCGCCGAACTTGACGTGTTTGCTGACTTCGATGGCCGGGCCAGCGAACATGCCTTCGTGCCGCCCCAGCAACTTGCCGTTGAGCCAGACGCGCGCGAAGTAGTCAATGCCGTCGAAACAGAGAAAGACATAGCCGTCGCTCTTCTTGGCCGGCAACTCGACTGTGCGGCGGTAATACCAGACCTTTTGGTCCACCCAGTCGCACTCTTTCGAGTTCAGGTGTTCGTAGGGATGCCCGCATTTGCCCGCGCGGTGCAACGCCCACTGGATCGTGCCCGGCACCTGCGCGGTAAACCAGTTCGTCACCGTCGTATCGCTCCAGCCGAGCTGCCATTCGCCATCGAGAGAAATATGCTGCGCACCCGTTCGAGGCGTGATCCGGTAGGGTTGCCAGAGGTTCGTTACGGTGTTCGTCGGGGCCGACAATGCCGTGGATGCGACCATCAAAAGAAGCGCGATACGAATGATCATTCTTGAACGTAGTCCTTGGCGAAAAACAGTTTTGTCGCGGCGAAGATCAGCACGGCGCCCAGCAAATAAACCACCCCCAAGGAGGACAAACCAATGCTCAGGTTGACATGTTCCTTCACGTAGCCAAGCAGAACCGGGGAAGTGGCCCCGACGGTAAACGCGCAACTGAGCATCAAGCCCGTCGCCGATGAGCGGTAGCGCGGCGGAATCACATCGAAGAGCGCCGCGAACAGGTTCGAGTCGTAAATGCCTCGGAAGAAACCGAACGCCGCCAGCGCCACATAGACGATTGTCAGGTTGGACGACGCTCCCATCAACCAGATGAATGGCGCGCCGAGCAACAAGCCGAGGTATTCCATCTCCATCCGGATCGTCCGTCGCCGGGCGGCCAAGCGGTCGGACACGCGCCCGCCGACCATCACGCCGATGAACGCGAAGATGTAGTGCCACAACATCGAGTGAAGCGCGGCGTCCTTGACGGAGAGATGGAATTTCTCGTGAAGGAACGTTGGCATCCATGTCATGTAACCGATGCCGGCGAACACCATCCCGCCAAACGCGAGGCTCAGGAAATACAACGTCGGCGTGCGAAGAACGTTCCGGAGCACTTCACCCAACGACGGCGCATCCGTTTGAGACGTGGTTGCTGCGAAATCGCGATGTTCATTCCGCAACCGCATCGCCACTACGACCGCCATCAACAAACCGAAAGAACCGAACACGTAGAACGTCGAGCGCCAGCCGTGCGCTTCGCCGACCCAGCCGGCGATCCAACTGCTGGCCACGATGCCCACGTAGAGCGAGCTTTGATGCACCGCCATCGCTTGCGCGCGGGTGTTGTGGTGGTATTGGCCAATGAGCGAATTGGCCGCCGGATAGTAGAACGCCTCGCCGGCGCCGGTGGCCACGCTGCGAAAGATGATCAGCAGCAGAATGCCCGTGCTGAAACCGGTGCAGAGCGTGCCAAAACTGAATGTCAACAGGCTGAGGCAGACGATCCATTTCTTCGAGACGAAATCGCCCAGACATCCCGCCACCGGCACCAGCACGCCATAGAACAGCGTGAACGCTGTCGCGACCAATCCCAGTTGCACATCGCTGAGGCCGAGATCGGTTTTGATGAGCGGGAGCACCGCATTGTAAATCTGCCGGTCGCCCTGGTTCAGAAAATACGCCACCCAGAGGATGATCAACAGTTCCCATTTGTAAAAGCGCGGTGTTTGATTCTCGTTCATGTCTTTTAGACCAGTGTAATCTTGCACATCGGATACCAGCCGTTGTCCTCGGGAGTTTGTATGGCAAGACGCACTTCTGGTTCTTTGTAATGCGGGTCAAGGAGTCCGACGGCGACTTCATACTCACCGGGTTTCAGGCTGCGTGGCAACGACAGCCGCGCGTCCATGGTGTGTTTCCCCGGCAACCATTTCGTGAGTAGGGCGTCGGTTGAAAGCACCGCCTCGCGCCGTCCGCTCTTCAACCGCAACGCCAACGTGTAGCCCTTATAGGGCGGGGCGACACCGATATTCTCGAACTCCATCTGCACACGCAACCCGGTGTTGATGCGTGTCTGGCGTGACGCGGTGAACCGGCGAAGCACAAAGCGATAGCCGCAACGCTTGAGGAACCGCTCCATCGCTGGGATCTGGTCGGTCGGCAACATGGTGCTCTTGCCATTGTAGCTGGAGCCTCCCCAACCCAGCGCCGCATTCCAGACGTCATCATAGGTGTGTCCGGTCTCGATCACGGTCCGCACGAAATCCGCAATGTCTCGCTGGGACTCAAAGGTGACCGGGCCGCGTCGCCACGCATCGAGCGCGTTGGCTTCTTTCAGGTTGTTCGGATACAATCTGGGCATGTGTGATCCCTTCCAATCGCCGAGCGAATCGGCACGCCATCCGGTTCCCTTGCTCACGGCGTAACGCAGGCCGGGCACGTAGCCGATCAACATGCACAACGGCGTCTTGTTGAAGTATTTCAAGTGCCAGTCAATGATCTTGCACGCATTTTCCTCGGTTGGCATTGGCACTTGCTTCAACCCGCCGCAATGCCACTCTGCCCAGCGACCCACAATGCCAATGTCCAGACGAATAAATTCGGGGTGACCATTGTAACGTTGCCCAAACGCCGCCAGAAGCGCCTCCGCGCGCTCCAGAAAATATGGATCGTTGAAGTCAGGCGCCCATGTCGGGACTTTTTCCGGTCTCGGATAGATTCGTGTGGCTTCCAGTTCCACTTCATAACCGCGCGCCTTGGCCATCAAATACTTCGGGTATCGCCGGCCGAAATTGAATCCCATGAATCGAAACGCAATGTCTTGGCCGCGTTTCCGCGCCTTCTTCAAGAGAAAATCAATCTCCTCGAAATTGTACCGTCCTTTGGCCTCTTCCAGTTCGTTCCAGTAATAACGGAAATAAGCCATCGAGCTTCGCGGATAATTTTCCACCTCCCGGTCATAATGCACGCGGTCGCCTTGAAACGACCAGAACGTCTCGATGCCACTGCCGGGATTGACGAGCAGCGCATCGCTTTCCTCCGTCGTCACGGTAATCGGATCGTCAATTCCCTCGCGCGCCACCGCAACGGCAGTCGTCGTCGCTGCGATAGAGTACAGAAATTGCCGTCGAGTGATGTCGTGAGGTTTCATCGCGGGCAAAACTCTAACACACACACGCCGTGCGCCCAAGCAATCTCTTGGCATGAACGCGTACGGCTTCACCGAGCGTACTTCAATCCTTCGGGCAGGAGCGCCGCCGTCCCGGCGGTCGGAGTCTGCTCCCAAACCGCCGGGACGGCGGCGTTCCTCTCGTTGACCAACACTTAAGCGCGGATGCGTGTACAGCACGCCAAGAACACCTCTTCAGTTGCATCCACG
>CAZNOK010000171.1:0-11214 GCA_964574605.1 uncultured Verrucomicrobiota bacterium
TTTAAATTTCGGGCTGGTAGCACAGGCCTCCGCGCCTGTGCTGTTGGGATATTTCAACCCACCCTACAGGCAGAGACGCCTGTGCTACCAGACTTCCCAGATATGCACTTAAGGCGTGAACCGGTTTCCCTCGTCGAGCATCGCTAGGTAATGGTCGAGCGGGATGTAGTTGGCGACGCTGTTGCCGGTGCCGAGACAGTAGCCGCCGCCGGGGAGGCATTGCTCCAGCGTGCGGCGAACACGCTGGCGGATTTGTGCTTCGTCGCTCCGACAAAGAAAATCCATGTCCAATCCGCCGAGCAGCGCGATCCGGTTTCCGTAACGCTGTTTGGCGGCGATGACAGTTTCAATCGTGTCCTCGAAAGAGTGTTTGGCGTCAATTTGCACGTCGTCAATCAGGTCCGGCATGATCGTGTGGATGTCGCCACAACAGTGGAGCAGATAGGGGCATCCGGCGGCATGTGACATCTGCGCCATGAGCTTGTGGCCGGGCAGAACGAACTCGCGCAGGTCAGCCGGGCTGATGAGCGGGCCGGTCTTGAACCCCATGTCGTCGCTGCCCCAGATGATTTTCACCCGCTTGAATTGCAGGATCCGCTCCAACATGACGCGGTAAATTTCGATGAGGCGGTCGCGGATGGCGGCGACGAGGTCGCGCTGGTCAAAGAGCGCCAAACAAAGTGTCTCGTAGCCCATCAACCACGAGAGATGTTCGGCGAAATGAGCGAACCCCGCGCTACCGATGATGCACATGCCATCCGGCAAGTTTTGCTCCAACCATTCGAGTGAGCGGCTGTTCCACTGGCTTGGCTGCGGCCACGGGTATCGCTCGAAATCCTCCCACGACGTGATCGGCCCGGTGTGTTCGTCCACGTAACTGCGGCCGCCGGTACGCGCCAACGTCGCGGTGTCCGTCGCAGTTTGCCGGTGAAATTCCCAGATGACGTTATCCAATCCGCAGCGGACGTAGTCGTAGCCGAGAAATTGTTGCACACGGAAATCGCGTTTCAGTGCGAACAACGGGTCAGCGCTGTCTAGGCCATCCAGCAAGCTGAACCGTTTCGCCACCGCGTCCTGTACCTCGGCATCGAGATACAATTCGATGTGATGGACTCGCTTCGGAGTGCCCTCGCGCCGAATACAGCGGACGAGCGCTTCCCAGTTGGGTATAGGGGCGCACTGCGTGCGCCCCTCGTGGGTCATCGCAGCGCAGCGGGGCGCACGCAGTGCGCCCCTACCGGGTTTACGCGAAGATTTCAAATGGACTTCCGCCGGTGCAGTTCCAGTTGGTAGAAACCGCCGATGACGATGCCGTGGGTGATCTTGCCGTCGCGAATCATACGCGGAATATCGGAAAGCGGCGCGAGTTTCACGGCGATGTCCTCGGCGTGGTCGAGTTGCAACCCGGAAACTTTGCGGCAGTTTGTTGCGAGGACGTAATGCTGGAGGTTCCCTTGAATTGCCGGGTTGGGATGAACGGTGGCGAGATAAACGAGTTCGCCGGCTTCGTAACCGGTTTCTTCCAGCAGTTCGCGGCGGGCGCATTGCTCAATTGTCTCGTCCGGATGATCCATCAGGCCACCGGGGGTTTCGAGGTGGACACTGCGCGTGCCGTGGCGCCATTGCTCGACGAGAATGACATGCTCGGCCGGCGTGAGGGGGATGACGTTGACCCAGTCGGGTTGCTCCAGCACGTACATGTCGTGCCGGCTGCGGTTGCGCGGGTTGATGACAACGTCCTTGCGCACCTTGAAGATGCGGCAGTCGAGCATCGGACGGCAGGACTTGACGCGCCACGGTTGAATCATGGATCCACCCATTTGCCGTGTTGCTTGATGAGCGCGACAAGCTCATCCACGGCTTGCTCTTCGGGAATGTGCTGTTTGACTTGTTGTTTGCCGACCCAAAGCGAAATCTTTCCGGGCGCGGTGCCGACGTAACCGAAATCGGCGTCGGCCATTTCGCCGGGGCCGTTCACGATACAGCCCATGACGGCGATCTTCACGCCTTTGAGGTGAGCAGTGCGTGCCTTGATTCGCGCGGTGACGGCCTGCAAATTGAACAGCGTCCGTCCGCAACTCGGACAGGCGACGTACTCCGCCTTGAATGACCGACAGCCGGCAGCCTGCAAAATATTGTACGCGAGCGTTGCCGGGCCAGCGACTTCAACGGCGTCGCCGATGCCGTCGCAGAGCAACGAGCCGATGTTGGTGCTGGCCGTGAGCAGGTCGCCGGAGCGGTCGCGCAGCAAGATCGGCCAGTCGAGAGCACGCGCAGCGAGGAGCCGGTAGGCGGCGATCGGCTCCAGCGCGACGTTGTCGCGGACGGTGAGCAGGCGGACTGGCTGGCCGCGCAAGTCGGGCATCGCGAGTGGGTCCACTTCGAGGGGCTTCAACGAAAACTCGTCGCTGACGCGGACTGGATTGTTGCCGCCGACGCCGTTCAGTTCGCGGCTGGGGCGACGCTTGTAGGAGAACGGGTCGTTGGTTTCGGTGACGGAACCAACGGCAACAGACTTGAACAGGCGGGACGCCCGTTCAACTAATTTTCGACAGACGGGGAGTTCGTGGATGCTGTCCTCGGTGAGCGAGACGCGGATGGTGTCGCCGAGTCCGTCTTCGAGCAACGCGCCGATGCCGATGGCGGACTTGATGCGTCCATCCTCGCCTTCGCCGGCTTCGGTGACGCCGAGGTGGAGCGGGTAGTTCCAGTCGTCGCCTTCCTCTGCGAGCCGCGCGACGAGGAGCCGGTAGGTCTCGATAACGACTTTGACGTTGCTCGATTTCATCGAGAGAACGATGTCGTGGTAGTTGTGTTTGCGGCAGACGCGGACGAACTCCAGCGCGCTCTCGACCATGCCGAGCGGCGAGTCGCCGTAGCGGTTCATGATCCGGTCGGAAAGCGAGCCGTGGTTGGCGCCGATGCGCAACGCGCGTCCAAGCTCTTTCAGCCGGAGCACGAGCGGCATGAATGATTCTTCGAGCCGTTCCAGTTCCTGTTCGTACTGGCCGTCGGTGTACTCGCGCACGGCAAACTTCTTACGGTCGGCGTAGTTGCCGGGGTTGATGCGGACTTTCTCGACCCAGAGCGCGGCTTCCATCGCGGCGGCGGGGATGAAGTGGATGTCGGCAACGATGGGCGTCGTGAAACCGCGTCTGCGGATTTCGGCGACGAAGTTCTTCAGGTTCTTCGCGTCGTTGATTGAGGGCGCGGTGAGACGGAGAATCTCGCAGCCGGCTTTGAGGATCGGGATGGCCTCCTTGACGCAGGCCGTGGTGTTCATCGTGTCGGAGGTCAGCATCGTCTGGATGCGGACCGGGTTCGAGCCGCCGACGCCGACGTTGCCGACTTTCACTTCGCGGGTGAGGCGCCGTTGCCGGGAAAACGGGTTGGCGCAGTAGTTCATGGCGACGACGGCGCGGACTGCGTCTCAGTGGTGGCCGGTTTGTTGGGGAGAAAACGCCGGATGTCGGAGAAAATGGTGATGTACAGCATGAACGCAATCAGCAACGCGGCAAAAGCCGTCTGGCTCACTTGGACGAAACGCGGATTGAGCTGCCGGCGGATGGCGGCCTCGATAGCGGAGAATACGATGTGGCCGCCGTCGAGCACAGGCAGCGGCAGCAGGTTCAGGATGGCGAGGTTGAGGTTGAGCATGACGGCGATTTTCACGCCCATCAGGACGCCGCCGCTGACAATCGCGTACCACCAGAACACGGAAATGCCGACGGGACCGCTGACGCTGTTGAGGCCAACGCCGGTTTCCTTGTGGTGGACGAGCGCTTTCGCGAGCCGCCACATCGAGCCGAGGACTTCCTCGAACTGCTGAAGGGGCGTCGCGCCGGGCCGCATGATCTCGAGGTCTTCGGACAGGCTGACGCCGATGCGGGCGACTTTCTCTTTCGGGTCAATCCCCGGCACCACGGCCAACGTCACCATCCGGCCGTCGCGCAACGCCTTGATCTGGACCGGCTGGTCGGGGCGCCTTTTGATCAGCTCGATCATCTGCTCGCGGCTGTACAGCGGCACGTTCTCAATCGAAACGAAACGGTCGTTGGCGCGCACGCCGGCGCGCTCGGCCGGCGAACCGGCCATCACCATCTGCGCAAATGGCCGGACGCGCGGATACAAATCCAGCGTCTTGATCTTGAACTTCTCGTTGAGGTGCGTCTCGACGTCGAACGTCAACTTCTGGTTGCCGCGTTCGACGCGCAACTGCACCGTCGGCTGCCGGCTGAAAGCGACCGCTTCCATCATTTCGCCCCACATCTTCACCTTCTGGTCGTTGACCTGCACGATGCGGTCGCCGGGCCTGATGCCGGCCAGTTCCTCGGCGCTGCCTTGCTCGACCCAACCGACCACAGACGGATTGGCCGGCGTGCCGAACGCCCAGAGCGCGCACGCCAGCACCCACGCGAGGGCCACGTTCAACAGCGGCCCGGCGAGGGAAACCAGAATCTTGTCGGTCGGCGAGGCCGGGGGTATCTCTTCGGGTTTGGTTTCCGATTTGCCTTCGAGCGCCTCCATCGGCGCCATCTGCGGCAACATCACGTAGCCGCCGCACGGAATCCACGAAATGCGGTAGTCAATGCCGTCGCGCGTCCATTTCCAGATTGCCGGGCCGAAGCCGATGGAGAACCGCTCGATTTTCATCCCGCGTTTCTTCGCGACGAGGAAATGTCCCAGCTCGTGGATGAAAATGGTCAGGCCAAAGAAAAACACCACCAGAAAGATCGGGTACACCCAATCTTTGATGGCGGTGATGATTGGTTCAAACGGCACGTTCAGCTTCCTTTCTGGCCCATTGGTCGGCCTCCAATATAGCGTCCAACGACGGCGACGCAACCGGCCGATGCGCCGTCATCACTTTTCCCACTGTCTCGAAGATTCCCGTAAACCGGATTTGTCCGTTCACGAACCGGGCCACGGCGACTTCATTGGCCGCGTTGAACACCGCCGGCATCGTGCCGCACGCGCGGCCCGCCTCGCGCGCCAGCCGCAACGATATGAACTTCTCCGGGTCCGGCGTCTCGAAGGTGAGCGCGGCGATCTTGGCGAGGTCGGTCGGCGGAATCGAGTTTGGCAGCCGTCGCGGACAGGTCAGCGCGTATTGAATCGGGAACCGCATGTCTGGCACGCTGAGTTGCGCGAGCATCGAGCCGTCGCGGAACTCGACCATCGAATGAACGACGCTTTGCGGATGGACCACCACGTCCACGCGATCAATCTCGACGTTGAACAGCCAGCGCGCCTCGATCATCTCAAGACCCTTGTTGAACAACGTGGCCGAGTCAATCGTGATCTTCTGCCCCATGTTCCAGCTTGGGTGCTTCAACGCCTGCTCGACGGTGATAAGCTCAAACTGCTCGCGCGGCGTCTGGCGGAACGGCCCGCCCGACGCCGTGAGAATCAACCGTTTCACGTCGGCCGGGTCGCGTCCTTCGAGGCACTGGTAAATCGCGCTATGTTCGCTGTCCACCGGCAAGACCTTCACGCCGTGCTTGCGCGCCTCGCTCATCACGAGTTCGCCCGCCATCACGAGGATTTCCTTCGACGCGATCGCCAAATCTTTTCCCGCCCGGATCGCCGCCAACGCCGGTTCGAGGCCGGCGGTGCCGACAATCGCAATCAACACGACGTCCGCTTCCGGCATCGTTGCCAACTCGACAAGACCGCGTTCGCCCGCCAGCACTGGTTGGCCGATGCGGGCTTCGAGTTCCTTGGCCTTCGAGTGGTGGGTCATGGCGACCGCCTTCGGCTTGAACTGGCGGAACGCTTTCTCCGTGCCGTCAACGCTGCTGCGCGCCGCGAGGCCGATGAGCCGGAAATGTTCCGGAAGGTCGGCGACGACCTTTTGCGTGCTCACGCCGATGGACCCGGTGGCGCCGAGCAGGACGATGTTCTTGGGTTTCATGTCAAAATGCGGCCATTTCCTAACCGCTTCCGCGGCGCTTGTCGAGAATCAATCCATCAGGTAGGTTCAGACCAAATGCTGGACGAAAAGGAACATTTTGCCGAGCCGGTGTTGGCGCGTGTGCACAAGGACTTCACCGCGCTGTCCGGATCGTTGAGCGTTGCCGAGGCGCTGGAACAGATTCGTCAACGGGGGCCGGGCGACACGATCATCTATTTCTACGTGGTGGACGAGGCCGAGCGGCTCGTGGGGGTGCTGTCCACGCGGGCACTGCTGGCGGCCCGACCCGACCAAAAACTGTCCGAAATCATGAGCGGCCGGGTGGTGTCACTCGCGCACACGGCCAGTATTCTCGACGCGTGCGAGCTCTTCGTAATCCACAAGTTGCTGGCGTTCCCCGTGGTGGATGACCAGAGACGGATCGTCGGAGTGGTGGACGTGAACCTGTTCACCGAGGAAGTGCTGGACCTGGCGGAGCGGGAGAAGATGAACGAGTTGTTTGAGGCAATCGGCTTCCGCGTGTCACAGGTTCGGAACGCTTCGCCGTGGCAGGCGTTCCGGTTCCGGTTTCCGTGGCTGGTCGCCACCATCGGCAGCGGAATCTGCTGCGCGCTGTTGGCCAGCCTGTTTGCCGTCACGCTCGCCGAGAGCATTGTACTGGCTTTCTTTTTGACCTTGGTGTTGGGGTTGGGCGAAAGCGTCAGTACGCAATCCATGACAGTGACGATCCAAGCATTGCGCACAACCCGGCCGACATGGCGCTGGTATGCGGCTTCATTGGTGCGGGAATCAGGAACGGCCATGCTGCTGGGTGTGGCATGTGGAGGGATCGTCGGTCTGGTCGTCTGGCTGTGGCGTGGGGACGGCTTGGCTGGGGTGGTCATTGGCGGAAGCATCCTGTTGTCGTTGTGTGCGGCGTGCCTGCTGGGGCTGAGCGTGCCGGCGGTGTTGCACGCGCGGCGGTTGGACCCGAAGATTGCCGCGGGGCCAGTGACGTTGGCGTTGGCGGACATCTGCACGTTACTGTTCTACTTCACACTGGCGGCGCTGGTGCTGGGATGACTTACGGCAGCACGAGCCGCATATACACGTACAGCAAGGGCGCGGTGAACAGCAGGCTGTCTATCATATCGAGACAGCCACCGTGGCCGGGCAGGACGTTGCTGGAGTCCTTGACGCCGGCTTCGCGTTTGATGAGCGACTCGGCGAGGTCGCCGATGACGGCGGCGACGCCGAGCAGCAGGCCGATGATGACAGCGTGCGTCGGCGTGAGGCCGCGACATTTCATCGTCTCGGGCGTCAGCCAGAGACAGCACAACAGCGAGCCGCCAATGGCGAGGATGATGCCGCCGATGGTGCCTTCCCAGGTTTTCTTCGGGCTGAGCCGCGGCATCATTTTGTGCCGGCCAATCGTGGTGCCGGTCAGGTAGGCGCCGATGTCGGTGAACTTCGTGGTGACCACCAGCAACATGACGAAGTAACGCCCGTCAGGCGACGGACGGTAGGCGAAGTTGATGCGCGTGATGAAGTTGGCGAGCCAGCCGACGTAAATCAGGCCGAACAATGTCACTGCCATCGTCTCAATGCCGCGCGGATTCAGTTTCTGCGGGAACTGGCGGATGAACACGCCGACGGCGAAGATGATGAGGATGACGATGTCAAAGTCGTAAGAGAGTTTTTCAAACCAAGGCGAGCCGAAGAAAAACCAGCTTCCCGAAATCAACGACACCGTGCCGATGACGCCCCAGACCTTGAACGACGGCAGCCCTTTCACTTCGCAGATCTTATAGAACTCCCAGACAGCCTGCGCGACGACGATGTTCATGAACACGTACAACCCCGTCGGCGGCAGCCAGAAGACGACGGCGAGCATGATGCCCCAGAGCACCAGCGAACTGACCAGCCGCCAGCGGAAGCCGGTGCGGGGCGTAGCCGGTGCAGCTAATGTGGGAGCGGCCTCAGCGCCGCGACCTTCCGGCTCGGTGCCTGGCGGAATCGGGGCAGGAATGCCGCTCCCACAGGAGTTCTCCGCGCTCTCCTGAATCACTTTTCCTCCAGTGGGGCGACGCGGCCAAAGCGGCGCTGGCGTTTGCTGTAGTCGTCGAGCGCCGCGAGCAGTTGCGGCTTGCGGAAATCCGGCCAGAGCGTCTCGGTGACGTGGATTTCGGCGTAGGAAATCTGCCAGAGCAGGAAATTGCTGACGCGCATCTCGCCGCTGGTCCGGATCAACAGGTCGGGATCGGGAATGTCGCGCGTGTACAGCCGCTGCGAAATCACGTCCTCGTTGATGTTGGCCACGTCGAGCACACCAGCCTTCACGTCGCGGGCGATGCTCCGGACGGCGTCCACAATCTCGGCGCGTCCGCCGTAGCTGAGCGCAAGCACGAGCGTGAGGCCGGTGTTCTTCTTCAGCGTCTCGATGCCTTTCTGGAGTTGGCGCTGGGCGCTTTCGGGCAACTCGTGAATCCGGCCGATGGCGGCGAGGCGGACATTATTCTTGTCCAAGTCGGCGACCTCGCGTTGCAGATAAAACTCCAGCAGGTGCATCAACGCCGTGACCTCGGCCTTTGGCCGGCGCCAATTCTCGCTGGAGAACGCGTACAGCGTCAGGTAACCGATACCGAGTTCGCCGCAGGCGCGGACGATGGCCCGCACGCTCTCGGCGCCGGCGCGGTGGCCTTCAAGCCGCGGCAGGCCGCGCTGCTTCGCCCAGCGTCCGTTGCCATCCATAATGATGGCGACGTGACGCGGGATCTTCGTGGCGTCAGGCGTGGTCACGTTACAGGAACATGGTTTCTTCGCGGCGGGCGCCAACGCTGACGATGGCCAGCTTCGCGCCGGTGAGTTGGGCGAGCTTCTGCAAATACGTGCGCGCCTTCTTCGGCAGGTCGTTGAACTCGCGGACTTCCTTCGTCGAGGTCTGCCAGCCGTCAAACTCCTGATACACCGGCGCGCAACGCTGCCACGCGTCCGCGTCGGCAGGAACGCTATCAGTCACTTTGCCGTCGAGTTTGTAGGCGACGCAGACTTTAATCTTCGGCAACGTGTCGAGCACGTCGAGTTTGGTGACGGCCAATTCGTCGAGGCCGTTGACCATGACCGAGTAGCGGCTCACCACCGCGTCGAACCAACCGCACCGGCGTGGCCGGCCCGTCGTCGCGCCGAACTCGCGGCCGGTCTCGCGCAACTGGCTGCCTTGATCGTCGTGCAACTCCGTTGGGAACGGTCCTTCGCCGACGCGCGTTGTGTACGCCTTCATCACGCCGACAACCTTGTCAATGCGGTGCGGCGGGATGCCGGTGCCCGCGCAAGCGCCGCCGGCGGTGGTGTTGGAACTGGTGACGAACGGGTAGGTGCCGAAATCAATGTCGAGCATCGTGCCCTGCGCGCCTTCAAAGAGAATCTGTTTGCCGTCGCGCTCGAAGCGGTTCAATAGCTTAATGGTGTCGGCGATGTACGGTTTGAGCTTCCGCCCGATGGCGAGATATTCGTCGTTGATCTTCTTGAAGCTCAGCGACGCTGCGCCGAAGGCGCGGGCGATTTCGTTGGTCTCGCGGACCTTGTGTCGGAGTTTCTCGGAGAACTTCTCCGGCGCCAGCAGGTCGGCGACACGTAAACCGGTGCGCGCGACCTTGTCGGCGTACGCCGGACCGATGCCGCGTTTCGTGGTGCCGATCTTGCGTTTGCCTTTCTGCTCCTCGCGGATGGAATCGAGGAGACGATGATACGGAAAGACGAGATGGGCACGGTTGCTGACAAGCAGGTTGCCGTTGACAGCGATGCCGCGCGACTGGAGATGCTCGATCTCCTCCACCAACGCGACCGGGTCCACGACGACGCCGTTGCCGATGATGTTGAGTTTGCCGGGGTATAAAATGCCCGACGGGACAAGATGAAGCACGTACTTCTCAGTGCCGACCTCGACCGTGTGGCCCGCGTTGTTGCCGCCTTGATAGCGGACAACCACGTCGGCCTGTTCGGTCAGGACGTCAATGATTTTGCCTTTGCCTTCATCGCCCCATTGGGCGCCTACGAGAACCGTGGTAGCCATAACGGTGCGCCACAATACCCGGCGGCGGCGCTGCTGGCAAGAAACAAGCGCAACTCATTTCCCGCCGCGGTGTTTGATTCAGCATGAACGCCACCGCACTTCTCGCCGGCGCAATCCTCGTGCTGGCGGTTGACGCCACCCAGCGAGACAACAAGCCGCAGACCGTTACCCGCATGCGCGATGTCGTCCGCAAGGTTGATACCGAGACCTTTACCGGCAAGATCGAAGCGATTGACCCCGCCAAGTACACGCTCACTATCAACGGCCATGAAATCATCGAGCGCCGCCATCACAAGGTCGAGGTTCACGAGCGTTGGTTCTGGGACAAGAATAGTTGCATGTACAAATTACACAAACCGCCGCCGCCGAAAAAAAACGCCGCCCCGGCCGCCAACGCTAAGCGCACATTCAAGATTGACCCGATGTGCAAGGTTTCCACCGCCAAGAAACCCGTGGCCATGCTGACCGACCTTCAAGTGGGCGATACCGTCACCGTCAGCTACAACATTGTCAGCGGTGTCAGCGGCAAAACGGCCCGCACCGTTACCGGAATTACCCCCGCCCGCACGAAGTGAGCGGCTGTGAAAATGTTCCGGTTATGTTCCGGCTGTCCAAAATCGGGGTTGATTGGCGGCAGGGATTCCCGTATAAACACGCCACTTTATGAGACACACCATTTCCGTGCTGGTCGAAAACAAGTTCGGCGTCCTGGTCCGCATCGCGGGCCTGTTCAGCGGCCGCGGCTTCAACATTGACACGCTCAACGTCGCCCCGACGCAGGACGAGACGCAGTCGCGCATGACCATCGTCACCAAGGGCGACGAGGCCGTGCTCGAACAGATCATCAAGCAACTCAACAAGCTCGTGGACGTCATCAAGGTGCAGGACTTCCGCGAAGGCGAGTATGTTGACCGCGAGTTGGTGCTGATCAAGGTCGGCGCCGACAGCAAGACCCGCCCGGAAATCATGCAGATTTGCGACATCTTCCGCGCCAAGATCGTGGACGTCGCCCACAAATATCTCACCATCGAGATTACCGGCACCGACTCCAAAGTCGCCGCGTTCATCGAACTCATGGGGCCGTTCGGCATCCGTGAGCTGACGCGCACCGGCAAGATCGCGATGTCACGCGACTGAGTTGATCAGGATTCGGTTTTTGCGCAGGCGCTGAAATCTGAACTTGCGCTTTTCGTCTGGGTTCACAACGTTTGCTGGCGCACCAGTGAGTTGGTGAATATCCTTGACACGG
>CAZNOK010000172.1:0-11095 GCA_964574605.1 uncultured Verrucomicrobiota bacterium
CCTCGACGCAGCCCTACAATCCCGGCCGCGTGGCGTGGCCGGATTGGTATTTGATTTGGGACTATTGCGCCGGGTTCATCTGCAACTGGGGAGTGCATCATCTCGACATCGCAAACTGGGGTTGCCCCGCCATCGGCAAGGAGCCGTGCGAGATCGAGTGCAAGGGCGTCTATCGGAAGAAAGGTTTTACCGACAACATCGAAAGCTGGAATGCGACGTTCACGTTCCGCAGCGGATTGAAGATGGTCTTTACCGATCCGACCGTGCAGAAGACCGGCACGAAGTTCATCGGCGATAAGGGCTGGGTCTATTGCAACCGCAATGGCACCTTCGAGGCCGAGCCGGAATCGTTGTTGCGCGTCAAGCTCAAGGACAACGAACTCCACCTGCACGAGTCGAAGCATCATCAGGAGGATTTCCTGCAAAGCGTCCGCAGCCGGAAAGATCCGGTCTCCAACATTGACGCGACACACATCGCGTCGTATCTCGGCCTCATTGCCGAAATCGCCGCGCGCTTGGAAACGAAACTGAAATGGGATCCGAAGCGGGAAAAATTCATCGGCAACGACGAAGCCAACAAACGATTGAGCCGCCCGATGCACAACGGATGGAAACTGTGACAACCATGAATCGCCGTAACTTCTTAAAAACTTCGCTGACCGCTGCGGCGGCCATCAGCTTGCCAAACGTGGTTCCGTCTTCCGTATTTGGCGCGAACGACAAGGTCGTCATGGGCTGCATCGGCCTTGGCATTCAAGGCAGGGGGAACATGAGGGCGTTCTGCGGCAACTCGGACGTCCGTGTCGTGGCCGTTTGCGATGTCCATGAGGACCAGCGCAACAACGGCAAGAAAGCGGTGGATGACGCCTACAAGAATACGGATTGCGCCGTTTACAAGGACTTCCGCGAACTGATGCAGCGCAAGGATATTGACGCCGTACAGATCACGGTACCAGACCACTGGCACGTACTGGTCGCACTGGAGGCCATCCGTCGCGGCAAACACATGTATTGCGAGAAACCCGTCGGCTGGAGCGTCCGCGCCGCGCAAGTCTTGCGGAAGGCGGTCAAGGCAAGCAAGGTCGTGTTTCAGTTCGGAACACAACAGCGATCCGGCGGCGATTTTCGGCGCGCGTGCGAACTCGTCCGCAACGGCAAGATTGGCCAGTTGAAAACGATCCTCGTCGGCGTGCCCGGGAGTTGGACTTGCCCGAAACAGCCCACGGAGCCGGTGCCGAAAGAACTCGATTACAAAATGTGGCTCGGCCCCGCGCCGATGGCGCCGTATTGCTACCAACGCTGTCGGCCGTGGACGAAAGGTCAGGGTTGGGGCGGCTATAGCATCTGGTATTGCATCTCCGATTATTGCCTCGGCATGATCGGCAATTGGGGCGTGCATCATCTCGACATCGCGCAATGGGGCAACGGTACCGACCTCAGCGGCCCGACGGAGATCGAAGGCACCGGCGAGTTCCCCGTGGATATGCTCACTGATTGCGCCACGAGTTGGCAGGTTGAAAACCGCTATGCGAACGGTGTCACGCTGATTCACATGGACGACAAGACCGCCAAGAAACATCCCTTGCAGCAAGGCGGGCATGGTCACGGCGTGACGTTCCTCGGCACGGAAGGCTGGGTGCACATAGACCGCTCGCGCTTGGATGCCGAACCGAAGTCGCTGCTGAAGGCGCAAATCGGGCCGAACGAGATTCATCTTTTCAAGAGCTTCAACCACCAAGTGAACTTCATTGACGCCATCAAAGGCCAGACCAAACCGGCGGCGCCGATTGACATCGCTGTTTGCTCGGACATTCTCTGCAACCTCGAACAAATCGCCATCAAGCTGAAGCGGAAACTCCGCTGGGATCCGGCGCGCGAGGTCTTCATCAATGACAACGAAGCGAACAAGATGCTGGACCGGCCAATGCACAACGGTTGGAAACTCTGAGCCGCCATGATCTCGAAACGCACTGGGTTCGTTTGGAGTCTTGCCCGAACGGACGCGACGGAGCGCGTCCCTCCGGGAAGAAAGGAACGCCGCCGTCCCGGCGGTTTCGGGTCAGACTCCGACCGCCGGGACGGCGGCGTTCCTGCCCCACGGCTCCTGGCGATGCTTCTCGTAGCCCTGTTGTTTGCGACGAATGTTGAAGCGATGAGCGGCTTGCGCGTCGGGACAGCCGCCGTGGAGTTGGAGGCCGACGACTCGATGGTGATCGCCGGCAGCATCCTGCCGAGAACCGTCAAAGGCCAAGAAGGCAAACTCCGCGCCGTCGCAGTGGTGTTGGAGAAGCAACCGACCAAAGTTGCGATCGTGGCGTGCGACATCCTGATGTTGACGCGCGACTTGCTCGATCCCGTCGTCGCCGAGATTGAGAAAACCACCGGCATCCCGACGTCGAACGTCCTCGTCAACTGCACGCACACTCATCACGCGCCGAGCACCATCGTGGTCCACGGCTACGGTCGCGACGAGACGTTTTGCCGGACCGTTCAGCGCGCGATTGTCAAGGCCGTGCAGGAGGCGAATCGCAATCTGTCCACCGACGACTGCCGGTTCTTGTTCCATCTCGGCAAGGAGGGGACGGTGGGGCAGAACAGTCGCCAGTTGCTCGCCGACGGAATGATCTATTGGATCGGGCCGCGGGGGTTCGTGCGACCCACCGGGCCGTTTGACCCCGAATTGCCGGTGTTGGCGTTTCGAGGCGGCGACGACAAGCTGCGCGCGTTGATCTTCAATCACTCCACGCACAACATCGGCACCCGCCAGCCGGGGAAACGTTCGCCGGCGTTTTACGGTCTGGCGGCGCAGGAACTGGAAGCGGAACTCGGCGGCATCGCCTGTTTCCTGGAGGGCGCTTCCGGCTCGACTCACAACCTGGGCGTCCCCGCCGACGAGTGTGTTCAACGCATCAAATCAGCAGTGCGCGAGGCGCTGGGGCAAGCGCAACCCGGGTGTTGAACCGGGTGACCAGCGAGTTAATCAGCAGTGCGCGAGGCGCTGGGGCAAGCGCAACCGCGCCCGGTGGAACGGCTGGCGGCGCTGAAACGACCGTTCCAGTTCAAGGTGCGCCGGTTTGACGAGGCCAAGGAAGACGAAGCTGTGTGCGTTTATTGCCGCAAGTATGCCGGCCCGCGCGCCGATGCGACCATCGAAGTCTTTCGCACTATGCGCAAGACGCTGGCCCCGATGCAAGGCCAGCCGCGCGAGACGTGGTTGCAGGCCGTGTTGATTGGCGACGTGGCCATCGTGGGCGTGCCGGCGGAGTTTTTCACGCAGCTTGGACTCGACATCAAGAACCGGTCGCCGTTCCGCCACACCTACGTGGCCGAACTGGCGAACGACTGGATTGGTTATCTGCCGAACCTCGAAGGCCACAAGCTCGGCGGCTACCAAGTCTGGACCGGCTACCACAGCTACGCCGAGCCGGGCACCGGCGAACGGATCGTGGACGAAGCGGTGGCCATGCTTCGCAAACTCAAAGAGGAGAACAATCAGCCATGAAAACAGAATCCAAATCATCTCAATCACGCCGCGAATTTCTGGCGACGAGCGGCAAAGCTGTCGCCGCCGCTGCGCTCGCGGGCATCACGTTGCCGCACGTGCACGCGCAGGAGGACAACACGATCCGGCTGGCGTTGATCGGCAGCGGCGGTCGCGGCGGCGGCGCGGTGGCGAACGCTTTTGCCGCCTCGGGCGGCCCGATCGAACTCGTGGCGATGGCCGACGTGTTCGAGGACCGTCTGGCGCTCCGTTATAAGGCGCTGAAGAAGCAGTTCGATCTGCAGGTGGACGTGCCCGAAGAACGGAAGTTCCTCGGTATGGATGCTTACAAAAAGGCGATGGATTGCCTCAAGCCCGGCGACGTGGCCATCTTCGCCACGCATCCGGGCTTCCGCTGGGTTCATTTCACCTACGCGATCCAGAAGGGACTCAATGTCTTCATGGAAAAACCAATCGCCGTGGATGGCCCGACCGTGCGCAAGATGCTGGCGTTGGCCGAGCAGGCCGACAAGAAAAACCTCAAGGTCGGCGTCGGCTTGATGGTTCGCCATTGCCGGGCGCGCCAGGAACTCCACAAACGAATCCAAGACGGAGAGATCGGCGACATCGTCCTGATGCGCGCCTACCGGTTGCACGGCCCATACACGAGCACGTTCTGTGGGCCGAAGCCCGCCGACCAGCCTGAACTGCACTATCAGTTGCGCCGACCGATTTGTTTCCTCTGGTCCAGCGGCGGATTGTTCAGCGACTACAACATCCACCAGATTGACGAATGCTCCTGGATGAAGAACGCTTGGCCGGTCAAGGCCAGCGGCATCGGCGGCCGGCATTATCGCGGCGATAAAGTGGACCAGAACTTCGACACCTATTCCATCGAATACACCTATCCTGATGGCACCAAGTTATTCTTCGAGAGCCGCATCATGGAGAATTGCGCCAAGAAATTCTCCAGCTACGCCCACGGCGCGCGCGGCAGCGCCATCATCACCACGTCGGCGCACACACCGGGCAAATGCCGTATCTATCGCGGCCACGACTTCGATGCCGAACCCGCTTGGGCGTTCCCGCAGCCGGAAACCACTCCGTACGAGCTGGAATGGCAGGACCTCCTCGATGCCATCCGCAACAACAAACCCTACAACGAAGTCAAACGCGGCGCCATCGCCAGCCTCGTCACGGCGATGGGACGGTGCGCCGCGCACACGGGACAAGAGGTTACTTACGACGAAATGCTCAATCACGAGCAAGAGTTCGCGCCCGGCCTCGACAAGCTGACGATGGATTCGCCGGCGCCGTTGCAGGCCGACGCCAATGGCAAATACCCGGTCCCAATGCCCGGCATCACCACAAAACAAGAATACTGACCGAGCCGGATTGAGACAACCATGAATACATCTGCTTGCCGAACCGCAGTGATATTGTGTTCCCTTGCTTGCGCCGGCGCGCACGGCGCCTCGCTCGAAAACCGCGCGCTGCGCCTGGACATCGCGCTCGACACCGGGCGCGTCACCGTCACCGAAAAGTCCAGCAAACGAGTCTGGGAACAACCTGTGCCTGCCGGGAATGTGGGAGGGGCCTCAGCGCCCCGACCGCTGTATCGTCTGTTGGCCCAGAAGAAGAGTGAACTGGAGTTGGAACGGACATTCGACAAACGCGTCACCTTGCGGCTGCGTTTCACGCTGCCCGGCGCGTCTGACCTGCGGATCGAAGCGACTGCCGATGATCCGAAGACGCTCATCGGCGAGATCAGTTTTCTTGAGCCGTTCGTGCTCAATGCGCCGCGCGGCGTACTGGCGGTGGCGGATTACAGCGACGGACATCTCTATCCGCTCGACACACAGCCATTCCCACGCGGCACTTTCAGCGGCGACCGGCTCGACATGCCGTGGGTCGGCCTCTGCGACCTCGACACCGGCTGCGGTTATCTGCTGCTGCTCGAAACGAGCGACGACGCCAGCGTGACGATGCAGAAGTTCACCGGCAAGAACGGCCGGCAACTGGTGGCGCCGATGGTGCGTTGGCGCGGACAGAAAGGCGCGTTCGGCTACACGCGCAGCGTGCTCTACCATTTCGCGCCGAAAGGCGGTTATGTCGCGCTTTGCAAACGCTACCGCGCCTACGCGAAGGAGCACGGACTCATCGTGCCGCTCGCCGACAAATTGAAGAAGAACCCGAACCTCGCGCGGCTCTTCGGCGCGCCGGATGTCTGGGGCAACGCGTCGCTGGCGTTCGCGCAAGAGGCCAAAGCCGCCGGCGTCGAGAAGATGCTGATCCACGGCAAGCCGAAAAAACCGGAGGAGATGCGCGCCATCAACGACCTCGGCTATCTCACGAGCGAATACGACAACTACACCGACATCCTCCAGACCAAGGACGGCAAGATTGACCACCAACACGCCATCCTGCCTGACCACGCCGTGATGTTGAAGGATGGCGAGCGGATGAAAGCGTGGCTGACGTGGGACAAGAAAACGCAATTCATGAAACGTTGTCCGATGCTGTGGGAGGAAGCCGCGAAAGCAACCGCCGAAAAGGTGCTCAGCGAATGGCCGTTCATCGGCCGGTTCGTTGACGTGACCACCGCCGAGTCGCTTTACGAGTGTTACGACCCGAACCATCCGATGACGCGCACCCAGAAACGCGAGTGCGGCCCGGCGTTGCACCGCGCGTTTCGCGACCGCAAACTGGTCGTGGGCGGCGAGCACGGCATCTGGTGGTGCGTGCCGTGGGTGGACTACATCGAAGGAATGCAAAGCGGCGGCAACGCATCGTGGCCGGCGGGCCACTTGATTCATCCGAAATCGAAGGACGAGGAATTCGAAGGCGCATGGGGCAAGCTGAAGACGAAGTGGGAACAATACGCGAAGTGGGGCATCGGCCACGAGTGGCGCGCGCCGCTTTGGGAACTGGTCTTCCACGACTGCATCGTCACGACGTGGTATTGGGGCGACGCGAGCGATTGGCTGCTCGACGCCGCGCCCGAGATCACACCGAAGAAGGACGCCTTCAACATCCTCTACGGCACCATTCCGTTGCTCTGGGCCAACAAAGGTGGCTCATGGCTCAAAGACCGCGCCGTGTTCCTGCGGACGTATCGCAACACCTGCAAACTCCACGAGGTCGTGGCGACCGCCGAATTGGTCTCGCACGAGTTCGTCACGCCCGACCACACCGTCCAACGCACGCGTTTCAGCGACGGCACCGAATGCATCGTCAACTTCGGCGAGAAACCCCAGCGCGTGAAAGTCGGTCGTCAGGAATTTCTGTTGCCGCAAAACGGCTGGGCAGTGAAAGGCTCGAAGATCGAGCAATCCCTCACACTCGACGGCGACAAGCAGGTCACCAAAATCCGTGCCGGTAAATATCAGTTCACCGAAACACGATGAGATGCTGAAAGATGTTGGAGCCATGCTAAACATTTAGCATGGCTCTGAAACTCCATCTGCTCGGTCACATCGCCGGCGTGGCCGGAACAAGCCGAGCGAAGCGAGACGCCGAGGGTAAGGGCGGCAAACCGGAACATTTCCGGAACACAATGCCGATGCCCAGCACTGCTAAGCATCAGCAAAACGCACCACAAGTTCATTAAGAGATTTGTCCAGAGTCAGAAACTGGCGCTGACAACGTTGGTCGTAATCTCATCGTAATGTCACAGTCGTCTTCTAATGCTCCAAGGCAGACCGGTATTCTCTCGGCATCCGTCTCTTCGCGTGTGTAAAGAACAATGCGGTATTCATATTGGTGCTTATACCGTTGGTCTTTTGAACAAATCAGATCAAACAAGTCATTGGTTTCCGGTGTGTGACGCGGGTCAAAGTACTTAACACCACGACAGCCCACCTTCCATCCTGGCATGTTGGCGCTCACGTGGTCTCTGAGTCGCTTCAGGAAGCGTCCCGGATCGCCAATTACCGCACAAGCATCCCTTCCAAATTCCTCGTATAAGCAAACATCGTAAACTGTCGAAAGGCAAAACAAGAAATAGTGCGGTAAGAGCGATTCCAGCTTCATACCGACGACTTCAACGTGAATGGGTGGAGTTCCATTCTGGGGCGTAAAGACAACAATTCCATTTTTCGGTGAGGGATAAAATGTCCGCCGCAATTCATTATCTCGCTGTCCGCCGGTCAATTGTTGTGCCACATACAGGCGTGCGTTACCAAAAGAGAGGACTCCGTCGTTGATGAACTTTTCGATACGTTCCTGTGTGTCATACCGGCAAAGAACTTTCATTGTGCAGTTTCGGCATTCAAAATCTCGCTGATGGACTGTATTATCTCAGGATGCATCAATCTGAGCATGATTAGGGCGACTCGGTAGCTTACAACCGGGAAGTCTTTCGCTGATGCAGCGTGTGCCATTATATCCAGCGCATCACTCTTCTTGTTCTTAAGCATCAAATAAGCTGCGATTGGAAGTTCGGCTTCGATTTGATTGTTTTCTCGTGCCACAGCAAGAGCGTCAATTGGATCGTCGAGGGCTAGAAAGCTATTCACAATATCCAGTATGAACAACTCTTTAAACTGACTTGTGTTAGGACAATCTCTCGTGACACAGACGGCAATTGCATTCAGGTTTGTTTCTGTCAGCGCCTTTGCAATCTGGGCTGCACATACACATTCCATCGCCTTTTCTCTGAGATTGCCTGTTATCATCGCCGCTATCTGCTTGGCACTCGACAACAAGTCCATATACACACAGGCTTGAACATACGGCACTATGTCGTTTTGCGATATTTCATCTTTATCGGCAATTAGTCTCCCCCTTCCGTACGCCAGCAAATCCATCGCTGACTTGACATTTCCGTTTTCGTAAGTTTCTACAGCCGTTGCAGCAATGAATTGATGCCTAAACAAAGGATATTTCATTTCGATTTGGCTAACTGCTTCAAAGTCCCGACCGTTGACTGCATGGGCTACCACCGATTTGAAAAGAGCTTCATCTTTCTTGATAGGCAGCGACCTAAGTTCTTTTGATAACCTCATCAGTTGGACTCTTCGATCAGGAAAATCTTTCCAATAATCGAGCCAAGAGACACTTGTTTGGTTGGTCGCGCTCGCATTGGCTCTGCCTTTGCCTCTGATTTTGTTCAGACCACCTTTCTGGAGAAAATCTTCGCAGAGTTGTTTTTCTTTCGCGGGTAGAGAGGCTATAAGTTCTTTGGCAAGCGTCTCTTGTTCTCCAAAAAGCAAACAGATTATTGATCTTAATTTGGTGCTGAAGTCCTCTGGCTGTGTTTTTGTGAACCACTGCCAATCCTGCTTGTGATATTTCCATAATGCCAGCACCCACCCAGACGGAAGTTCCTTCCGCCCTTTTAGAAGCGATTCTTCGTTGTCGGCTATAAATTGTAGAAACGTATCAAGAGACGACATGTGGTCTAATATTCTGATGGTATCCTCACCAATAGTTTGGAATTGCGAAATGGGAACGGTCCGCCCCAAAGCTTCGACACCACTATGTCTAACTATGTCAACGGCAACGCTACTGGACGGATAGTCGTTAATTATTTTGGAGAATCTGCTAAATGCTTTAGCTAGTGCGACCGTTCTAACCATTCCTGTGGATGAACTAGCCTCTGCTAAATCTTTGCCGGCAGCAACGTAGAGAACGTTCGCTGCTTGTTCTGGGGAGGTTTGCTTGGAAGCTGATTGAATGTCTTTTTGAAGCGATTTCTCCAGAGTTGTCTGCACTCTACCAAGCTCCTTATGAGCGCGGTAAAAGAGCCATGTAACAATCGTACCCGTGGACAACAAAAAGATGAATACTACCCCAATAAGCAAAGGAATATGTGAACGCTTCTTCGCGGGCATCACTGTGGCACGAGCTGTGTCACTCTGAGAAGGAATATAGGCTGGGACTTTGAGTGCTGTACCGCAACTCGGACATTGCACCGCTGCACCAGTGGCAGTTTGATCAATCACCAAGTGTTGGCCGCATTTCTCACAGTTGAACGCGATATCCATATTGTCCTCAGTCCTTGCGAGGTCCAACACTGTCCAAACAAAAGGGGGCGCACTTACTTGCGCCCCTCTACAGGCACGTGGATGCCTACGGTGGAGCGTTTTCAGCGCACCCCTTGCGGGGCGCGCTTCGAACACTGTCCACCGTCTCGAAATTTCCACGTTTCGTAGAGGACAGGCTGAAGCTACGCGAATTGGTTTTGAGTTACTGGTTTATGTGATGACTTGTGTTTCTCCTTCGGCGCGGAGAATACGCCTGTCAGGGATTTGAACGCAAGCACTGTGTGATGTTCCGGTTTGCCGCCCCTTACCCTCGGCGTCTCGCTTCGCTCGGCTTGTTCCGGCTGGCGAACTTCTATTCCGACTTCTGAGTGCGAGCAAGGTCCCACGATGCCGCTTCCGGCATCGTCACGAAAGCGGACGAAAAACTCAGCGGGTAATTGCAGTTGCAGTGGCGCGTGTAGTGCGGGGCAACGACGATGCCGTCAGCCGGGATGAGACTGCTGGTGCAGCCGGCCCGGATGCCGCGCAAGTGCGTGTGCGCTCCCGTCCCCAAATCAAAATACGACGCGTAGCCGTCGCGCACCATGACCAGCCGCGGACAACCGAGCGCGCGTCCGCAGCCGCGCAGGTCAACATTCGCGCCCCTCCACATCCGCAGTCCCCACGGTTCGCCGCTCAACAAGCCAATCACGAGACCGCTGTGCGTGATGAGCCGGTCGGCCAGCACGATGGGCGGATGATAACTGCTGAATGCCGTCGGCGAGTCTTTCGACAACAGTTCCTTCGCCCAGAGCAACTGACCGGTCGCGCCGCGATACGCCGCCGCCGTGGCTTGGTTGCGCGTGAACACCAACGCATCGCACGGTTCGGAGAATGCCAATTGCGGTTTCAACGGCGGCGCGAAACTCTTCGGCTTCGGCAACGCGGTCACGGGCGTGGTCGCTTGTGTCCGCCAGAGCACCTCGCCGCTGGCAAGCTTCAGCGCCATGATCTCCGCTTCCTCGGTCTTTGGGTCGTCCTTGCTCCGGTGTGCCGGTTGCCAGTAGTCCACACAGAAAACCCGGTCGTTTCCGACGGCGAAACCAAATTCGTCCCGCTGCAACTCCAGTTTCCAACGTGTCGCGCCGGTGCGCCGGTCCAAGCAAACCAGCAACTTGCCCGTCGCGCCGACCAACAGTTCGCCGCGGACGCGAACCTCGCGCCAGTCGCCGCGGAACGCGGCCAGTTGTTTTCCGGTCGCCGCGTCGAGGCGGAGACAGTTTCTCCCTGCGACGGCATAAACGCTGTCTTCGGTCACGGCAAAATTGTCGAGTGCCTTTACGGTCTTTTTCCAGAGATGTCGCCCCGTGTAGATGTCGGAGGCGAACAGTTCGTCGCCGATCTGGACGAACATCCGTCCGCCGGCCACGCGCGGCGGCGGGCCGGCGCCGGCGAAGCCCGAACACTCCGCTTCGCTCGGCAGTTTTGGCGGGTCGCCTTCGATCCACGGAACTGTCCGATCCAGTCCGCCGCCGAACCAGAGCACACCGAGCGGCGCCGCGATGCGTTGATCCTGCGACGCGAACGTGTGCGCCGCGTCGCCGCTCGCGTGCGCCCAATCCGCGCTGCCGGGCAACGCGCCTTGGCG
>CAZNOK010000173.1:0-11014 GCA_964574605.1 uncultured Verrucomicrobiota bacterium
GGTCGAGCAACGAAACGGTCTCCTGTCGCGTTTGGCCGGGCTTGGCGCCGCCGGGCCAGCGCACGATCATCGGGACGCGCACGCCGCGTTCGTAGCACCACGTCTTGCCGCGTGGCATGGCGATGCCGTTGTCGCCGACGAAAACGACGATGGTGTTGTCGGCCAACCCCGCCGCTTGCAGTTCATCGAGCAGCAACCCGACGCCGGCGTCCACGCGCAGCACGGCGTTCAGCAAATGCGCGGTGGCCGCGCGGTCGCCTGCCGCATCGCGCGCGCCGAGCGGGATGGGTTGCTCGATGTCGGCGGCGGTGAGCGGTTTCTCCGGCAGACCGGCAATCTGGTCGGTGTTCTTGTTCAGCGGAACGTGCGGGTCGAAGTAGTTCACGTAAAAGAAAAACGGATGACCAGACGCTTTTGCCGACGCGAAGAACTCCCGGCTTTGGTTGGCTACCCAGCGCACGTTGCGCGTCTTGCTTGTGTTCGTGTCGCTCCAGTCGAACGGGAAATCCGACGCCGGTTCGACGTGAAGTTTGCCGAGGATGCCGGTGCGATAGCCGGCGGCCTTGAGCGATGCAGGCAGGTTCGCCAGGCCGGGCCGCATCGTGAAGCCGAGTTGCGAGAGGCCGATCTGCCCACTCTGATGCGGCCACAGCCCGGTCAACAACGCCGCGCGCGACTGGCTGCACGAGGATTCCGCCACGTAAGCGTTGGCGAAGCGGACGCCGGCGGAGGCGAGCGCGTCGAGCTTCGGCGTCTTGATGCGCCGTTCGCCGTAGCAGGACAACAGGCAACCGAGATCGTCGGCGGTGATGAGCAGGATGTTGGGGCGAGGCGCGGTAGCGGCGGTCTCTTTCCCGACCGGTGGCGGCGGTCCGGCGGGGAGCTTGTTAAGAATTTTATCAAACCGTTTCCGGGCGGCCACGACTTCCGGGTCGGTGGAGTCGGTCACCTCCTTGTAATTGCCGGTGCGGTTGGCGCCGCAGTCGTAAAATTTTCCCGTGCCCTCCAACAGCCAGCGTTTATCCCGCAGGATGCGCAAGTGACGCAGGTAACTGAAAATCCATTCCCGATGCGGGCCCGGCTCGCCGTGAAGCGTCGGCACGAGACTGCGGCCATCGAGCGTGAGGTCTTTCGGCACCGGCGCGCCTGCAAGCTCCGCCAGCGTCGGCAACAGGTCGCTAAAGTCAGCGAGTTCGTCGCTCACCGCACGGGCTTTCACGAGGCCGGGCGCGCGGACGATGAACGGCACGCGCGCGCCGCGTTCGGTCGCCGTGTTTTTGCCCGCGCCCTCGGTGCCATTGTCGCCGGCAAAGATGACAACGGTGTTCTTGCTGAGGCCGAGCGCGTCAAGCTCGCGCAGCAGACGACCGACGAGATGATCCGAGTGCTCGATGTAGGCTTGCAGATTGCCCGGTTTTTTCTGGCCGGGATGCACGCAGTCGGGCACGGGTTTATACGGGGAGTGGACGAGGACCATCGGATAAAAAAGCAGGAACGGCCGGTCGCGGTGGCGACGCAGGAAATCGAGGCAAAACTCGTTTGTGAGATCGGGGCCGTAGTCGTCGGGCTTGGTCGGCACGTATTGGCCGTTGCGGATCAGGCACGGATGCCAGAAACGCGAGGTGGTGTTTTTCTCCCGGTTCTGCCACGCGCCGGTGTGCGCGACGCCCGGCGGCAGTTTGTCGCCGTGGATGGCCCAGATGAAATACTCGTCGAACCCGGCGTTGGGGATGTAAATGTGCTCGTGGCCGTATTCGAGCCAGCGGCCAGCCAGCCCGGTGACGTAGCCGGCCTTTTTGAGCAGGTGTGCAAAAGTCGTTTCCGATTTGCCGAGGTCGTAGTTGGGGTTGGAGTAGGTCGGAGAACCCCAGCGGCCGGTGAAGTTGAACCAGCCGGTGCGAAAACCGTATCGGCCCGTGAGCAACAACACGCGCGACGGCGAACAAACCGGCGTCGCGTAACAGGTGCGGAACTGCATCCCTTGGCGGGCGAGCGTGTCGAGGTTCGGCGTCTTGTTCGTTTTGTTGCCGTAGCAACCGAGTTCGCCGGCTCCAAGATCGTCAGCGAGAATGACGATGATGTTTGGTCTTGTTGGCTCCGCAGCAGCCATGACAAATGCCATGACGACAGCGAGACAGCAAATGATGGTCTTCATCATTTTGTTGTTCATAGAGTCTAACGCAGCGCCTCAGTTTTCGCCATAGCTACGTGTCTCAAAAACTGACACTCCGGTCTCAGCGGCCAGCGCCGGACAAGTGACCGTATTTCGTCTTGAAGAACTGGTACACATTTTCCGCTTGGGTCGCCTCGAAACCGTCTTTGGCGTTCGCATCGCCGGCCTTTCTGTTTTCCAACGGCGCAACCAAGTCCGTTACTGCCCGAAGTTTTTCGGTGTATTGCTCGACCATGCCGAACTCGCGGCGCGCGAGCGCCGCCTCGCCGCGCCGGTGAAGCATGGCGGTGCGGATCAGATGGTAATAGAAGAACACCATCGCCTCGCCATACGCAAAACGACGGTCATCCTCCATGAGACGCGCCGCTTCGTCTTGGTCGTGGCATTCTAGCAGTGCGGCATCGAGTTCCTTTCGGGCGAGACGCATTTCCTCCACGATCTCGATCACGTCCGGGCCGTCGTCGGTTTCCGGGTGATAACTGTCGTAGCGCAGGTGCTTCAGTGGAAAGATCTCCCGCGAATCAACCGTCAGTTGCCTTCGCAACGAATAGCGGTCCTTGCCTGCATAATGTTTGAAGGGCTTGAAATTCGCCGTCGCTCGTTCCAAGTGACGATAGAACGCCCGCGTATGTTGGGAAGTCGTGGGATAGAACGTGCGAAAATACTCCGTCAGTAAACCCTCCGAGTCCGTTTCGACATTCCACAAGAGCCGGGCAAGCAGATACTGGTTCAGCGTCCACGTGCCCCAGAGGTGCGTGGGCGTGTGCATGTAATTGAAGTGCCGCGTGCCGGTTCGGTAGTACCAAGGGATGTCAGCGGCCATGATCGAAGGGAAAAGCACCGGCAGTCCCTTGAAGCTGCTGACGTTGTAATACTCGCCGATGAACAGCGATCCTTTGTAGTGCCGGTCCGGTTTGGTCGTCCACCCCTCGTAGTGTTCGCGCAAGAATTGGTTGATCTCCGTGCATTTCGGGTCGGCAAGCGTGTGGACGTAGCATCGCTCGATGGGGAAGAACGTGACGGAGAAGCTCTGATAGTCGAAATCGGCCGGCAGCGGGCGCGACGGAGGAGACAACGTTTCGTGATAGGCCAGCGAGGCGAGCAGCACCTTCCGGTGCAGGCGCGCTTCGCGCTGGGCTTGTTGGATCGCCTTTTGGACGGCGTAGCAGACGTCGAACAGCCGGTCGGTATAGTTGCCTTGTCGCGCGCAACATTCGCACTCGCACCATTTCCCATTGTCGAGCATCCAGAAATTGACGATGTCCACATTTCGCCACGCGCCGTCAATCAGACTCTGCACCAGGTTCTTGGCCAGTTCGTTGGTGGCGTCCTGATTGGATGTGCAGTAGTTGTCGCCGGCACCGACAAGCTTAGCGCTCCGTTTGCCCTTGCGCAGTCCGTACCATTCGGGATGAGCTTCAAAATAGGTGAGCTTGCCGTCGCCGTTTACGTCACCCGCATAGTCGCTTCCGCAAGGATACGGGTCTTGCGGTTTGCCTTCGTCGCCGCGAAATCGCGGATGGTTGTAAGGATACTCAGCGTCAGGATTCAGGAAAAGCGATTGGATGCTGTGACCTCCGCGCGCCAGCAACATGCCCAGCTTCTTGTGGAAGTGCACGTCTTTCCCGGTTTCGTCACAGTAGTTCATCCGGTTCCGCGCCATCCAGAAGAAGATGTCTTCGTTGCCGCGATCTCCGAGGCCGATGAATCCGCGCGAAAGAAAAGAAGGATTCTCCGTGACGCGCAACGAGTGCGGCAACTCCGACCGTTTCACCGGGCGCACCGTCCCGTGCTCGCCCAACCCATAAAAGCGCATCCCAATCTGTTCCAGAAACGCATACACACCGTAGAGAGTGCCGACTCGGTCTTTCCCTTCGATGACGGTGACGATCCTCCCACCTTCGCGCTCGGCGTAGATGCGGAACGATTGTTCTGTTGTGAGTTCTGCGGCTTTGGGCAGGGTGCGCGAGGCGATTAACGGATTGGAGTTGCGGCTGCCGATGAGTATCACATCGCCCGACACAGGAAGTGCGTCGAGGCTTTGAATGTGTATATCATTCTTCGAGAAAAGCGTGCAGGCGGGAAATAGTTCTGCGAGTTCCATCGCGGCGAAACACTCCGTACAAGCGCGGTCGTCGGCAAGATCAGCATCCCACCAATTGACTTTCTCCTCACCGACGGCGGCTTCTTCCGCGCGGGCAAAGCAACCCTTGTTGACGATGATCGTAACAGGGCCGGCGGCAGCGGCTCTTTCTCCAGAGATCGCCAACGTGCACAGAAGATACGCTGCCAAGCATCCGCGCGTCAGGAATTGTGGGTTGAAGTTGTCGTGGAATTTCCCGGCAGTCATCATGACGAATCTCCTTTCGTGGTTGGCCGTTGCTTCTTCGCGTTCCTCACTCTCTTACGGGACGCGGCACACCGAGACAGATGCGGAAACCGTCGCGGGAGTCGGAGTAGCTGGGGCCGCGGAGGCCGAGGCGGACGGCGCAGCGCGCGTTGCCGGGCACGTCAAAGTAATTGCCGCCCCGGCAGACCGGATGCGGGTCCTTGGCGACGAAATACACTTCCTCGTGAGCCCCTTGCGGGTCGAAGTGGTCGAGCACAATCTCCCACACCCCGCCACACATGTCGGCAAGGCCAAAACCGTTACGGCCCTTTTCGCCGTAATGGTTCACTGGCGACACAAACGCGAACCCGTCGCTCCACGGCGCCTTCGCCAGCGGCCAAGCTTTTTTCCGGCCCGGCAGAAAATCCATTGCGGAGATGTTCAGCCGGCCTTCGCCCTCCTCAAACTCGTCGCCCCACCAGAAGAACGCGCGCGGCCGGCCGCCGCGGCAGCCATACTCCCACTCCGCTTCCGTCGGCAGCCGGTATTCCAAACCTGCGGGCAACCGTCCGGCCTCGCGCTCCCGCTTCGTCAACCACTGGCAGAATGCCCGTCCGTCGTTCCAACTCACGCACACGACCGGAAAGACACCGCGGTTCGGGAACGCCCAATTCGGGTCGCGCCAGCTCTTGCCCGGCATCGCCTTCCACGGTTGCGCTATTTTCGTCGTGAAGTGATAGCCGTCCCATGACGGATCGAAACATTGCGTCCATCCGCCGGGCTTTTCGGCGTCGGTGACGTAGCCGCTCTCCTCCACAAACCGACGGAATTGTCCGACGCTGACTTCTGTGCGCCCCATCCAAAAACCGTTCTTGACTCGCGTCAATCGCGGATCGCCCTCCGGCTTTTCGCGCGTCGTTCCCGGCGCGGCGCCGCCTTCGATGCCGGTAGCCCAAGCGCGCTCCTCCGGTGTGCTGCCCATCATGAACTCGCCGGCCGGGATGTAAACCAGTTCCAGCGTCACACCGCCTCCCAGATCAACCTTCTTGGTCGCGCCCTGCGTCGGCTCGTCAGCCGCCACGGCCAATGCCGTGACGACACAGGCGAGACAAACGTGCCATTGCCGGCTCATGATTACTGTGGGACTCCCTTGGCAGCGCGATAAAGTTGCACGGCGTCGGTGGCGTTGAGGGCGCGGTCGAACAACGCAAACTCAGCGATCTGGCCCTCCAGCGGCGCGAAGTTGTCGCAACGCGCTCCGACAAAAAACGTGTTCGCGCCTGCTGTCGTCACGTCGGCTTCGCCGTCGAATGCCGGTGCGCCGTTGAGGAACGCCGTCACGCGTCGGTCTGCGCGGACCAACACGACATGGTTCCATGTGCGGGGCGCGATTATCTCCCGGCTTTTGAGAAGCTGGCCGCGTTTGTTGCCGTTGAAGAAGATCAGCCGGCCGGAATTTTGCCCGTGCGTGCCGCCGATGCCGAGGTGGTCGCCGGGCGCGGCGTGATCGCCAGCAGGGCCACGTGAGAACAGATAGGCCGTCACGGGACGAGCGTCGTTCGGCAGGGTGTTTCGGAACCAGAAGGCCACGCTGTATTGTTCGCCGAGTTGGTCGGTGCGCGCGCTGGTGTCAGTCGTGACGAGTGGCAGGTGAACACGCGGTTTCAACGCCCGAACCGCGCCGGCGTAATCGCCGGCGAATTGCGGCGATGGGACGCGCGATGCGGTACGTGTGCCCTCAATCCCCGACACTCTCCAATGCGTCGCGATCTCCGCAGGAGTCAACGCGCGGTCGTAGATGGCTACTTCGTCGAGCTTTCCTTCAAAGCCAACTGCCAGCGTGATCTTCTTCGGCCCGGCAGGCAGTGTGCCGGTGATGGCATCAGGCGCAAGGGTGCCGTCCAGATAGACTGTGACTTGTTCGCCGTCGCGGACCAGCACAAGATGTTTCCATGTTTTCGGTGGAGCCGATTTGATCGAAATCGGCTGGCTATCGATCTCGAGCAGGTGACCCGTTCCCGGCATACCGTCCCAGAACCAGAGTTCGATAGTGTAGGTGTTCTTCAGTCCGTTGAGGGTGGCGTTCAACTTATGGCTGGCAAAATGCGGGCAACGATTGATCGTGATCTCGCCGGCAAACTTCGGCCCGTCGAGCCAGCGCGCCACGCCAAGTTCATACGCCGCGTTGCGTGCCGCGCCCGTGGCGTCGCGCGCGACGGGGCCGCTCGACTCATCGAGCCGCCAATACGCGAACGGTTTCGAGGCCAGCACGATTTCCGCGTAGGCGCCGTGCAAAGCGGCAACCCTGTGTCGGCTCTTGCCGCTGACGTCTTCGAGCAGATTGAGCAATCCGTCCACGATCTTCGGCTCTGCGCTCACTTCCAACCCAGCGGTGCGGCACGGCCATGTGTTGTAGCCGCCGAGCGGATACAACTCCGGCGGTGGGATATAACCTTCCTCGGCGTTGGCCAGTTCGATGTTCATCGTCGGTTGCAACGGGCTTTGCGCTTTGATCTTGAGGCCGCTGATGGCGAACACTTCGCACGGCCAGATGGCGATGCCAAAATCACCGACGCGCACCACTTGCAACTTCACGTTGCGGACTGGGTTCTCCTTCAGCCAGAGTTGTTCGCGCGCATAAACTTCCTCGCGGGATTTCGGCTGGCGGTCGCCCATCTTCTCCATGAGGTCACGCGCCCACGCGAGTCGTTTCGTATCCGGTTGTCGAGTGGCGAGACGCAGCGTCTTCTCGCGCATCGCCAACGGAACCCAGTCTTGGAACACGATGGTCTTGTAAGCGTTGGCTGCGATCTGCGCCAACTCGCCGGCGTAAGTGTCCATTGTAATGTTGGGCTTTGGCTGGCTGTAGTCCATCCAGTGTTGGTCGCCGCTGGTGCCTTGCGACATGATGCCCACGAAATCGTTTCCTGCGCCGATGAGCGGCCCGATCTTCTCGGCAAACAATCCGTAGTAATCCGCAGAGATCGCCGGGGCGCCGAAGTAATGCATCGAATAGTTTGCCAGCACCGCGACGGAACGGCCATCGGGCGATTGCACAGCCAACAACGTCAACGCCGGATCGGACGGTCCTGCCGGGCCGATAGCGTCGGGGTTCTGGTAGCCGGGATGCATGTTGGCGCGAACGGTGAGTTGGCCGAACGGATCGTTCAGCATTTTGTCGGGCCGGCGAATCCAGACGCGTGTGTGTGTGTGGTTCGGCGCCTGCGCGACCGCCCAACCGACGCGCGCCGGGGCGAGATTATCCACCGCGCGTTTCAAGCCTTCGACAATCCGCGGCAACGCGAACGCCGGGTAATTCAGATCGGCCGGCGTGCCGAGCGCCTGCATCAACGACGGCGCGCTGTGCGTGTGCACCGCGGAGAGCATGATTCGCTCCGCCGGGATGCCGGTGAGTTTCTGCGCACGCGCTTTCACCGCGTCGGCGAACTCGACGGGGATCACGCAGGTGTCGAGCACGCCGAGCGCAACGCGCGTCCGCCCGTCGTCGAGCACGAGCCAGCGGACATGCAACGGACTGTGAACCTGGTCGGCGGTCTTTGCGAGGAACCCGCCGTTGACGATGACGGGGAAGTTGGTCGGCGTGACATCCATCGCAAAGGCACCGGCGCGGAAGGTCTTGGCGTGCGAAGTGGCGGTGGTCAGCAACAAGACCGCTACGAGAATCGTCTTCATGATGCGGCAGTCTAGCGTAACCCCGCCGTTTCCGCCATAGCCGCGTGTCACAAAAACTGACACTCCGGTCTCAGCCGTCCGCTACAGGAGCCTTGGACGCTGGTACTCCCTTCAAGGGCATCCGGACCCTCATGCCACATCAATGTCATAGCTATGACATTGATGTGGCAAATGGGAAATGGGTTTGTCCGGAAAGGAATTGCGACGATAGAGCGGCGCGGCTACCGCGGGGGCGATTGCGTAACGACGACCGTTATGCGAAAATTGCAGTCGGTTCGAGCATGGTCACCGCCATTCATTTTGAAACCATCACGCCGCCGGGCGGGTTGTCGTTCCGACTGCACCGCTGGCGCGACAACCTCCGCGAGGTCGAGCAGTTCACCGCCGATGGCCGCGTGGTGCCGTTTCAAGGCGCCGGCGACCACTGGCATCTGCACCGCGAGATGGAACTGACGTTCATCGCGCGCGGCCACGGACTGCGGTTGGTGGGCGACCACATCGCGCCGTTCCACGGGCCGGACTTGGAATTGCTGGGGCCGCACCTGCCGCACTGCATTCAAGGGCTGAGTCATTCGACCGGGATTTGCGTGCAGTTTCACTGGCCGCTGGAACATCCGCTGCGCGCGCTGCCGGAGTTTGCGTCGCTGGCCCCGTTGTGGGAGCGCGCCCGACGTGGCTTGTTGTTTGGAGCAGCGACACGACGAAAAATCGCTGCCCGGTTGTTGACGATGACGGAAATGTCGGTGGCCGGGCGGTTGGGAATGCTCCTGCAAATACTGGCCGACTTGGCGGCGGTTCCTGCCGGGCAGATTACCGAGTTGTCGAGCGTCTCCTTCAGCGTGCAGGAGGGCGAACGGTATCAAGCGGGCATCGAGCGTGTCATTCGCCGTGTGCTGGAGAGATACGCAGAGCCGCTCTCCTTGCACGAGGCGTTGGAGTTGGCCGGGATGAGCAGGGCGAGTTTCGAGCGACAATTCCCGCGCTACACGGGCACGACGTTCACGGAGTTTCTCAGTCGCGTCCGTCTCGATCACGCGCGGCGGCAGTTGCTGGGCAGCCGCGAGAACATCAGCGCCATCGCCTACGCGACCGGTTTCAACAATCTCTCACACTTCAATCGCCTCTACCGCCGCATGTATGGCCGCTCCCCCAGCGCTGACCGCTCTTATTCGAGGATGTAGCCCTCTTCGCCGTGGTCCACCACGTCGAGGCCTTGCGTCTCTTCTTCCAGCGATGGACGCAGGCCGACGATGAACTTCACGATGTGCGCGATCACCACCGTGCCGACCAACGCCATCACGAGCGTGATGCCCATCGCGGCGAGCTGATGGAGCCAGAGTGTGTGGCCGACAACATCCTTCAAATTCGTTGCGAGGTTCGCGTTGGCCGCGTGCGTGGCGAGGAATCCAGTCAACAGCGCGCCGAGTGTGCCGCCGACGGCGTGGACACCGAATGTGTCGAGCGCGTCGTCGTAGCCGAGCATCGCTTTCAGTTTCACGCAGGCGAGGAACGGGATGAAGCCCGCCAGCACACCGATGATGACCGCGCCAGTGGCGCTGATGAAACCGCAGGCCGGCGTGACCACGACCAGACCCGCCACGACGCCGGAACAGAAGCCGAGCACGCTTGGCTTGCCGCGGATCATCCACTCGGCGGCCGCCCACGTCGTCGAGGCGATGGCCGCCGCGAGTGTAGTGGTCAGGAAGGCGTTGCCCGCAATGCCGTCCGCGCCCACAGCGCTGCCGGCATTGAAACCGTACCAGCCGACCCACAACATCCCGGTGCCAACCATGCAGAGCACCATCGAGTGCGGCGCCATGATGACCTTGCCGAAGCCGAGCCGCTTGCCGAGGATCAAACACAGAATCAACGCCGACCAGCCGCTCGACATGTGAACCACCGTGCCGCCCGCGAAATCAATCGCCTTGATCTTCGCGGCGGCGTTCCAGACACCGTTCATCAGGCCGTCAATGCCCCAGACCATGTGCGCCAGCGGAAAATAAATCACGAACATCCAGAGCGCCACGAACAGCAGCACCGCGGCGTATTTCATCCGCTCCGCGATTGCGCCGACAATCAACGCCGGCGTGATGATCGCGAACATCATCTGGTACATCGCGAACACGTTGTGCGAGACCCACCCGGCGTAGTCGGTGTTCGGATTGCCGTCCACGCCGCGCAGGAACGCGAACTTCAACCCGCCAAGAATCGAGCCGCCCGGCGCGAACACGAGGCTGTAGCCGACGGCCCACCACAAAATCGTCACCAAACCTGCGATGCCGAGACATTGCGCGAGCACCGACAGCACATTCTTCCGGCGCACCAGTCCGCCGTAGAACAACGCGAGGCCCGGCAGTGTCATGAACAGCACCAGCGCCGACGACGTCATCATCCAGCCGTTGTGCCCCGGACCGGGGCCGGCGATCTTCGAGGCCACGTTGGCGGTGCGGCTGCCGTTGTTGACATACGCTTCGAGGTCGGCGAGCCGTTGCTCGACGGTCGGCTCCGCGGCTGACGCGACGACCGTTGCGCACAACAGAATCAACAAAAGATATTTCCAGTTCATGCCGTGCTGCACTTGCACCGGGTGTGCCAGCGCCGTGGCAGGTTTGGGCAAGCAGAGCCGGCGCAAGCACTTCCGCGCGACCGGAACAAAACCGGAACACGACGCCGGTGCAGTCAACTAACCAGCGTGGTCAAATCCCGACACCGTTAACCTCGACCAACTTGCTATGCCCGTAGAAATCGCGAGGTCATCGGCTGCCTTTCTTGTTGTTACAGCCCGTGCATCGCAGTGCAGCATTCTCGACGGTCAATGG
>CAZNOK010000174.1:0-10857 GCA_964574605.1 uncultured Verrucomicrobiota bacterium
GTCAATCATCGCCTCCACCAGCGGCTGGTCGGCCACCACGTCCGGCTTGTTCTTCGACAGCGAGATCAACGAACCCCACGAGGCCGCCGTCCAATACAACAGCGGCACGTCCGCCCGTTTCAGGCTCCGCACCGCCGTCTTCGGCTCCTTGCGCAACGCTTGTGAAAAGCCGCGCGATTGAGCCTCCAGCCCACGCAGCCCGTAATCTCTCGCGCGCCGGTAGAGTTTTGCGGCGCGTTCCCGCAACGCCTTTGCGCCCGCCACGTCGCGGGCTTCCAGTTCATCGGCGTCCTGCTGGATAAACGCGTAACTGTATTGCGTGAACCCGCTGCTGGTCGCCAGCAACAGCCCGCGATGGTCCGGGCTTTCCGCCAACAGCGACTCCATCAACTTCAAACTGAACGGCAGCGCCGCCTTGATCAACTCCGGATCATCATCCGCGGAAAACGTCGTCCCACTGCCGGCCAGCGCGTTGCCGACTTGGTTGACGGCGAACCGCTTCACCGAGCAACCGGCGTTGAGAACACAGAGCGCCACACAAAGCAGAATCGTCTCTCGCATGGCGTTTTTATCGCAATAACCCCGCCGAATGACAAGCGACAATCAATGTGGGGCAGGTTTTTAACCTGCCCAATTCATGATCAATGGCAGGTTGCAAACCTGCCCCACATTCTACTTCGGATACACCATTGCGGGTTCGCGTCCTTCCAGCACGTCAATGGCATGTTTGAGGACCCGTATGGGACTGCCGGGCTTTCCCTTGTCGGCTGCCGACTCCAACGCTTCCTTCATTGCGGGGAGCAAGGGGCGCGCGGCTTCGCCGAGTCGGTCCAGCACGTTGCCGGCCTGAAAACTGACCGGCCCGCCGGCTTTCAGGCAACGCTCCAGCGCGGGCAACGCGACTGGCGCCTTGCCGAGTCGCGCCAGCGCTTCCGCCGCCGCAACTTGCACGGAGCCGGACGGATCCTGAAGCCGACGGCACAGTGCTTTTTCTACGGGCACCGCTTTTTCGCGGAGCATCGTGCAGCCTTGCGCGGCCCACCAGCGGATTGGCTCGCTTGGGTCATCGAGCGCCGTGATCAGTTTCGGCAGGTTCGCCGGGTTGCGCTCGGAGGCGAGCATTGCCAACTCGAACACGCGCTCGACCGTCCAAGCGCCTTCCTTGCGCGAGGCGTCGTAGCCTTCCAGCGGCGAACCTTCGGGGAGGAAACCGTTGTCTTTGTAAGCGAGCACGCGGCGTTTCAACTCAGCGCGGAATCGTTCGAGGATCTCCCGATGCGCAGGATCGTTGGCGAGATTGCGAACATTGTCCGGGTCGTTGTCGCAGTCGTATAGTTCCTCGGTGGGTTTCTCGCCCCAGAACATCGCGGTGGCCGCCGTGAGTTTGCCTTCGCGGGCCAGTCGCGCCCATGACTGGTAGCCGCGCGCACGGAACATGTATTCGATGGGCTGCATATACGGCAGGTCCGGTCGGAAATTGCGGATGTACAGGTAGCGGCTGTCCATCACTGAGCGCATCATGTCGTAGTACTCGTCCATTCGGTCGCGGGTACAATACACAAACTCATCCGGTGTTGTTTTAGCCGGGCCGGCAAAGGCGCGGCCTTGCATGTGATCGGGTATCTTGATCCCGGCCAGCGACAGCACTGTCGGGGCGAAGTCAACAAAGTGGACAGGCTCCTTGATGCGCGAGCCGGGCGCGGCCGGCGCGAGATGACGCCATTTTGGCGGGAACCGGATAATGAGCGGGACATGAGTGCCGCTGCGCTGCAGGAACTGTTTGGCGCGCGGCATCACGCCGCCATTGTCGCCGTAGTAAAAGATGATGGTATCGTCAACCAACCCGTCGTCGGCGAGTTCCTTCAATCTGGCAGCAAGCTCGACATCGAGCTTGGCGATGCGGCTGTAGTGGCGCGCCCAGTCGGCGCGCATCTCCGATGTATCAGGCAGGTACGGCGGGACGCGAACTGTAGCGGGGTCCACCGTGGGCACTTCGTTTTCCGGGAACAAACTGCTTTCATGGGTGACCCCGTGGTTGAACACGCTGAAGAACGGTTGTCCGGCAGCGCGCTTACGCCAGTGGGCTTTGCCGCTAGACTCATTCCAAGCTTCCCTGACATTGATAGGCGAGTTGTAATCGGTCTTGGCGTTGTTGGAAGTGTAGTAACCTGCTTCGCGCAGGTAGGCGGGGAAACCTTTCAGCCAGTCCGGTATCTTGCCCTGTGCCCGCATGTGATGGGCGGGGCCGAAACAAGCGGCATACATCCCGGCAATCAGCGTCGCGCGGGACGGCGCGCAGACCGGCTGCGTGAAGCACCGTTCATAGACGATGCCTTCGCGAGCGAGCTTGTCAATCGTGGGCGCCGGCGCCGTCCGGTCGCCGTAGCAGGCGAGCGTCGTCGTCGTGTCCTCGCTGACCAACCACAAAATGTTCGGACGATCCGCCGCATTCGCAGCAATCGCCAGCATCAGAAGCCATTTCCAGTTCATCTGTATCGCCTTTCACGGCGCGGTCAACGTGACGGCGTCGAGGCCAAAGAAGGATTTGCTGTTTTTCGATTTGGGATTGGCGCCAACGACTTCGACACGCAGGATGAACGCGCCGTTCTTCGGCTCGAACACGCCGAGCGTGACCGGGCCGCTGGGTTTCGGGCGCTCGGCCCACGCGTCGAAGTCCTTGCCGGCGGGCTGGCCGTTGACGCTGAAGCGGAGGATGCCGTAGTCCCAGCTTTTCGTCGCGTACAATGTGAGCTTTCGTTTCTCCTTTGCCGGGATGCGCAGTTCGATGAAATCGCCGGCGCGTTGCCCACCTGATTCACCGCGAACCGTTTCACCGAGCAACCGGCGTTGAGAACACAGGGCGCCACACAAAGCAGAATCGTCTCTCGCATGGCGTTTTTATCGCAATAACCCCGCCGATTGACAAGCGCGCAATCCACACGACCTTTGTGTAGCCTGCGCTGTCTCAGCGCACTGGGCGGCTAACTCAAACAGGTCGGCTGAGACAGCCGACGCTACACCGGCAGGATCAACAACACCCCAAACGCATGAACCTCCGGCCACATCAGTGTCATAGGTATTACACGGATGTGGCAAAAGAGCATATCAGCGAAGTAGACCTGCTTCTTATCGAACAATCTCTCCGCATGGGTACACCAACGGCTGTTCGCGGCCTTCGAGCACCGCGACGACGCGTTCGAGAATCCGTTTCGGATTGCCGGGTTCGTTCCTCCCGTTTCCCGGTTTCAACGCCGCCTTCACCGCGGGCAACGACGGACGCGCTGCCTCGCCGAGCCGGTAGAAGACGTTGCCAGCTTGACAACTGACCGGGCCACCCGCTTTCAGGCATCGCTCCAACACGGGCAACGCGGCGCCCACCTTGCCAATCCGGGTCATCGCCTCCGCCGCCGCGACCTGCACCGAACCGGACGAATCGTCGAGACACCGGCGCAACGCCTTTTCGGCAGGCGCCGCCTTTTTGCCGAGCATCGCACAGCCTTGCGCAGCCCACCAACGCATCGGTTCGCTCGGATCGTTGAGCGCCTCGATCAACTTCGGCAGGTTCGCCGGGTTGCGCTCGGAGGCGAGCATCGCCAACTTGAACACGCGCTCGACCGGCCACGCGCCTTCTTTGTGCGAAGTGTCGTAGCCTTCCAGCACGGAGCCTTCAGGCAGAAAACCGTTGTCCTTGTAGGCGAGCACGCGGCGCTTCAACTCAGCGCGGAACCGTTCCAGCGTCTTGCGGTGCGCGGGATCGGCGGCGAGGTTCTTCACGTTGTCGGGGTCGGCGTCACAATCGTAGAGTTCCTCGGTCGGTTTCGCGCCCCAGAACATCGCGGTGGCCGGGGTGAGTTTGCCTTCGCGAGCGACGCGCGCCCACGATTGGTAGCCGCGGGCACGGAACATGTACTCGAGCGGCTGGACGTACGGCAGGTCGGGACGGAAGTTGTGAATGTAAAGCCAGCGTTTGTCCATGACCGACCGCATCATGTCGTAGCGCTCGTCCATCCGGTCGCGTGTGCAGAGGACAAACTCGTTCGGTGCAACCCTGGCCTTGCCGGCGAATGCGCGGCCTTGCATGTAATCGGGAATCTTCACGCCGGCCAACGAGAGCACCGTCGGCGCGAAATCCACAAAGTGGACCGGGTCCTTGATACGCGAGCCGGGCTTGGCAGGCGCGAGGTGACGCCATTTCGACGGATAATAGACGACGAGCGGGACGTGCGTGCCGCTGCGCTGGAGGAAACGCTTGCTGCGGGCGACCACGCCGCCGTTGTCGCCGTAGTAAAACACGATCGTGTCGTCGGCCAGCCCGGCGTCGGCGAGGTCTTTGAGTTTCTCAGCGAGTTGGCCATCCATTTTCGCGATGCGGCTGTAGTGGCGCGCCCAGTCGGCGCGAATCTCCGGCGTGTCGGGCTGGTATGGCGGCACTCGGACCTTGGTGGGATCAACTGTCGGTTCTTCCTTCTCCGGGAACAGGCAACTCTCGTGGGTGACCTCATGGTTGAACACGCTGAAAAACGGCTGCCCAGCGGCTCGGTTGCGCCAGTGCGCTTTCCTGCTGCACTCGTTCCACGCTTCCTTGACGTTGATCGGTGAGTTGTAGTCGGTCTTCGCGTTGTTGGAAGTGTAGTAACCAGCCTCGCGCAGGTACGCGGGAAAACCTTTGAGCCAGTCCGGAATCTTGCCCTGCGCCCGCATGTGATGTGCGGGGCCAGAGCAAATGGCATACATACCCGCGATAAGCGTTGCGCGCGACGGCGCGCAGACCGGCTGTGTGAAACACCGCTCATAGACGATGCCCTCGCGGGCGAGCTTGTCTATCGTCGGCGTCGGCGCTGTCGTGTCGCCGTAACAGGCGAGCGTGGTCGTCGTGTCCTCGCTGACCAGCCAGAGGATGTTCGGTCGGTCTGCGCCGTTGGCGACAACCGCCAGCAGCGCCAGCATGAGAAGGCATTTCCAGTTCATTTTATTTCTCCTAACAGAAAACCGGCCCAATTGAAATTCCGATTGAAGTAATTCGTCAGGCGCACCACCAGTTCGTTGCGGCCTTTGCGCAACGGCAACTTGATGACCATGGACTCGAACCCGTTGGCGTGCGAGCCGCCGGCGTAAATGCGCTGGCCGTTCAGCCAGACTTCGGTTGCGTCATCGTGGGCGAACCGGCAACTCATCGTCCGCGCCCGATCTGACTCGATGAAGCGTCGCGCGAGAAAAGCGTGGCCGTTGCCACCGAGTTCAACTTCGCCGGTGATCTTGGTGTGGTGCCGGGCGGTGTAGGTGAGGTTGAGCGTCGGGCCGACCGACCATTCCTTTATCCAGCCGCTTGTGAACTTCTCCTTCACAAGCCGGCACTCGAACTTCTTTCCCGCATCGAGGTCAGCTACGGACGGCAGCGCCTCTTCAATGGGCACGGGACCGAACACGTCCCACTCGACTGACTCGGCGCGTGCGCCGTCGGCGATTGTGGTGTCGTCAGATTTGTCTTGATACCAGACGGCGACGCTCTCCGGACTGAGGTTGGGATACGCGCCCCACTCGATGGCAATGGATTTCTGGAATGGGTAAACGTTTTCCAGATGATGCCGGTAGCGTCCGTCGTCGTTGGAGTGCGCGACGGCGTAGGGATGGTGCGCGCCTTTGCCGAACCACGCGAACGTGAAATAGTCCTCGCCGTTGATGCCGTGCAAGAACGCAGGTTCGTCGCCTTCACCGTCAATCACTGCGAAATCGCCGCCGCCGTGGTCGTGGCCGGTGCGGTAGAGCGTCATGCCAACCCAGTGGCCGCGTCCGCGCGCATACAACACTTGGTGCAGGCGATGGCCGTCGGTGCGCTCGGTGCGTTGGTGCAACGCGTGAAAGTAACCCCACATCGGCGAAAAAGATTTCACCGGTTCCAGCAACACTTTGCCGGAGACCGTCGCGGTAATATCGCCGTCGTTGCGAATCAACACTTCGCAGTTCCGGCGAAACGGCATCGGCAGATAACAACTCGCTTCGTTCGTGGCATGACGGAAGAACGAAACACCTTTGAACGGTCCGAAGAAACGTTCGACCGGCGCGTTGACAGCGAACGAATCCGCGCCGTCATAGCGCACGAGCAACCGCACACCGCTTGACCAGCGCAACCGCAGTTCGCGAATGATCGCCGGGCCGGTGAGACGCGCGAGCGGCTTTTGTTCTCCGGGACTGATTTCGACGGACGGCATAAGTCGTTTATTTCGTGGCTGTTCGGTGCGCCGTCGGAACGACAATCCGGAATAGACAAACGCGCCGTCTTGCTGGCGCAGTCGCGCGCCGGCGAGAGAGGAATCGTTGAGGCAATAATCAATCTGACAGAACCAGAGCCAAAAGGTCGGCTTGCGTTGGACAACATCAATCCGCAAACTTTTGTCGAACGGAACCGGCAGGAAAAAATTGAAGGCGCGTTTGTCCACGGGAATGAAATTCGCCGGCGCGACGGGATCGGTCACGCCGCGCGAGGCGGCGATCAATTGTTCGTCGGTGGCGCGGATGCTCGGCATGTTCTCGCCGTCCACGAAGAATTCCCAGTCGAGAAACGGCGGGCCTTCGGCGCGCGTCGTCCAGATGTGGCGGACTGAACCCCGGCCTTTCAAGTCAGCGATGGTGTAGCGGAAGCCGGTGTTGGTCCATGCGCCGGCGTGGCGGGCGGGGCTTTCAACGAAGCTGTTTTTGCCGGCGCGGTAATCGCGCAGCACGAACAGGTCGTCAAGCCCCAACGCCAGCAGCAAAAGACAGAAGCTCACGGCTCGGTCAGCGTGACGGCGTCGAGGCCGAAGAAGGACTTGCTGTTCTTGGATTTTGGATTTGCGCCGACGACTTCGACGCGGAGGATGAACGCGCCACTTTTCGGCTCGAACACGCCGAGCGGGATCGGGCCGCTGGCCATCGGTTTCTCGGCCCACGCATCGAAGTCCTTGCCGGCGGGCTGGCCGTTGACGCTGAAGCGGAGGATGCCGTAGTCCCAACTCTTCGTCGCGTACAGGGTCAGCTTGCGTTTCTGCGTCACGAGGATGCGCAGTTCTACGAAATCGCCAGCGTGTTTGCCTCGGATCCAGAGGTGGCTGTCGCCGCTCCAGTCGCCGCTCAAGCCTTGAGGGCCGACGGGGATGTCGGGCGTCTGCGCGACGATTTGCATCGTCTCGCACTCGATTGCGCCGGCGATCCGGAACATTTCCGGAACTTTTGGAAGTTCGCGCTCGGCTTCGTCGGGTTGCGGCGCGCGGTTCGAGGTCGCGCCGGGACGGGCATACCAATACGTCGTGGCGGCGTAGGCAACTTCGCACTCGCCCCAATGCCAGACTTCCATGTCGAAACGGAACGACTTCGTGAACGGGATGGCGTCGAGGCTGCGGGTGCGATTGACGACGGTGTAACCGGCGTTTCGGGGGCCATCGCAACGGATCTGGTTGGCAAACGGGGTCTGGAACAGGCCGGTGTGGCACCAGGAGTAGTTGTAGTAGTCCTCGGTGCCGGTGCCGATGTGCGACGGGAATGTTTCGCCGTCCACGTAAATCTTCTCGTCGCCTTCGCCCCACCATTTCCTGACGGGGTTGAACACCACGAGCGAATCGCCGACGTAAATACCCTGCCCCATGGCGGTGAGGTAATTCCAATCAATCATCGGGCGAGTGGGGATGGGATACTGTTGTCGCCAACTGGCGTGGAAGTGCATCGAGCGGTCGTCCCACTTCCAGTCGCCGATGCGCGCGGTGAGTTTTGCCTTGACCGGTGTTTTGCCGACGTTGTGCAGCGTGAACTTGGCGTTCTTCTGGTACGGCATCACCCAACGGCAACTCATTACGCCGTCCTTCGCCGTGGTTCGGTACCAACTGTCGAGCGTGCGCCCGTCCACACCGCAGCCAAAGAAATCGCCGGCGGGACACCAAATCGTCTGTTCGCCGTCGAACTGGGCGTGCAACACGAGCGTGCGCAGGTGCGCGGCGTCAGCACACAGTTCGAGCGCGCGCACCGCCGCCGTGCCGCTCGGCAACGCGAGCGTGGCTTCCTTGCCGGGAGCGATGCTCTGGTCGAGGGCGACTTCCGTGCCACCGGTGAACGTCGGCGGATGCGAGAGTGCTTGGTTTGCGCGGTCGTAGTTGCCCGGACGAAATGTCTCGACCTTGGTGCCGGCCGGGTACGTGCGGTAGTTGATCTGGTAGTACCGCGGCGCTTTTGTTTCCTGTTCTTCCCATGTGACCTTGCACTGCTTGGCGTAGGGAATTGGCAGGTACAGTGTGTTGCCGCCGCGGCCTTCCGGCGTGGCGCCGGGATGGAGCGTGAGCAACGGATTACCGGCGGGCACGGCCTTGTTGTTGGCAAAATCAAACGACGGGACGGTGATTGTCGGTTGCTTCGCGCCGTCGAGGTAGATGCGGATGTTGCCTTTTTTGGCGGCGTGGGTGGTGATCCAGAAACGGACGATGACACCGGGGCCGTCGGCGTCCATCATGACTTTTTCGATGCAGTTCCGGTTGGTCTCGATGCGGATATACTGGTTCTGGTCGCCGTTGGCGAACCAGCCCTTCGGGTCGTCGGGCGTCTTGGTTTCGCGGTGGTAGCTGCTGGCTTGGTGGCAGGTGTATGGCGGGTCGGGCCAGCGGGCGACGGCGTTGTAGTCGGTCATCTCAGCCAGCAGTGATTGCTGCGTGACGATGGCGACGGCGAACAATGCGATCATATTACTTCTCGAAGTCGGTTTCGTTGACCCAACCGGCTTTGAGTTTCTCGCCTTTCATGTAGCGCTCGTAGAAACCGCGAAACGCTTCGTGGGCATGGGGATACTCGTCGAAGACACGGCCTTGGCCGAGCGCGCGCGGGTCGTCCTGCGCCTTAAGTTCATCGAAGAGTTGGCGTTTGAACGGCCGGAAGTCCACGCTCGCAGCAAGGTTCGTGAGGCAGTCGGGATCCTTGCGGAGATCATACAATTCATCGGCGGGACGCTTGCCGAAACACGCCGCCCAGAACGGGCCGCGAACTTTCAACACTTCGGTCTTCGTCGGGCTGCCGTCGGTATCGAGGTAACCGGTTTCCGGATTGCAGGCGGGCCAGCGCGACGGCTCGAAGTTGTGAAGGTAGATCATGCCGTTCTTGACGATGCCGCGGACCGGATACCCCCAATCGTTCGGGCGGCCAATGTCGTTGCGTTCGCGCCCGACGATCACGTGGTCGCGGTTTGTTTTCTTGCCGGCAAAGACGTCAATCAAGCTGCGGCCGGCAGGCGGTGCCATGCCGGTCTGTTCCCATTTCAGGCCGGCAACCTCGGTGAACGTCGGCGCAAGATCAATGAAGCTGACGTAGTCGTCCGCGACGCGGCCGGGTTTGCGGATGCCGCGTTTCCACATGGCGGCGAGGGGAAGATGGTTGGAGATTTCGTAGGTGTTGCCCTTGGCGCGCGGGAACGGCATCCCGTTGTCACCGGTGACGATGACGAGCGTGTTGTCGAGCTGGCCGCGTTTTTCGAGTGACGCCAGCATCCGTCCGAGGTGACGGTCGAAGTGCTCGACCTCGAAGGCATAGTCGAGCATGTCGTTGCGGATGACTTCGTTGTCGGGCCACCAGCCGGACACGCGATCAACGTCGGCGGGTTTCCTGCCGCCCTTGGCGACGCCGGAGCCATACTCGTAGCCGCGGTGCGGCTCGACGCTGCCGTACCAGAAACACCACGGCTGGCCGGCGGGAGTGGCGTCGAGGAAATCATCGAAGTTGGCGGCGTAGTCGTTGTTGGCAATGCCCTTGGCAGGCGGTTTGGCGGTGCGTTTGTTGAACGGGCGACCGGTCATCTGGCGAGGTTTGCCGGTGGCGTCGTTGGCGACGCCGGGCGCCCAGCCTTTCATGGTCATGCCAACGAAGTAGCCGTGTTCGGCGAGCGTCTCGGCGTAGGTCTTGAATTCCGCCGGGAAATACGGGATGTGATTGCCGGCGGCCTTGAGCTGCCACGGGTTGCGGCCGGTGAGGATGGCAGCGCGGGACGGAGCGCACTTCGCGTTGGGCGTGTAAGCGTGCGTGAAGAGGATGCCCTGCTCCGCGACTCGGTCGAACGCCGGGGTCTTCACCCACCGGCAGCCGTAGGCGCTGGCGTGCGGATACGACCAGTCATCCGCAAGGGCGAAGAGAATGTTGGGGCGTTCCGCCGCCGCGGCAGCCACGGCCACGGCGGACAGAACGATGGCGATCCATTTCACGCAGGTCTGTTTTCAGGCGCGCGACTGGCGACGGCGGCGCAGGAAGAACAGCGCCATCAGCCCTGTCCCAACGAGCAGGGCAGAACTCGGCTCGGGCACCACGGTCAACATGACGTCCTTGTTATCCGGGCTTAGCCAGAGGTATCCGCTCATTTCGTAGTTCGCTATCGAATCGAAAACGGTGCCATCGCCCAGAGTCGAACTACTCCATGCGACCATTGAGTGCAGCAATGTATAGTCGCCAACTTCAGGAGCGCTACTGGCAGTAAAGACAAACCAGTTCGTCTCCATACCGGTGAAGGAAATGGAATTGGAGACAATCACCATATCACTCGTGCCCGGCCCGACCAACTCAAAGTTCAACGTAGCGTGGCTGAGGCTGGTGCCAAGGTCGAGGTTGCCGTTGATGATGTTCGTGCCAATCGAGCTGCCAGGCGTAATGATACCGCCGTTACTGGCATCGACATTACCCAGCACGACACCATTACCTCTAAGTTCCTGATTGAGCGCGAGCACCAGCCCGGCAGTGGCTTGGACGTCGAAGAATGTGCCGAGAGCCAAGTCAAAGCGGACGGTGTTGGTTATCGCCCCCATGGCGCCGAAGGCAAGCGTGCCAGATTGAACGACAGTAGGACCGCTGTAGCTGTTGGTG
>CAZNOK010000175.1:0-10841 GCA_964574605.1 uncultured Verrucomicrobiota bacterium
AAGGAATCAAACGCAAACGTCGCCGCCGTTACTTGGAGCGCCGCAAACAACAACAACGGAAACCGTCCGCTGCCGTTCCTACCGCTCCCGCCACCACAGCGTAGTCTGCGCCTGAAACGCCTGCAAAACAAAGCCCCGGCCCTTCGCTCTCGAAGGGCCGGGGCTGATTTGGTTGCGTCTGTTTTGAGAAGTGCTTACGGATTGGGTGTCGTACCACCTATCGCTCCGCCCGTTGTGCCGCGCGTTGTTCCGCCTGTCGTGCCGGTGGTGCCAGCAGCGGGGGCGTTCGTGGGCGGCGCGAACAGAATCTGGAACGCCTGTTGCCACACCTGCGGCGGATACGTCATCCGCGGGATGTCGCTCCAGTAACCGTTGAAAGTGGGCGGTTGCGGCGGACGGTAGATCCACGTGTCACCGGTACGCGTATCCACAAGGAACAGAATCGAGGCTCCTTGCGCTTCGGGCTTCACGATGACCTGGAACCGGCCGTTATCTGCAGTTGAGGTCGGCACGGGTGCCGCCGGTGGCGGAGGATTCTGCGGCGCCTGTGCGCACGAAATCACCACCGCGGTGCCCACCACCAACGCTGCGAGCAGACCGCCATTGAATAATGTCAAACCATGCTTCATCTGGTAATCCTTTCTGGGTTGTCTTGCGGGCTGTATCTAACCGCTCTGTCTGTTTCTGTCAAGCGCGCCATCACACTTTCTTGAACCGCGCCAGCAACGACTCCTCGGCCTGTTTGTCCCACGCCGCTTCTCCCAACGGCGTCAACCCCAAGCCTTTGCACGATGGGTACACCAGTATCTTCCCCGGCAACAGGTTCTTCTCGACTGCCCGGATCCCCTCAATCGCGCCATCAAGGCCGCTCACCGCCGCTACTGACAGATTCGTGTTCAGCCGCCGCGATACCACCTTCGCCAGCACCGCCTTCATGTCCTCCAACACCGATCCGCTGGTTCCGATGAAATAGACCCGCTTCGCAATATACGCATCCAGATCAATCGCCGCCGTCTTGCCCGCCGGAATACCAGCGAAAATGTTGATGATCGCGCCCGGCGCCGCGTCGCGCACTGCCTGCGCCACCAACGCCGGCACCGGTGCCATGATGACGATGTAGCTGCACGGCTCGGCGAGCGTTTCCTTCTGGGGATTGTACGGGCGCAACGTCGCGTTGTTCTGTTTCGCGACTGGGTCGCAAATCCGCCGCAACACCCCCAGCCGTTCGTCGTTCAGGTCACCGGCAAACACCGTCACGCCGCGCAGCCCCAGCGACAAATCGCGAATCACGTGCATCATTCCCATCGGGCCCGCCGCACCGATAACGTTGACCTTGTCGCCGGCTCGCACTTCGGAGGTCGCGGGAATCGTCGCGAGCGCCGCGGCCGGGTCGTCGCCCGTCGTGCCAACGATCCGGATATTGCCGTAATGGACGCGCCCCACCTGCGTCGTCACCGGACGACCGAACTTCCCGCCGCACTGGCAAATCACCAGCAAGCCGTTGACGGCGACGCTGGAGAACAACTTCTCCACGACTGCTGGATCGCTGCCGTAGTAAATGACGTCGTCGAATTGTCCCGCCGCGATGTCTTCGGGCTTGCGGACCACGAGACGTTTCCCGCCGGGCTTGAACTCGCGTCGCTGAACCTGCGCGTAAGCGTTTTCGACGCACGCCCACGGTTCGACCAGCGCGATGGCCGACGCCGAAAGATCTTCCGGCACCGGCACCAACATGGATTCGTCCTCCGGCGTCGTGATCGCGCGCTCGTCCATCAACACGTATTCTTGGAGCGCCCCCTCGAAGTTGTAGCCGAACGCCGCGCACGAGCCGGGCGTCGGCAACCAGCGGTAATCGGTCTGCACCAAGTAGCGTCCGCCAATCTTCGCGTGTTTCACTTTGTTGCCGGCGGCGACGACGCGCACGACGGTCTCGTGGCCCGGCACGGTCGGTTTGGCGCCGGGGACGTAGCTGGGAATCTCGGCCAGCACGCTTTTGTCGAGGCCGGACGTGACCTCGACCTTGCGAAGGTGGCCGGTGAACTGTTTCAGCAGCTTCAAGTCGGAAAAACAAAGCCCGACGACCTCGACCTTGCAGAGCACCTGGTACGGTCCCGGCTTCGGCACGGGTTTCGACTCGTTGAGCGCAAGCTGGTCGGGGCCGATCAATTGCACGGCGCGTTCAGTTTTCGGAATCATTGTTTCATCCTTTCAAGAACCTGTTCAGTGGTCGCATCCGCCGGCAGGTCGCGCCCGGCGGCTTCAAAAAAGTCGTTCTTCGCGGCGACGCTGGCAAACTTCTTCGCCGCCCAGTCGCCGAGATAACCGTTGCCGGAACATTTCCGGAACAACGTGTGGGCACACAAAATGTGCGCGCCCCTCAGGAAAACCGGCAGCAACGGCTTCAGTTCAGCGCTGTCGAAGTTGTCCACAAATTTGTTGCCGGGACTGTTCATCTCCGTGCCGACGATGATCGGGAGATGATGTTTCTCCGCGAGCGCGACGATGTCGTAAAGGTGCTGGAGCTTGTGATCCTTGACGCCGGGTGTGTAGTTGCGGTCAGGGATGATGTTGAGCGCCGCCGCGCCGGTGCTCTCGGCAACGGCGAGAAGTTCCTCCATGCAACGCTCGCCGTCGGAGGTGCCGTCAAGCCACGTCACCATCGGAACTGCGCCGCACTCCGACATGCACCGGTTCATGTCGGCCATCAGCGGAAACGATTTCTCATCGGGCTGAACGTAGCCGACGCCGCCCTTCTTCATTGTTTTCGCGCGGATCAGGTTTTGGAGCTTCGCGCCTTCGGACGGCGCGTCGCCGAGCTTCTCCTGCCAGAACGCGGCGCGCGTGGCTGGATTGGGAAACACGTCGCGCGCCTTGCGCTCGAACGCCTCGCACAGGTGGCGCTCGGTGGCGTTGCCCTTCGGCGTCAACGGCAACACATCGCGTTCCCAGTCGAGCCGGACCGGCCCCATGACGGTGTTGACGCGGCCCAGCAGGTCGCGCGTGCGCTGCGCGGCGGCGGCGCGCATCTGCGCGAGGAACGGATGCTGGACGGCCCCGGTGAATCCGGCGCCCATGTGGTAGGTGATACCGGGTTCGCCCGGGGAATTGATGACGCGCGTCTTGAACTCGGGAAGGAACACGCGCGATTCGAGCGAGGCGATTCCCTTGATGCCGACAAGCCGCGCCGCGTCGAGGAACTCCTCGACGGCATCAAGCACATCGAAGTCCACGATGCCGGCGAGACCGAGGCCGTCTTTGCGGGCGAGCCAGGCGAATTTCGTCGGCGAGTAGCCGTAGGCGTTATAGGAAAAAAAAGTGTGGCAGTGAACGTTGTGGCGGGTGGAGAGCGGCGGCAGTTTGATGCGACCGTCGTGAGCGAAGCTCAGCAGTTCCAGCAACGCCTCCCGGCGCGCCGCCGGGTTGAAACTGTCGAGTTGATGTTCGAGTTGGACGATGTGTGCTTCCATTACGAGCGAAGCTTATAGCAAAGCTTCCACTGTCCCGGCAAAAGGAAAACGGTTATTACTTGTGGTCGTGTTCCCACTCGAAATGCCGGCGCACCAAATAATGCGGCTTGTGGGGCGGACGATGTCCCCAACTCTCGCTGTAACCGTAGTAGATCCAGCCGCTGAGCTTGGTTCCTTTCGTCTCCTTGTCGAGAACCAGCGTCGGATGCCAAGCGACCGGACGCCCAATGCGAGCAATCACTGGGGTCTTCCAAAGCTGCTGCACCCGGTCGCGCGGCCAGTGGATGCCGTCGTCGGAGAACGCCACGTAGAAACCGCTCCGGTCCGGCTGGTCGCGCTCGCGCCATGCGTTCACGCAGAACAACATCACGAACTTCTGCAATGCCGGCGCATAAACCACGTGCGGAAACAATGCGTCCGCCTCTTTCGTGCCGCTGACCATTACCGGCGCATCGCGGCCACCCAACCCCGGCTCGCTGAAGCCGCCGTTGTGGAACTTCTGCCACGCGTCCGGTTTCATGGCGTCCGCAATCCGACAACGCGCGAGGCAGATTTGCACGCCGCGATTGGCAATCCGTTCGTGCGAACTGTAGTAGGTGTACAGAAACTTCCCGGACGGCTCCGCGACAAGACACGGCTCGCCGACGCCTTGGTCGAACCGCCCGCCGGCAACCTTCGCAAGCTGGCCGGAGAGAACCGGCCCCCGTTTCTCGAACGTCAGCCCGTCGTCCTTCGACACGGCGAGCGCAACGCGGCAGTAGAATCCCGGTATGCCGGCGTCATTGCGTTTCATGCCTTCGTGATCTTCGGCATGGTAGATGGCGAGCAGTTCACCCGACGGCGCCCGCCACGCGCCGCTGATGCCAGCGTAACCGTTGTCAAACTCGCCGGCCTTTCCCGGCAGGAGCACGTCCTTCGGCGAACCGAGCGCCGTCATCGTCCTGCCTTCGAGCAACACCGATCTGACCCCCGCCGCCATGATCACGCGGCAGTCAGGCTCTGTGCGAAGCAGACACAGCCGTTCATCTGGGAAATAGTTCAGCCCATGCTGGCCGGCGGCGAGGACCACTTCCGGTTCACCGAGCACGTGGGGAACCACTGGTGGAGTGACGGGTTCCCGCTGCAAGAAGAGCAATGCCACGACGACGATGGACGGCAGCGAGTTCACACTTCGCCGTCTAACGCCCCGGCCCGCGAACGCCGGACCCTTTGCGCTTGGTGATCAAATCGCCCAAATCCTCGCGGCATTGTTCCGCGAGCGCCAGCAGCTTCTGCACAACCTCCGGATGTTTCGCGGCGACGTTGTGGTGTTCCTCGATGTCGCGTTCCATGTCGTAAAGTTCCGGTTCCGGAATGGGCTGCTTCTGGTATTCGCCCGGCCAGCCGTCCATGCCGGGTTTGCGACCGCCCAGCGTGCGGTAGGTGTGCGGCAGAACGAGTTTCCAACGACTCGTGCGCACGGATTCGAGTTCCGCTCCGCTCCAGACGCCGAACGGAATGCCGTAGAAGAAATATGCTTCATGCGGGTTCTTCGCGCCTTTCTGGCCGGACAACAGCGGCCAGATGTCCAAGCCGTCAATCTTGTGATCCGGCAATTTCGCCCCGATCAACCGCGCCAGCGTCGGCAACAGATCAATCGTGCACGCCATTTCCTTGCACGCTTTCCCGGCAGGGATGTGTCCCGGCCACGAAATAATGAACGGCACGCGCGTGCCGCCGTCCCACGTCGTCGTCTTGCCCTCGCGCAACGGATACGCCGACCCGGCGTGATTGCCATAGACGAGCCACGGGCCGTTGTCGGAGAGAAACATGACGATGGTGTCCTTCTCCAACCCGCGCTTCTTCAACGCCGCCAGAATCTCGCCCGTGCTCCAGTCAATCTCTGCAACCGCGTCGCCATAGAGGCCGCGTTTGGTCGTGCCGCGGAATTTTTCGCTCACGGCCAGCGGAACGTGCGGCATCGTGTGCGCCACGTAGAGGAAGAACGGGCGCTCCTTGTTGCGCTCAATGAACCTCACGGCGCGCTCGGTGTATTGCGCGGTCAACTGTTCCATGTCACGGTGGCTGAGTCCCGCGTTTATGATTCTGTCGCCGTCGAAGAGTGGCAGCGGCGGAAACACGCCGGGCTTTTCCGGGTGGAGCGGCCACTGGTCGTTGGAATACGGCAGTCCGAACCATTCATCGAAGCCGCGGTGAGTCGGCAGGAACTGGACGGGCCTGCCCAAGTGCCATTTGCCAACCATGCCGGTCGCGTAGCCCTCTTGTTTCATCATCTTGGGGAAAGTCAGTTCACGTTCATGGATGCCGAAGTCGTACCACGGTTCCATCGCACCTTCGATGCCGACACGGTTCGGATAACAGCCCGTCATGATGGCCGCGCGCGACGCGGAGCAAACCGCCTGTGCCACGTGGAAGTCCGTGAACCGAATCCCTTGACGCGCCAGTCGGTCCAAGTTCGGCGTGGCAAACCCCTTGGCGCCATACACGCCAACGTCCGCGTAGCCGAGATCGTCCGCGAGGATGAGGATCACGTTGGGGAGCCGCTCAGCCGCTGAAAGAGCGCTCGCAGCAATCAGTAGAAGAATGAGCAAGCGATACATGATGAGTGCAGTATATCAAGCGGCGGCGAAAAGACAGCCCCGCTCATGTCGTTGCCGGCGATGACTGCGGGTGGGCAGAAGTCTTGATGAAACTCGCCGCCACGATTCCGATGACGGCGCATATCGCAATGAAAATCCAGCCGGGCGTGTAGTCTTTGCCGGTGGCTTTCACGATGACCAGCGCGCTGAATATCTTGGTGGCGAACGCCGCCCCGCCGTAGCCGCAGCAGTTGACGAAGCCCATCGCCTTGCCATAAACCTCCGGCGTGAAAATCTCGGCGGGCACGGCAAGGATCGGTCCCCACGCCATGTTGGCGAAGAACCCCATGCCGCAAAGCGCCAGCATCAGCAGGCCGGGCGCGCCTGTCTCCAGCGAGCCGAGCAACAGCAGAAAGGGAATCAGTCCGGCAAAACAAACGATGATCATAACGCGCCGATTATTCCGGAACAGTTTGTCCGACGCCCATGACGACGCGAAGCTTCCCACCGCCGCGGCGACAAAATAGAGCGCGTTCCACCAGCCCATCGTTGCCAGCTTGAAGCCGAATGTGTCGGACAGATAAAGCGGAATCCAGACCAACGTTCCCCAGTAGGTGATCTGCATGACGATGGCGACGAGGACTACCGCCATGTAGCTGCGGTTCTTGAAGAAGTCCAGGAACGAGAAATTCTTCGTGGCCATGATCTGCTGCTGGGCGTTCTTGAAGTCGTCGCCCTTCAGGATTCCGGCCTGCAACTCATCTTGATACGAGTGTTCCAGTTCCTCGCGTGTGATGTGTTTGTAGTTCTCGGGCCGGTCAAACACGAATAGGGCGATCAATATCAGCGGCGCGACACCGGTGGCAGCGCTGATAAAAAACACCGGCCGCCAGTCTCCGAAATAGACAGTGAGCTGCGTGGCGACAACGCTCGCCCACGCCGGCGTCAGAATCCACGCCAGCGACAGCAACGCCTGCGCCCGGGCGCGGCCTTCCTTGTTGAACCAGCGCATCAGGATTCGCGCGGACGGCACCAGTTCCGTGCCGATCAGCAGGCCGAACAACGCCATCCGAAAGAAATACTCTCCCGGCGATTTGATCAGCCCCATCCAGCCGGCCATGATGGACCACGTGACAATCGAAAACAGCAGCAGCCGTTTCGCGCCGAACTTGTCGGTCAATACGCCGGAGATGACCTGCGCGGGCGCGTAGAAAATCATCATCAGAAACGCGCCGGTGCCGATGTCGGTTGTCGTCAGGCCGATGTCCTTGGCGAATCGCGGCGTCAACACGGTGGCGATGACGCGGTCCAGCCACTGAATGCTGTACGCGAACACAAGGACACCGGCGATTGTCCACCGATACGGGAGTCGGGTCGCCATTTGTTAGTACGCGCCAAACTCGTATGCGGCATCGAACATCGCGATGATGTTTTCCGGCGGCACGTTCGCCTGAATGTTGTGGACTTGGTTGAACACGTAGCCGCCGCCGGGGCTGAAAATCCGCACGCGCTCTTTCACGTGCTCGCGAATCTCCGCCGGGGTCGCCTTGCCGAGGACGCGCTGCGTGTCGCAGCCGCCACCCCAGAACACGAGCCGGTCGCCAAACTCCTTCTTCAAGCGCGCCGGGTCCATGTTGGCGGCGGAAGTCTGGATGGGATTGAGGATGTCAATGCCGGCTTCGATGAAATGCGGAACCAAGTGATAGACCGAACCGCACGAGTGCAGGAACGTCTTCCAGTGCGTGTTGGCGTGAATCCAATCGCAGAGCTTCTTGTAGTGCGGCTTCATCATCTCGGCCCAGAGTTCGGGCCGGAGGAATTCGCCGCGTTGCGTGCCGCTGTCGTCGGCGGCAATACCCCACGCAAAAACGTAATCGCCGATGGCTTCCTTCGCCAGTTTCAGGCACTTGATCGTCGCGTCCACCGAGCGATCCATCATCTCGTGGCAGGTTTCCTTTTCCGTCATCAACATCATCATCCACTCGTCGGTGAGACCTTGGGTGACGTTGCTGGTCCGGTCGGTGATGAGGCTCAGGCCGAGGAAACAAACGCCAAATCCCCAGCCGAGAATCGCGTAGTCGGTGTTCTTGTAGAGCGAGCGACCGTAATTGCTCAGCAGCTTCAGATGTTCGTCGGAAATGTCGGCGATGGGCCGGAACTTCTTCGGATCAATGCTGTCGCCCCGGTTGAACGACATGTCGTCGAAGTAGTAGCCGCCTTTCGGCATCTGGAACGTCGTGGGCGAGCCGTCGGCGTTGAGCAGGAGCCAGTTGCCCGCCGCGTCCTCGGCGATGCGCGTGTCGGGCGGGAAGAGCACGTTGGTGCCGTCGAAGAGGCGGCGCGGAATCCACTCGCGGTCGGGCCGGCTCAGCGGCAACACGCACGACAAATCCAGCGGCACCACGTCCACGTGCAGCCGGTGCAACACCGGTTCTTCGAGCGCGGCAATCATAAAACGCGTGTCGAGCACCTTCGTCGGAGTCGCGATGCCGAGTTTGCGTTTGACCTTGTCGTAGGCGATCGAAGCGATGGTCGAGGCTTTCATGCCGCCGAGATCAATCGGCACGCGGTCGGGGGTTTGGTGGTTGACGGCTTTGGCGACTCGTTCACGTGATGTCATGGCAGGCGCTCCGGTTGGTTTCGGCGCCGAGCTTAGACTGCCGGCGCAGGTTGTCAACGCCGCAGATTGCATCCAGCCTTCAGGGGATGACCCAGCGTGGCGCGATCTGATCAGCCTCGTCGGCCGTGACCAACCAGTTCAGGAGCCGCTGCTTCATTTCATCCACCACCGACTTGTGCGCCGGGTCGGAAGCGAGGTTGTGCTGTTCCTGCGGATCGTTCGCCAAGTCATACAACTCGGCGCTGCCGTCGCAGTAGTAGTTGTACTTCCAGCGCGCGGTGCGGACCATCTTCGCGTCGGGATGACGGATTCCCTTGACGCCCTTCCCTTTCTCAAACGTGAAGTCCATATTTCCGCCAGTGATCACTTCCGGGATGACGTTCTCGCTGAACACTGCCTCGCGCGCGGGGCCGAACAGGTTGCGGCCCTGACATTCGACCGGCTCCGGCAAGCCAATGAGTTCGAACAACGTTGGCAACACATCCACGCTCTCCGCCAGCGCGTCGTGGCGACCCGGACGGACTCGACCGGGGAAATGGATCATCAAGGGTACATGAATTGAGGCTTCGAAGAAAAGATTCTTGCCTGTCAGTCCATGTTCGAGAAGTTGGTCGCCGTGGTCCGAACTGAAAACCACGATGGTGTTCTTCGCGGCACCCGCTTCTTTCAATGCGTCGAGCACGAGTCCCACCTCGCGGTCGAGATGGCTGACAGTTCCGTAATAGCTCCGGTAAAGCCATTCGAGTGTCCGGCGATCCATGTCGTACTCCGGCTTCTTCCCGCGCAGGATGAGTTTCTGGACCGGCGGAGGCAGTCGCCCGATCGTCTCCGCGGTTTCCGGCGCGGGCAACGGAATCTCCACGTGGCTGTACATCGAGTCGAACGGCGCCGGCACGTCATACGGGCCGTGCGGTTTCCAAAACGAGCAGAAAAGGAAAAACGGACGGTCACCCGCCGTCAGTTCCTTCAACCGCTCACGCGTGCGCAGTCCGGTCCATGTTGTCTCGGTAAATCGCTCGTCAATCGCCGCCCGAAAAGGATTCGCGTCCGGTGGCAGGCCGGCGCGGAGTTTCGGAACCGTCCGCGCCAACCGCCGATACGGAATCTCGCGGAGCGGATCGTGCGCCTGACGCCACTTCGCGTAGTCGGACCATTCATCGGTGAAGCCAGCGCCGTCGTGCAGGTCAACCAGATCGAAACCGGTGCGCCGCGCTTCATCCGTCGTCGGCGGGTACCGATAATAAAGATGCGTCTTGCCGACCAACGCCGTGCGATAGCCGGCGCGTTGGAGCATGGCCGGCAACAACACTTCGCTGGCTGCCAGCGGCGTGTAGTTGACGCGGTTGCGGTGGCTGTGCGGATAGCGTCCCGTGAAGAACGAGGCTCGCGACGGCACGCACACTGGCGCCTGCACGAACGCGCGCGAAAAGTTCGCCGACTCCGCCGCCAGACGATCGAGGTTCGGGGTCTTGATGATCGCGTTGCCGTTGGCCCCGACACAATCGTAGCGCAACTGGTCGGACATGATCCACAGGATGTTCGGCCGGCGCGGCGCTGCATCTCCGCCCCACGCTGACGCCGCGCAAACCACGGCGGCGATGATCGCGAATTCTTTTCGGCTCATACAGTATGCCAAACTCTCATTCTTCGCGCCCTGCCGCAACGATTATGTTTGCGGCGTCACGCCGGGCGAGATACAAAAACACCGCAGCAGAAAGGACAAAAATATGATTAGAACATCTGGTTGGATTTGCTTGTTTGTGTTGGCGGCGACGATCGCCGTTGCCGCGGAGAAGCCGGAAGCCTCCGGCGTCACGATCCAGCGCTACGACAATGCGGAAATGGTGAAGTTCTCATGGGGTTGGATCCGGTGGTTGATGAACTCCAAGGTGGACCCGAAAGCGGAGATGACCGTTGGCATCGTGCACATCGAGCCGCACCAAACCAATCCTTATCACAAGCACCCCAACAGCGCCGAGTATGTCCACGTGCTCAGCGGCTCCTGCGAACAGCTCGTCGGCGACAAATGGGTGCCGATGAAGACCGGCGACATCATGCGGTTTCCCAAGGGCGTGCCTCACATGGCGCGCACCGGCAAGGAACCATGCCGCTCGATGATCGTGTACGACACCGGCGACCGCCAGATGGTGGTGCTGGAGCAAAAGAAGAAGTAAT
>CAZNOK010000176.1:0-10821 GCA_964574605.1 uncultured Verrucomicrobiota bacterium
ATTGCCGACCAGTTGCTCGGCAAGGTGAAGGGAAACTTGCTCGCCGAGAATCTCGGTGAGGCCGACGCCAACTTGCTGCGGACAGTGGTGGAGGCGTTGAAGTCGAAGCTGACGAGCGGCGTGGTCGTGCTCGGCGGCGTCAGCGAAGGCAAGGTGTCGCTGATCTGTTACGTGACACCTGACTTGGTGAAACAAGGCAAACACGCGGGCAAGATTGTTCGCGAAATTGCCAAGAAATGTGGCGGCGGTGGTGACGGTCGTCCCGAACTGGCGACAGCCGGCGGCAAGCAACCGGAGAAGTTGACTGACGCCCTCGCGTCGGTGAGAATCTAACCATGCTCGATATCAAACTAATTCGTGAGAAACCAGAACTGGTGAAGCAACGCTTGGCGACGCGGGGTCGCGGTGACGAGGCGCGCGTTGCGGAGATCGCCGCACTCGACGAAAAGCGTCGCAAGCTGGCAACCGAGAGCGACAATCTGAAGGCCGAGCGCAACAAGGTGAGCAAGGAGATCGGCGTGGCGAAGTCGAAAGGCTTGGACGCGAGCGGACCGATGACGGCTATGAAACAGGTCGGCGGCAAGATTGCGGCGTTGGATCAGGAGATTGCAGCGGTCGAGGCGCAGTTACAAGGTGTGTTGCTGATAATCCCAAACCTGCCGCACGGATCGGTGACCGTCGGCAAGGACGCGGCAGACAATCCCGTTGTGCGGAAGTGGGGCGAAGCGCCGAAGTTCGCTTTCAAGCCGAAGCCACACTGGGAGATTGGTGAGAAACTTGGCATCTTGGATTTCCCGCGCGCGACGAAGATTTCGGGAAGCGGCTTCATCCTGTACAAGGGCGCGGGGGCGCGCTTGGAGCGGGCGCTCATCAATTACTTGCTCGATCTTCACACGACACAGCACCGTTACACGGAAGTGTTTCCACCGTTCCTCATCAACCGCCAGTCCATGATCGGGACCGGGCAATTGCCGAAGTTTGAGGAAGACATGTACCGGCTTCGCGACGACGAGTTGTACCTCGCGCCGACGGCTGAGGTGCCGGTCTCGAACGTCCATCGCGAGGAGATACTCAAGGGAGAACAGTTGCCGATTTACTACTGCGCCTACACGCCCTGTTTCCGTCGCGAGGCGGGTGCGGCGGGCAAGGAGACGCGCGGGATGATTCGCGTCCACCAGTTCGACAAGGTCGAGATGATCAAGTTCTCGAAACCCGAGTCGAGCTACGACGAGTTGGAGAAGATGGTCGCCAACGCGGAGAAAGTGCTTCAGACGCTCGGCCTGCATTATCGCGTCGTGTTGCTTTGTACCGGCGATATGGGGTTTTCGTCGGCGAAGACCTACGACATCGAAGTCTGGGCGCCGGGACAGAACGCCTACCTCGAAGTGTCGAGTTGCTCGAACTGTGAGGACTTCCAGGCGCGTCGGGCCAACATTAAGTTCAAGGGCGCGGACGGCAAGAACCGATTCGTTCACATGCTCAACGGCAGCGGCACTGCGCTGGCCCGGCTCTACGTCGCGTTGCTGGAGACCTACCAGCAGGCTAACGGCAGCGTGAAGTTACCGGAGGTGTTGAAGCCGTACATGGGTGGGATGACGGAAATCAAATTGTAGCTGCGCTTCTGTGAAGCGCAGCGGCGCTTGACACAAGCGCCGCTACAACAATGCTTGCAACTGTCAAAGCTGCTCTCAAGAAGACGCTCGCCCCCGGCGAGCCGCTATTGATTGGTGTCTCCGGCGGCGCTGACTCTGTTGCGTTGCTGCACATGTTGGTGGCGCTCGGTTACCGCCCGCACGTTTGCCACTTGAATCACCGGTGGCGCGGCGCAGCCAGCAACGCCGATGCCGAGTATGTGCGCCGACTAGCCAAACATCTCGGTTTGCCGGCAACCATCGGGTCGCGGAAGGTGCCGCACACGGAAGCCGCGGCCCGGCGAGCCCGGCAAGCGTTCTTTGAGCGTGTCGCCAAAAGGACCGGCATCCACACGCTCGTGCTAGCGCACACGGCGGACGATCAGGCGGAGACGTTTCTTTTGAGGTTGCTGCGCGGCGCCGGCACGACGGGCTTGGGTGGAATCTGGCCGGATCGGCAGATGGGGAAACTGCGGGTTGTGCGCCCGTTGCTGGAAGTGACGCGCGCCGAGATCATCAAGTATCTGAAATCGCATCATCGCACGTGGCGCGAAGACGCGAGTAACGCTGACCGTCGCTACCTGCGCAACCGGATCCGACACGAGTTGTTGCCGCTGTTGGAGCGCGACTACAATCCCGGTATTCGTCGAGTGCTGCGGCGGACAGCGGAAATTTTGCGTGCGGAAGCCGAACGGGATCCGGTCGCATTGGAGCGTCGGGAGATTCGACAGCAACTCGGTAATCTTAGCTTCCAGCAAGTTGAGGAAGTGAGGAAGCGGCGGAAGTCGCTGGAGGAACGTTTCGATGCCGATGCTCTTGGCAAGCCATTGACCGTTCGCACGTGGCGACCCGGGGATCGGTTTCAACCGCTGGGGATGAAGGGTACGAAGAAGCTACAGGACTTTTTTGTTGATGCGAAAGTGCCACAGCATGAACGAGGGCAGGTCCCGCTGCTTTGCGCAGCGGATGGACGGATTGCGTGGGTGGTCGGGTACCGAATTGCCGAGCCGTTCAAGGTGACCGAACGGACGCTGCGGGTGTTGCGTTTGCAGGCTGAACGGTAGTGCAGAGAACCGGCTCCTTGGTTTCGATGCGCATGTTGGACCAGCACGCCCAGTCGCCCGACGAGTTGTTGGCCGGGCCAACATCGCTGACGAGTTTGGTCTGAATCCATTTTCCAGCCCAGCGTGAGAGATCGGCTTCGAGCGGCGTCCATGCGTGCTCGGCCCATTGCTTCTCGGCGACGATGGTCTCCTTGCCGCCTTCCTCGACGACCGCGATTCGGAACAAGATTCCATCGCCACGGTCGCTACCGTCGCGTTTGCCGGCGTCGCAGCGAAAGGCGGCAACGGGCTCGCGCGGCAACGTGACCATTTCGTAAAGTGCAAACGAACAGCCGATACCGGTTCTATACGGCGGGTGCATGAAGATACCGGACTTCGACACTTCTCCGCAGACCATGTGAGCGTCCGAATGCACGGATGCGCCGGTGATGGTGTCAATTCCGGCGGCAGCAGCGCCGCGAAGAGTTTGGCCGGTGGTGAAACGTTCCGGCAGTGCTACCACCGGCAAATGTTTCGATTCGGTCGTCATGTGCCAGGATTGGTCGAAGCGGTACCCGCCAGCGGTGACGCGCAGCGGGAGAGCGCGGGAATCGCGTTTGGCGAGCGGGAACGCCAAGCGCATCGGTCGTGACGGCGCCAACGTGGTGGTTTGGGTCTTGCCGTCGAGTCTGACTTGAGCGGTGAGTGATGTTGCGGCATTGGAAGTCAGTTCCAATCTCAATTGATCATCCACGGTCAGTCGCGCGTTGACCAATGGCACGACAGTGAAATCAATCCACCCGCCCTCTATTTGTTTCCACACTCGCGTGCCGGGTTTTGCGTCCAGCGGCACCATTTCGCCGGGCACAACTTTGTTCCGGAAATGTGCCGGTATGCGCGGCGGCTTAGAACCGGGAGTAAGAATGTAACTGAACGCGCCGGGCAATGGCATGACGCACACGACACCGCGGCTGAAGCGTGTCTCGGCGGAGCCGAGTTCTTTGCCGTCTTTGTCGAGGGCAACGGCGGAAGCGGTCCGGCCATTGAGGGCAACTCCGAAGGACGCGCATTTGCCAACGGGGATCAGCTCGAGAGTTCCGTCACGGCGTTTGTGGGCGATGAGTTGGCCGTCGCTGGCGGCGCTCGCAAAGCGCGTGAACTGTCCACGACCGTCGGCGTAGATGTAGGCGGGCGAGTCCACGTAATCGGCGCGATGGCCGTCCACGTTGGCGCTGAAGGCGACGAGTTTGCCATCGGCGCTCTTGGCGAACCAACCGTTCGGCGGCAGCTCGGCATCCGCTGTCTTCCACGTCTCGGTCGGATGGCCGTTGACGATGACGCGCAGGCCGTTGGCGTAGCGGGTGGCGATTTGTGAACGACGAAACACGTCGGTGGCGACGGCGGCAGTCGTGTCGAGTAGTTGACCGCGCTCGTCGGCGTAACGGATGTCGGCGACGGTGGATTGCGCGTAAGCAGCGTGGACTTGCTGGAGAGCGAAGTAACTGCGGACGGCGTTTGCCATGCCGCCTTCCATCACGAGGAAACCGGTGTGGCCGAACGCGAGTGTCGCGGCAAGGAACCGGTCAAGCCAGTCGTCCCGTTCCTTTGCGACTTGGCCGCGACCGTAAAACATTTCCGGGCTGCCCATGCCGAAGTTGCAGCAGAGCGGGTGCAACTTGCGAAGATCGAAGTCCACCAGCCACGGGTTCACCGGCAGGCGAGCGGCTTGGTCTTGTCCATAGTTGCCGTCGGTCAGGCCGCAGTAGAACCAGTGATGACTGCCTTCGCTATAGACTGGGCCGTTCCAGTTCTTCTTCTGGTGGAGCATGATTTCGCCGTAGGCGTAGAACGTGGAGGCGAATTTGCCGGCGCCGGGAACGCGGGCGTCGAAGTCCACGTAACTCCACGGCGTGACGGCGGTGTGGACGTCGCAGTAAGCGGTATCGAGATGGAACTTTTGCTGAACGATCGGCGACAGCTTTGCCTCGTACTCGACGGCTCGCGCCGGTTTTGCGTTGTAGCAACGCGCCCACGCGGAGCGCCAATTGCCGTCGGGAAGGCGCGTGACCATGTCTTCGTGCCAAAACTCGTTGACGGGAGCAAAATCGGTGTAGTTGTTGTAGATGCCGTAACGAAACCCGAGCGCGTGAATCTTCTCGGCGTATTCGCGTTGGCCTTCATCACCGCCTTTCTTCGGCGCGGCGCGAGTGCGGAAGGTGAAACTCTCGCCACCGTCGCGCCAGCCGGTCTCGTGGTCGGTGATGACGACTTTCGTCATGCCGTAGCGGGCGACGTTCTTCCAATACTCGTAGTCGCGTTCGCGGTTGCTGGCGCCGTGGGCGCGCCAGAGCCGTTCGCCGGCAATGTGCATCCATGGCGACTTCGGGTTGGGAATGTTCGGCAACACTTCCTCAAACCGCGGCGAGACGGTCAGAAAGAATCGCTCGAAGCAATCGTTGCGTTTGCCGTCGGTCTTCGGCTCGTAGCGCGTGCCGCCGTTGTAGGTGACGCCGTCGGGCTTGATGTCGTTGACTGCGTAGAGTGACGAAGCGTGGGAGCGGTAATAGTCCGGCAGCGCGAAGACGAAGAGCGGTTTATCCGCCGGTCCGGTGATGAGCAGAGCAGGACGCGGTCCGCCGTAGGACATGTACGGCAACGTGACAAGGCGCGGGTCCTCGACGCCGACGGCTTTCCCGAATCGGACTTCCGCGACCTCGCCTCCGGGAGCGGCGATGTCCACGACGAGTGATTTCTGCCAGAGACGGAACGTGTAGGTGACGTGGTTCCACTTCGCCACGACGGTGTCGCCAACCTGCCGACAATCTCGCAGGGTTGCTCCTTCCGCACCGATGCCACCACCGGCAAGAGGTTGAAATGGTTTGCCTCGACCAATCCAGTGCGCGGTTACGTCGCTGAGTGTGCCGGTGCGCGGCTCATAGCGATACTCCAACTCGCCGTCGTCGCCGCGATAGCGAAAGATGTGCGTCGCACCCGACTTGGTGAGGCTGACGCGAAAACGTTTTGTGAGATTGTCCGGCAGAATGGTTTCTTCGCGGGTTGGGAAGGGGAGCTTCGGTCGCGGTGCGAAGGTCAGTGGTTTCAGTTCCTCTTTATAGACGGAGAGGTTGTCGAGGTAGAGCATACGGTCGTCGGTGTTGCGGCCATTGGTGAACTCGATGGCCTCGAATGCGGTAACCGGCTCGGACAACCGTCTGTGCATGAGGAACCATTCTTTCCAGCGCACGTTGCCAAGCGCGACTTTCACGGTCTTTGCGTCGGCAGTGCGGAGCAGCACGTTCACATTGACTTGAGGTGTGGTCTTGTCCGGCACCCAGGCCCAGTTGTTGCCGTAGAGCCAGAGATTGACGCAATCGAAGCGTGCGGTTAGCGGAATCGGTTGGGGCGGTCGCAACGTCACGACCGGTGTTTTGCCGGTGGCGCGGTAGGTGAGTTTTCCGACGTGGTCGCCCCAGAGTTGTTGTTCGCGAGAACGTGTGAACGTCGCGACTGCATCCTTCGTTTCGACCTGCCAACCGTCGAGGTTCTCGAAGTCAATGAGTGGTGGATGCGTGTCCTGCGTTCGTCCTGCCCAGACCATTTCGTATGGTCGTTCACCGACGATCTCAGCGAATCCACTCGCTGCGAAAACCAGACACATGAGCAACAGTTTCATAGAGACGACTTCAACATAAATCGGAGTGAACTGCAAGCGGCACGGCAGTTGTTGTGGTTCGGGTGCAGTTCAATCTTTTGGGCAGGAGCGCCGCCGTCCCGGCGGTTTCGGGCTGGACTCCAACCGCCGGGACGGCGGCGTTCCTCTCGCTGACCAAAGCTTTGAACTGCACCCTTGGCGTTCGCAACCTTGACGTCTCCTCGGTATCCGGTATTAGTAATGCTCCCGAAATGAGATACGTATTTGGTAACGCCATGAAGTTTCTGCTCGCTCTGTTGTTGGCCCTGCCGGTCTTCGCCGACACCAACACCGCTCAAGAGGCCGTAATCGCGCGCGTGACCGCCAGCCTGCTCGCGCAGTCGCACTTCGCGGCGCAACGCGACGCCACCGCGGTCTCGGCGAAGTGTTTCGACAACTACCTCCTGCTGCTCGACGGCGCGAAGATGTTTTTGCTGGAAAGCGATGTCGCAGAGTTCGCGCCCTACCGGACGATGTTGATGGCGTTGACGCTCAAGACGGGCGACACCAGCCCGGCGCGGGTCATCTTTAACCGCTTCCTTCAACGCCACGAGCAACGCACAAAGTTCGTCCACGAGCTGTTGGACAAGGAGACATTCGCGTTTACCGGCGATGAGACATACAAGTTCGACCGCGAACACGCCGCGCGTCCTCGCGACCTTGCCGAAGCGCAGCAACTCTGGCGGCAGCATCTCCGCCACGAATACCTCTCCGAGAAACTCGGCGGCCAGAAACCGGCCGGGATTGTGAAACTCCTTCACAAGCGCTACGACCGGACGTGGCGCACGATCCAGAAACTCCACGCCGACCAGGTGTTCGAGATGTATCTGACCGCGTTGGCCCGCGTCTTTGACCCGCACTCCGACTACATGGGGCCGCGCCAGTTGGAGGACTTCAACATCTCCATGAAACTGTCGCTCTGCGGCATCGGCGCGGTCCTGCAATCCGAGGACGGCTACTGCAAGATCCGCGAAGTGTTGCCGGGCGGCCCGGCGGCGTTGAGCAAGAAGATCAAGGTCGGCGACCGGATCGTCGCCGTCGCGCAAGAGAAGGGGGAACCGGTGGACATCATCGAGATGCCACTGACGGACGCCGTCCGCCTCATCCGCGGCGACAAAGGGACGAAGGTGACGTTGACGTTGATTCCCGTGGACGCCGCCGATGCGTCGGTCCGGCAGTCGCTCACCTTGGTGCGCGACGAAATCCGCGTCGAACAACAGCAGGCCAGAGCGCGGATCGTGGATCTGCCGGGCAAGGACGCGAAACCGGTCCGGCTCGGTGTTGTGGACCTGCCGTCGTTCTACATGGGGGCCGACAACGGCAAGGGCAAGCGCGAGGGCGCAACCGCGGACGTGGCGAAGTTGATCGAGAAATTGAAACAGGAGAGCATCCAAGGGCTGCTCCTTGACCTGCGCCGCAACGGCGGCGGTTCCCTTGACGAAGCCATCAGCCTCACCGGACTGTTCATTGAACGCGGCCCCGTCGTCCAGACCAAGGACGCCAACGGAGGGATCAATGTCGTCGAAGACACCGACCCGTCGGTGTTGTACGACGGCCCGCTGGTGGTGTTGACCAGCCGGTTCAGCGCGTCGGCGTCGGAAATTCTCGCGGCGGCGGTGCAGGACTACGGGCGCGGACTGGTGGTGGGCGACCCGGCGACATTCGGGAAGGGCACGGTGCAGAACTTGATCCAGTTGGGGCCGATCATGCAGCAGAACCGACTCGATGGCGGCGTGAACCCCGGCGCGTTGAAATTGACCATCCGCAAGTTCTACCGGCCTGCGGGCGGCTCAACGCAGCGCAAGGGTGTCGTGCCCGATCTCGTGCTCCCGTCCGGCTCCACCGTGCTCAAGGTGGGCGAGGCGCAGATGACGACGTCGCTGCCGTGGGACGCGATCCCGGCGACGGAGCACGACCGGCTGAATCGTGTCGGCCCGAAGTTGCCGGCGTTGCGCGAGCGATCGTCGGCGCGCATCGCGAACGAACAGGAGTTTGCGTGGCTGCAGGAAGACAGCGAACGGTTGCGCGCACAACTGGCAGAGGGCGCCGTTTCGCTCAACGAGAAGAAACGCCTTCAGGAGAAGACCGAGCAAGAGAAACGCGACGAGGCGCGCAAGAAATTCCGCGCCAAGCATCCGTCGGCGAAGGAAACCCAATACGAGATCACGCTCAAGCTCACTGACCTTGAGGGACTGCCCAAGCCGATCACCCCGGGCACGAATGACGTCGCAGCCGCGCCGGATGTGACGTTGCTGGAAGCGGAGCGGGTGCTGGCGGACTTTGTGGGACTCGAAAGCCGTTAATGTGGGAGGGGCCTCAGTGCCCCGACCACCCAAGCCCGTCGCCGCACTGAGGCGGCTCCCACGCTGGAATGCCCCGTGCGGGAATGGAGACCATGCGGTCGTAAAACGGCGCGGTCAGAGACCAGCGCCGAACCAAGCTACCGGACAATTCGATCAATCTCGCAGTCGGCGACGTGAGCCGGCGGGGCCGCCGTCGGTGGCGATGTTGCGGGCGGGACTGTTGGGGGCGAGACGGAAGTCGAGACGGTCGGCGTCAACGAACTTTGGATCGGCGTGAATTGAGTGCGCATCCATTCCGGTTTGTTTCTGGTATTCAGCGAACTGCGCCGGCGTGAATGTGAGCGCGCGGAACAACATCAGTATCCCGCTGGGTTGGAACCAACAATTATAGTCCATCGTCAACGCTTCGATCTTCCAGTCTTTCCAGAGGCGCACGGCGCTGTCAGTCGCGTTGCAAAAGATGTTGTTGCGGATGTAGAACTCGGTCGTCGTGGCTGGGTTGGAGTAGAACATCAGGTGGCGGCCGTTGCGGTCGGGGCGCTGGTTGTGTCCCCAGCCGAAGCCGGCGTTCACGCAGGTGTTATGCTCGAAGCGAATGTTGCGGGTCGTGGAACCTTGCGGGCCGTTCCAATACTCGAACGAGTATTCGGAGTTCCAGATGACGTTGTCGCGGTAGGTGATGTTGGCTTCGGTGTTGGTGCCTTTCCCCTGATTGGTGAGCGCGGCGTCGTAGATTTCCCAAAGGCGACAGCCCTCGACGAGGTTGTCATGCGCGTTCGCCCAAAACTCGATGCCGTTGCCGAAACGGACGGGCTTGCCATCCGGCTTTGTGAACTGATGGCCGCCCCCGATCCACGCGACGTCGCAGTCGCGAATGACGATGTGATGGGTGCTGCCGCCGCCGAAACCGTGGGCTGCGCCGTAGTAGAGTGCGAGGTTCTCGAATACGACGTGGCTGCATCCGCCCTCGCTCACAATATGCCGGCGCGAGGCCAACTCGATGCTCTTATGGAGTTCGGCGGGGTTCTTTTCCGAGTAAAGTTTCACCTGCCACGTGTCGGCGCAATACCAATAATCGCCCGGTTGTTTGAGGTCGGCCTGTTTCCATTTCTTGACGCCGGCGCTCTTGCCGTGGTCGAAGATGATATTGCCGACATCCACCGATAATTCCTCAGCGTTGTTGCAGTAGACGCGCTTCCACGAGAGCGGTTGAAAGTGCAGCACAGAATCAGCGGGAATCGCTCCGCCGAGAAATAATGTAATGCGACCATCAGCGGCTGTCGTGGTCGCTTTGAATCGAACAGTGCACTCGCGCCACTCTTCGCTGACTGCGAACTTGGTCGCAGCGGGGCTGCCGTAACTTCCCCACGGTGCCGTTGCTCGCATCAATCGGACGTGACCGAGCGAGAACGGCTTGGTGCAACGCAAGCGGAACGTGACTGTGTAGGTGTCACCCGTGCGAACGGTCAGTCCGGTGCGACTGAATTGGATATGGTTCGCTGCTGTGCCGCTGTTGGCGCAAGCAATCATCCAAGAACCGTCAGCAGCTTTGGACAATCTCGCTTTGGCTCCGCCTTCCGTGTGAAGCGACCACGGGGCCGGCGCGAAGTTCGGCTGTGAATCAAGTTCCGTAAAAGCCAGCTTGGGCGTTGACCAGATATTGCCGCCTTCATGTTGCCAGTCCTGTGGATTGTTGCGATTGACGGAGCCGAGCAGACGCGGTCTCTCACCTTCGTCATAAGTGCCGTAGATGATGGGCGCGCCGTCCTTGCCGCTTTGTGGACGAAGTGTGCCGCGCCAAACATCGCCGCGTTTGAACATCACCTTGTCGCCGGGTTGGAGTGGGGCGGTGTTGACCTTGCTGAGCGTCTGCCACGGTGATTGCAATGAGCGACCATCGTTGCTGTCGTTCCCGGTAGTGGACACATAATAGGTTTCAGCAAAGGTACTCGCTGCGCAGACTATGCCGAGCAGTGATACCGCAGCAACGAAAGACTGTTTCATGGGAGAGGAGTTCAACACAAATCGTGACGTACTGCAAGCGGCAGAGATGGAACGGGTGTAGTTCAAAGTGTTGGGCAACCGATCAATGTGGAGCAGGTTGCAAACCTGCTCCACATTGCTGTGGTCGCGCAGGGCGTTAATGTGGGAGG
>CAZNOK010000177.1:0-10801 GCA_964574605.1 uncultured Verrucomicrobiota bacterium
GGTCCACTTCGCCTTTCCCGCTGCCGTCAGGATTCCGTTGGACACCGACAACAGCATTCCCGCCACCGCCTCGAAAATCAACACCGCCAACAACGGGCCGGCTCCGGCGAACTTCGGTCCCGAGATCAGCCGCACAATTTCGCCGGCCGCGCCTGAGGCCAATCCCGCCAGCGGCAACAGCAGCAGCACCAGCCGCACCGCGTCGCGCGCCATCAGCCGGGCGTGTTGCTCGTGGCCGTCGCGCAGCAACCGCGTCAGGGTCGAAAGCAGCAGCGGCGAGAACGACACCGCGAAAATCCCCACCACCATCGTCAGGGTCTGCGCCGCGCCATACAGACCGGCGAGCGCCGTGGGTTGGTTCAGCAGTTTCAACATGAGCAGATCCAGCTTGTCGAACAACCGCACCGCCAACCCGCCGAAGAACAATGGCGCCACCGCTTCCCACAACCGGCGCGCCGGGAAATCCGTCGGGCCAAACAACGACGGCTTGATGAAACACCGGCCCAACGCCAGTTCGGCGAGCGACGTGCCAATTGTGGCGATGATCGCGCCGTTGATGGAGAAGCCCGCCAACCCGACCAGCGCGACGATCAGCGCCAGCCGCGCCGTCCAACGTCCCGCGCTCAGCCATGCCCGTTGACGGAATCCGCCCGAGCCGATGAGGATGCTGCGGTGCGCGTGCGCGAGGCTGAAGATCGGAATATCAATCGCGTACAACCGCAGATACCCGGCCAGCGACGGCTCGCCCAGCATCGCCGCGATAGGCCCGGCCAGCGCCACCAGCAACAGCGCGCACGAAGTGCTGATGCACAAATGCAGTCGGACCACCATCGTGCCGACCGGCCGCCAGTCGGTGACATCGCCGACGCATTTGAGGGTCGCGCGCGCGAACATCGAGGTGATCGTCCATTCGATCCACACGATCAGCGCGGTTGCCAGCGTGAACAAGCCGTAGCCTTCCGCGCCGAGCCGCCGCGTCAACACCACCATCGTCACCAATCCCGACGGCACAATCAGCAACTCGGCGAAGAACAACCGGACCGTGCCGCTCAGCGTGCGCTGTCCTTCGTTGGAACTGACTTGATTCACACGCGTTTCTCGAAATACGACAACGACAATTTCCGAATCAACGCGCCCGGCACCCAGCCGCGACGGTGACATTCCAGCCCGACCTCCATCAACCGCCCCTTCAACGTCGGATGCTCCGCAGCCTGGTGCATCGCGGCGAACCGCGCGCGCGCGTCGCGCTCGGCCAGTTCACGCGGCGGCGTTGATTGCCCCAGCAAGCGAGCGATGCGCGCGCCGATCTGTTGGTCAACGAACCGCTCGATGACGTCGCGCGGCTGCATCGCAAACTCCATCGTTCCGCCCAGCACGCCGCCGCTGTTCGTCACGAAATCCGGCAGGCACAACACTGACCGCTCGCGCAACATCCGCTCCGCCTCCGGCGTGACCGGGTTGTTCGCGCCCGGCGAAATCAGTTTCGCCGCGATGCGCGATGCGTTGCCGGCGTGGATGCTGTCGTGACGGGCGCACGGGCAGAGCACGTCCACGGGCAGTTCGAGCAGCGCGGCGCGGTCGAGATGTTCGGCGTCGCGGTATCGCTCGACGAAGCTGCTGCCGGTTTCGGCGCACAACTGTTTCATGTCGAGGCCGCGCGGGTTGTAGAGCGCACCACGCGAGGTGGAGACGGCGACGACGCGAATCTGCGCCGCTGCGAGCAGGCCGCCGAGCGCGCCGCCGACTTTGCCGAAACCTTCGATGGCGACGCTGGCGCAGGAGAGATCGAGGCCGATGTGTCGCGCGCCTTGTTTCACGCCGGCCATCACAGTCAGCGCGGTGTAGTAGCCGGAATCCTTGACGCGCAGTTCACGGTGCTTCACTTTGACGCCCACGCTTTGCAGGAGTTCGCGGATGTCAGTGTTGTTGGTGCCCATGTCCGGGTGCGGCGCATAGCGGCGGCTGCACAGCATCGGCGCGATCTCGCGTCCGAACGCGAGCAGCCGTTCGCGACGGACTTCGGGCGGCGCTTCGGGATCGCCGCGGACGCCGGCTTTCGCGCCGCCTTGTGGCAGGCCGAGAAAACCGTATTTCAACGTCATGGCGCGGGCCAGCCCGGCGATCTCCGCCTCGTTCACGTCGGGCAACATCCGCAGTCCGCCGCAGCAGCGGCCGTCCATGGTCGAGTCAATCGCAACGTAGCCAAGCAGTTCGTTGCCGCGTGTGACGGTGATGATTTCCATCCGGCTAGTCCTCGCGGCCAAACAGGCCGAGCGCCCTGACGACCTTGGTCTCGATGGGGAACCGGGCATCCATGTTCCGGACGCGGTAGCGCGCCACGGGAAGGTAGAGCGTGCCCAGCGCCTTGACGATGGGATGGGTCTTCTTGAACTGGAAGTTGGTGCCGAGGAACATCAAGGGGAAATCGAGTCCCGAGACGAGTTTCTTGGTGCCGGGCACCATCCACGGGGCGTCCTTGGCGACGTGCCGGTAGGTCAGGTGCGACCAGTCTTCCAGCCGTTGCGGTTCTTTCAGACCCATCTCGACGGCGAGCCGATACAACGCGGTCCCCGGATAGGGCGTGTAGATATTGAAACTCTTCGCCGCTTTGGGGTTCTCGCGAAGAAGTTCTTCGGCCAGCCGCACGCTTTCCGTCAACTCCTCCGGCGTTTCGGTGGGCAGCCCCATCATGAACAGGTACAAGGGAAGAATCGGCCGGCCAATGAATCTGCGGGAAACCTCCAGAACGTGCTCGACTTGGAGGTTCTTCTCAATGAGATCGAGAACCCGTTGGTTGGCGGATTCGACGCCGGTGGTCAACCGCTCGACGCCGACGCGCTCGAGCAGATCGAGAAAGTCGTTGTCCATTCGACGGATCGAATCAATGCGGACATGGAGCTTGCCAATCCTGATTTTGATGTCGGCGCGCACGATCGCTTCCATGAGCCGGTGCGCGTGGTCGAGGTTGGTGAAGAGGTTGTCGTCGGTGAAATTGAATCCGTGGATGCCGTAGTCGCGGGTGAGCCGTTTCAATTCCTCGACCACCCGCTCTGGCTGCATGGCCCGCCACTTTCGTTTGTGCACCAGGTTGTCGTAGCAGAACCCGCATCGGAACGGGCAGCCGCGACTCGAACAGAAACTCACATGGTCTGACTTGAAAATCCTTCGCCGGTAGAGGTTGATGTCCACCAGATCGTAGGCCAGCGGCGGCTGGGCGTTGAGGTCCACGAAGGGGCGAGGCTCCGTCAGTCGGATGCTGCCGTTCTCGCGGTAGCCGATCCCGGCAACCCCGCCGAGCGGTTCGCCATTGACGAGGGCTTTGACAAGTTCCAGCAGCGTGGCTTCGCCTTCGCCGATCACGACGACGTCCACCAAAGGGTGCTGCAACGTCTGCTCCGGCAGGATGGTCGGATGAATGCCGCCCCAGACGGTCGGCACGTCGGGATAGCACTGCTTCACTGCCTTGCACGCGGCGAGGGCGCGGATGATCTGCGGCCCCGTCATGCACGAGACGCCGAAACAGACCGGCTTCTCACGCAACGCATCCTGAAACTTCTGTTCCCAGTCGGGGTCCGCGAACTGGTCAACGATCTTCACTTGGAATCCTGCGTGCACCAACGGCGTGGCCGGGTGGAGCAGGTTCAACGGCAACTCGACCCGTCGGTGGGCTTGGAATCCGAGGCGCGGAGCCGGGTTGAACAGGACGACTTTCATCGTTCCCACCTACTTCCTCCTCGCAAACAGTCCCAACGACTTGACCAGTTTTGTTTCGATGGGGAACCGCGCATCAAGATGCCGGATGCGGTACCGTGCGAGTGGCCCATAAACCCGCATCGAGAGCGCGACGATAGGGTTGATTCTTTTGTATGATGCCATCGCCTTGGCTTGCGCATTGCACATGAGCGGGAAATCCAGTGCGCGGATCAGCCGCTTCGTCTCCTTCGGGACCCACGAAGCATCTTCGCGCACATCTCGGTAGTTGTACTCTCCCCATTCCTCAAGCCGGCCCGGCGGCTTGAACCCGTACTTGGCCACCAGCAGGTTGTAGAGTTCGGTTCCCGGATACGGCGTATAGACGTTGAAGCCCCATCGCGCGCCCGGATTCTCGTCGGTGAGTTGGAGGGCCAAGCGAACAGTCTGGGCCAGCTCGTCCGGCGTCTCATCGGGCAATCCCATCATGAACGTGTAAGAGGGGGTGATGCCGTGGCGGAGAAGCCGACGATTCGCCTCGACGACTTGGTCAACACTGATCCGTTTGTTGATGAGTTCGAGCAACCGCGGGCTGCCGGACTCGACGCCCATGGTAAGGGTCCTGACCCCGGCCCGAGCCATGAGGTCCAAAGACTCCGTGTTCATCCGGCAAAGGGCATCTGCCCGGACGTGAAGCTTGCCGATGGTAATGTTGAGTCCGGCCCGGACAATCGCCAAAAAGATCTCCTCGCTTCGTCTCGGGTCGGTGAAAAAATTGTCGTCGTTGAACCAGAACCCGTGGAGACCGTAGTCGTGCATCAATCGCTGCAACTGATCCAAAACGGTTTCAGGCCGCATAGCCCGAAACCGCCGCTGGTGCATCACCGGGTCCCAACAGAAGGCGCAGTCGAACGCACAGCCGCGACTCGAGTTGAAGGCCACATGGTCAACGCCGAACAGCCGGCGGCGATACCGACTCACGTCCACGAGATGATAGGCCAGCGGCGGCTGCGCGTCCATGTCAACAAACTCACGTGTTCCTGTGAACGTGACCCGGCCGTTTTCGCGAAACGCGATGCCCTTGACCTGCGCCAGCGGCGCGCCGGACTCCAAGGCCCTGACCAGCTCGATGAACGTCGCCTCGCCCTCACCCACGACGACGATGTCCACGTATGGGTTTTGAAGCGTCTGCTGCGACAGGATGCTCCCGTGGATGCCGCCCCAGACGATGGGCGCATCGGGTTGCCGCTCGCGGACGAGTTTGCACACGGCGAGTGCGTGAAATATCTGCGGACCGGTCATGCAGGTCACGCCGAAACAAAGTGGTTTCGTTTTCAGCGCCTCCTCCAACTCACGCCGCCAATCCCGATTGACGGACTGGTCAACGATCGTGACGCGGTATCCTGCGCGGTCAACCGGTGTCGCCGGGCACAGCAAGCTGAGCGGAAGCTCCATGCGCGGGGAGGGCTGCCAGCCACTCAACGCTGCCGGGTTGAAGAGGAGAATGTGAGGTGTCACTTTCTCCCTCCGAATCGCCGCCGCAGCGGCAACGCGTGCTTGAAGATCCTGTGAATCTTCTGGTTGTCGGTCACATAACTACAAACCTGACAATCGGCTGTCTCGTCCAAGTACCGGCAACTATCGGGCGCCAGTCTCTTGAGGCGTTCTGTGCGGTACGCCTCGCTGTTCCAGATGTCCGCGAACCGCGTGTTTCTCAAGTTGCCCAGCGTGACCGTGGACCTGCCGCAAGGCAGGACCGCGCCGTCCACCTTGACGCGGGAATGAAACCAGCAAACGTAACAGGGCAGGTTCTGGCTGAACGTGTGGTAGTTCGAACGCGCCAGATACCGATTGATGTTGTGGCTGAACCCCAACGATTCAAGCCGTTTCGTCAACGCCATCATGTAACGTTGGAAATCCAACTGTTCCTGCGCCGACAAGGCGTAGTGATCCAGCGTTCCGCGGATCGTCTTGAAGGGGGTGAACCCCATTCCGTTGCAGCCGGTTTCCGTGGCCAGAAGCACCATCTTGTCCACGTCGCGGTAGTTGAAGCGATCAATCGGGTTGAGCAGTGTGATGTGAGGGGTTCGCGCGCCTGTTTCTGCTTTCAGCGATGACAGAATCTTGAGTCCGTCAATGACCCGGTGGAAGTTGGACGGGTCGGTGCCGGGGTAGTGCTGCGGGTAGGTTTCGTAAGAACTCGCCCAGAGGCTGACGTGGATGCAGTCCAAACCCGAATCAATGACCCGCCGCGCCCGCGACTCATTGATCAGCGTGCCGTTGGTCGTGATCGTCGCGCACAGGCCGTGCTTCTTGGCCAGGCGGATGATCTCGAAGATTCGCGGGTGCAGAAACGGCTCGCCGTCCGCCACCATGAACAACTGCCGGGTGCCGAGCGCGGAGATGTCGGCAAACAGTCCTTCTGCCAAATCCACCGGCAAATCCGTGATGCCCATGTTACCGGGAAACGCCTCGCCGATTTCCGGCGAATGGAACCGGCACCCCAAACAACGCAGATTGCACCGGCGCGTGAGATCAATGGTCACATAGAAGGGGCCTGTGAAGGCGAGATCACCCGCGCACAGTCCCTTTAGCAACCGGTATTTTTGTAAGAGTGTCGCCATTCCTATTTTGCCTCGCGCAGCCACGGACGATCCAGTTCGAACGTCTCGCCGAGCCGGCAATACTCGTTGCCCGCCAGCCGGGCCACCGGACGCAGACGCGCCACGTCAATCGTGCCGTCCCGCCACAAATCATCCCGCACGTGTACGACCAACACCTTGCCGATCACAAGGCTGTTCCGTCCCACCTCGACGACTTGCGTCACTTGGCACTCCAGATTCACCGGCGACTCCGCAATGCGCGGCGCGCGAATCTTCTCGCTGGCCGCCGCCGTCAGCCCGACCTTTGCGATCTCGCTGACCTCCGGCGGAAAATCTTCCGCCGTCGCGTTCATTGCCTTCGCCAATTCTTCCGGGACAAGGTTCACGACAAAATCACCGGTGAACTCAGCATTGCGGAGCGTGTCTTTTTTCGCGCCGTCGGGCTTCGGCTCGACCGAGAAACAAACCATTAGCGGCACCAGCGCCACGAACGTGAAACAACTGTACGGCGCGGCGTTCGCGACGCCGTCGGCACTCAGCGTCGAAATCCACGCAATCGGGCGCGGCGCGACGCAGCCCTTCAGCAATTCGTGCGATGCCTGCCGGTCGAGCGTTGAAGCGTCAATGCGCATGGTTTCCTGAATCGTCAGTCTTGTCTGGCATAAAGTTTCAAGCGTTTTGCGAGTTTGATCTCCACCGGGAACCGACTCCAGAAATGCCGCATTCGTTGTTGCGCCACGGGAGCATAAACCGCGGTGAGTGCCGCGCCCAGAGGATTGGTCGCGGCGAAAGATTCGTGGAAAGTCTTTTTCCCCACAAAGAAATTGCAGAAGTCCAGCATCTCCACGAGCCGGCGCATTTCCGCCGATAACCACGGAGCCCCTTGCGTAAGGTTCCGATACGTGAAAGCCCCCCAATCTTCCAGCCGTTGCGGCGGGCGCAGTCCGTGGGCGACGGTCAGGTCAAAGAGTTCCGTGCCGGGGAAAGGAGTGTAGATGTTGAAGGAAGTCTCCGCCTTGGGGTTTTCATCGAGGAGCCTGAAAGCCAGCGCGACGGATTCGTGGAGTTCGTCTCGCGTTTCCGTGGGAAACCCCATCATGAATGAGTAGGAAGGAACCATGTCGAATCTCGTCAGGAACCTGTTTATTTCGAGAATCCGCGGAACGTCAATGGGTTTCTTGAGCAAGGTTCGAATTCGTTCGGAGCCGGACTCAATGGAGACGGGAAAACGTTTGCAACCAGCCCTCTGGAGCAAGACAAAGTCCTCTTCGCTCATCTTGATGATACTGTGAAAATCAATGTTGATTCGCGAGATGAGGACATTCAAGTTCTCCCGTATCATTCCCTCCAAGATCTTCCGCCCCCGGTTAAGGTCCACGAAGAAGTTGCTGTCGTTGAAGTATAGTCCTCTTACCTGATATGTCTGCACGAGGTCTTTGAGCCGCTGCACCACGAGGTCCGGGTCCATTGGCCGCCATCGTTTATTGTGAAACGTGACGTTGTAGCAGAACGTGCATTGATAGGGGCAACCCCGGCTCGTAAAGAAGTCCAGATGCTCGACGCCATACATCTTCCTGGCAAACTTCTTCAAGTCAATCAGGTGGTATGGCACCGGCGGCTGCTTGTTGAGATCAATCAGTGGCCGCGCGCCGGTGTTCTTCGTCTCGGCATTCTCTTTATACCAGATCCCCCTGACTGTGCTCAGGGGCCGTTTGCCATCGAGAGCCTGAACGAGTTCCAGAAAAGTCTCCTCACCTTCTCCTTGGACAATAATATCAATGTTCCCGTTATCGAGGGTTTGAGCCGGCAGGAGACTGGCGTGCGTTCCGCCCCAGACCACGGGCGAATGGTTATGTTCCCTGACGATTCTGGAAACCTCCAACGCATGTCGAAGTTGCGGCCCCGTCATCGAGGAGACGCCAACGCAGATCGGATGCTTCTCAAGCTCCTGTTGCAGGACAGAGCGCCAATCCGGTTCCACTCTCAGGTCAATGATCTTGACATCATATCCTTCACTGATGAGGGGCGGAGCCAGACAAAGAAGACCCGTCGGAATTGCCGCCGTGGGCTGGACCTGCCAGCCCGCGCTGACGTGCGGATACACAAGCAGAACGCACTTCTTCATACCTCGTCGCTCAGCTTGATCCAGCGTTCCGGCACCGCCGGCTTGGATGGCGCCGGCCCGGCGCCGCCGGTCAATGCGCACAACACCGTCGCGCCTTGCGGAATGCGGCCTTCCGCAATCGCCTTCAGCGCTCCAGCGCCGGCCAGCAACCCAGCCCGTTCGACGATCTCGCCGTTCACGCGCGTCAACTTCACCCCGGCACGCTCGACGCGGCCGAGAAACTCGCCCCCGAACTCGTCGAACTCAGCTTGGTGAACCGCCAACATGTCGCCGCCCCATTGTTGGAGGATCCGGTAAAGCTCCGGATACGTCTGGTCGGGATAAACGTTGTACAGCGCCGGCTCGATGGGCTTCTCGCGCCACCCGGTGTCGGTCAACGGCGGCAACGCGTCGCGGTGTTGTTCCCACGCGTGGACAATCGGACAGAGGCCGCCCTGTTGGACGGCGAGAAACTTCGGAGCGTGCGTCACCGCCAACTGCTCGAACACGCTGTAAATGCCAAGCGGCCCATACCCGGCGCAGACTGATTGAGCCAGCCAATCAAACCGTTGTCCCCGCAGGATTTGCTCCGCCAGAAACATCCCGCGACAACCGGCTGACAACATCCGCCACTCCAGTTTCGGGATCACCGGGACCCCGAGCCGTTCCGCCATCAACTTCGCCGCCTCTTTGACCCGGCGGTCGGACCCTTCGACGGCGATCAGGTGCGCGCCGGGCCGCTCGAAGACCGCGCCATCGAGTTTGTTGAGGTTGCCGGCGGGACAGAAGAAAAACGATTCGAGACCAGTGGCCGCGCCGTACAAACTCAGCGCCGCCCCGGCGTTGGCGCCGGAAGAAAACACGACTCGCCGGATACCTTCCTTTTGGCACAACGCGGTCGAAAGACAGCCGTCGAGGCTTTTGTAGGTGCCGCTGGCCATCAGCGACGACTCGTCGAGCAGCTTGAGGTCAACGCCGCGCCAGGCACCGAGACTGAGAAAGCGGATACCCTCCCGTCGGGAAATCGGCAGCAACTCCACACCGTCCAACAACGCCGGCGCGTACCGCAGCGCGACGCTGCGGTCAGCAGGATATCGTTCGTCAACCGTGAACTTCATGAATCAATTTCAAAATCTGCGCCTCACTCCAATCGGGCTTGCTTCGCAGTTTGTCCAGCAAGTTCCGGATTTGTTCGGGAGACAGCGTGACGCCGCTTTTTCGCAGAAACGGTTCGAGCGCGCCAGCATAATCCACCGGCAGGCCAAATCCGTACGTGCGTTCCGCGCCGACCCGTTGCGGGTCGAACGGCTCGAACGCGTCCGGGTTGCCGCCGGCGATGCAGCGGACGTGCATGACCGGCGCGTGCGCGAAACAGTAGCGCCCGACAATCGGTTTCAACGGCGAGTTTGTGATGCCCGTCATCTTCTCGACAAACGCCGACAACTCGCGCAGCCGTTTGGTGTCCACGCCGGTCGTGTAACCGCAGAGTTGTTCAAGCGCCATCACGACTTCTTCCAGCGCCGCGTTGCCCGCGCGACCGCCGAGGCCGTTGACGGCGACGTCCGCCGCCATCGCGCCGGCGTCGAGCGCGGCGAGCGTGTTGGCTGTCGCCATGCCGTGGTCGTTGTGGCAGTGGACGAGAATCGGAATCTTCGTGGCTTGACGGACTTCTTTGATCAGCGCGCTCATCCGCCACGGCAATATCGTGCCGACGGAATCGTAGATGACGAAGCGCTCGGCGTCGAGCTTGACGACGATGCCGAGAAGACGCTCGCGCGGTGCGCGGCTGGCGTCCATCAGCGCCGCGCCGGCGGGCACACCACGGCTTCTCGCATAGGCGATGAGTTCCGTGAGGCGCGGCACAATCTGGTCGGCAGTCATCCGGTAATGCTCGGCGTTGCGCAGCAGGCAGTCGGACGTGGGCACGAGAACGTCAATCCGCAGCCCGCAATCGGCGGCGAGGTCAATTTGCTGTCGCCAGCGCGAACCGTAACACGGCACGAGGCCGGTCGGTTTGATGCGGAGGCCGCGCTGGCGGATGAAACGCGAGAGGTCGGCGCAGGCGGTGACGCCATCAGGCAGGCCGATCTCGATCTCGGGCACGCCAAGTTCGTCGAGCAGTTTGACGAAGCGTTGTTTGTCGGCGTCCGACACGCGGGAGCCGGGAATCTGGACGCCTTCGCGCAGCGTGGTGTCGCGGAGGATGATGTTTTTCATGTTGGTTTGTGTCCGATGAGCACCGGTTCGTGGAGCGAGATGGTTTCGTTTGGGTCGTGAGAACCGATGACGATGCGTTTCATCAACCAGTCAGCGGGCGATTGGAGGACGGGGCGCAATCCGCTGACCCATCGTGCCCGCGCCGATTCGAAAAGCCCGGCGCGGCTTGTCGAGAAGACTACGTCGC
>CAZNOK010000178.1:0-10732 GCA_964574605.1 uncultured Verrucomicrobiota bacterium
AACTCCAACGTTTTCGCCGGGGCAAATGGTGTCGCCGCTGTGCCTTCTTCCAGTTTAATAAACCGCGAATGGGAAACGCTTGGCGAGGCAACGGTGGTAGCCGTACACGACTTGATGAATGCCAGCGTAGAGCGACAACGAATCAATGTCCGAAAACAGGGAGTCGAGGAAGTATGTGCCGAGGCCGGGTTCTTGGCTTTCGTAGAAGTGAAAGCCTCCGATCAAGTCCTCCTGTGCTTCGTCGAGGATTTCGACTCTCACGAGACTTTTCTGCGGATGCGCGACTTGGCTGTTTCCCAATCCACAAACTTCGCCTCACCGCGGGCGACGCGGTTTCGACGCTCGTCGAGGATGTCTTTGTGCCATGTGGGCGAGGGGAGTGATTCCGGAGTGCGCGATAATTCTTCCCACAACGATTCCATCACGGAGAGCTTCTGGCGAAGCGACATCTTCTTCAACGGCAATGTGGCGGTGGTCATGGCAACATCATACTCATCCACGGATGGATTTCCAGCTTCTTCCACATCGCGTCGATGCTACCGGAACAAAACCGGAACATCTTCTCACGCGCGGCTGACGTATTTGCCGGTGCGGGTGTCAACGCGAATCTTGTCACCCGCCTCGATGAAGAGGGGGACGCCGACTTCAAAATCGCCTTCCACTTTCGCGGGCTTGGTGACGTTGGTCGCGGTGTCGCCCCGGACGCCGGGCGGGGCTTCGAGCACGTTCAACTCGACGACGGGCGGCAGTTCGATTTCGGCGGCTTTCCCTTCGATTTCCATGAGAACGCAGGAGAGATTCTCGGTGAGGAACTTGGCGTTCTCGCCGACAAAGTCTTCGTGGAGGATGACGTCTTCGTAGGTTTCAGGATCAATGAAGTGGTAGCCGACTTGGTCTTTGTAGCTGTATTCGACGCGCCGCGTGGTCATGCTGACGACTTCAAGCGGCTCGGTCGAGGCGAAGCGGACCACGGAGCTTTTGCCGGTCTTGAGGCTGCGCAACGTGGCCTGCACGAAGGCGCGGAGGTTGCCGGGCGTGCGGTGTTGCATGTCGAGAACGACGTTGACGTCGCCGTTGTATTTGATGGCCATTCCTTTTCGCATGTCATTGGCTGAGGGCATGGGTTTTTTCCTTTTTGATTACATGAGTTTGAGTTTCGGCAGGTCCTGCGAGTCCACAATGCCGACAGGTCGTTTCTTTTCATCAACGACAACAAGATCGTCAATCTGGCGTTGCTGGAAAATCTTCAGTGCCTCGACGGCAAGGGCGTCGTGGCGGATGCAAATCGGGCTGCGCGTCATGACGGCACCGACGGGCGCGTCGAGCGCGGCGGGGTCGCGCGACATGTGGCGTCGGAAATCGCCGTCGGTGAAGACACCGGCGAGTTTGCCGCGCGCGTCGGTGACACTGATGGTGCCGGACTTGGCGGCAGTCATGGCGAGGAGGGCGTCTTTGACGGTGGCGCGCTCGGAGATGACCGGGTTGCGGTCGCCGGTGCGCATGATGTCCTTGATCTGAACGAGCATCGCGCTGCCGATGGCGCCGGCGGGATGAAGTCGGGCGTAATCGGATTTCTTGAAGCCGCGCGCGTCGAGGACGCACATCGCGAGCGCGTCGCCCATCGCGAGCATCGCGGTGGTGCTGGAGGTCGGGGCGAGGTTGAACGGGCAGGCTTCTTTCGGGACTTGGGCGTTGAGGATGGCGTCGCTGTGGCGGCCGAGACTGGATTTCGGGTGCGCTGTCATCGCGATGAGTTTCACGTCAAATCGTTTGAGCGCGGGGAGGATGCGAAGGAGTTCTTCGGTCTCGCCGGAGTAACTCAGCGCGAGGACGACATCGCCGTCGCTGAGGAGACCGAGGTCGCCGTGAAGCGCGTTGACGGAATCGAGAACGACGCTGGTGGAGCCGGTGCTGGTGAGCGTGGCGGCGATTTTGTGGGCGAGGTTGCCGGATTTGCCGATGCCGGTGACGATGAGTTTGCCGCGGTTGCGGAGGCAACGGACGACAAGCTCGACGGCAGCCACGAACTGATCGTCGAGCCGCGCGCGCGTGGCGCGCAAGCCCGCGATCTCGGCGTCAAAGACGGCTTTGGCTCGCGTGATGTGGTTCATGGGAAGCGGGCGCGAACTTAGCGGAAAGCGGGCCGTTTGGCAAGGCTCAGCGCTCAGGCAACAGGTCCGCAGGTGCAGAAGATGTTGCGGTCGCCATAGACGTTGTCCACGCGGCCGACGGCGGGCCAGAACTTGTGCTCGCGCGTCCACGGTGTCGGGAAGGCCGCCTGCTCGCGAGAGTAGGGGCGGTCCCATTTATCGGCGCAACAAACCTGTGCCGTGTGTGGCGCATTCTTCAACGGATTGTTGTCGCGCGGCACCTTGCCGGCGGCGATGGCTTCCATCTCGCCGTGGATCGCGATCATCGCGTCACAAAAGCGATCCAGTTCCGCCTTCGACTCGCTTTCGGTCGGCTCCACCATCAACGTTCCGGGCACCGGCCAACTCATCGTCGGCGCGTGAAACCCGAAATCCATCAACCGTTTCGCGACATCTTCCGGTTCGATTCCCGCGCGTGTCTTCCATTCGCGCAAATCCAGAATGCATTCGTGCGCCACGAGAGCGCGTGCGCCCTTGTAGAGCGTCGGCACGCACGGCGCGAGCCGCTTGGCGACGTAGTTTGCATTCAGGATCGCCGTCTTCGTTGCTTCCGTCAGGCCTGCCGCGCCGTTCAATGCGATGTACATCCACGAGATCGTCAACACGCTCGCGCTACCGAACGGCGCTGCCGAGACATGCTGTGGAATGAACTCCGCCAAATGTTTTGCCACGCAGATCGGCCCGACGCCGGGGCCGCCGCCGCCGTGCGGGATTGCGAATGTCTTGTGCAGGTTCAAATGACACACGTCGGCGCCGATGTCACCGGGGCGGCAGAGTCCGACTTGGGCATTCATGTTTGCGCCGTCCATATACACTTGGCCGCCGTGCTGGTGAATGAGGGCGCAAATCTCTTGAATCCGTTCCTCGAACACGCCGTGCGTCGAGGGATACGTCACCATCAAGGCGCCGAGATTGGTCGCATGCTGAGTCGCCTTCGCAGCAAGGTCATTGACGTCCACGTTGCCCTGCGCGTCGCAGGCAACGGGCAGGACTTTGAATCCGGCCATCACCGCGCTGGCCGGATTCGTGCCGTGTGCGGAGACGGGAATCAGGCAAACGTTGCGGTGCGGCTCGCCGCGTTGTTTGTGGTAGGCGCGAATGGTCAACAGTCCCGTGTACTCACCCTGCGATCCGGCGTTCGGCTGCAACGACACCTCGGCGAAGCCGGTGATCTCCGCAAGCCACGCTCCGAGTTGACGGAACATCGCGTGGTAGCCCGTCGCTTCGTCGCGGGGCGCGAATGGGTGGAGTCCGTTCACCTCCGGCCACGACAACGGCAACATCGCCGCTGTCGGCGTCAATTTCATCGTGCAGGAACCGAGTGGGATCATCGCGGTGTTCAGCGCGAGGTCTTTCGATTCGAGATGGTGAATGTACCGGAGCATCTCGTGCTCGGTGTGGTAACGATTGAAGACTTCGTGCGTCAGGAAGGGAGTTGTGCGGGCAAAGAAGCCCAACGACGACGGTCGCGACGGAGCGCGACCCTCCAACAGTCTGTTCACATCGGCGTCGGTTGTCGTCTCGTCGAGCGCGACGACCCGGTCACCGACGCGGACGGTGTCGAAGAACGGTTCGTTAGTTTGCGCGAGCCGGCAGGCGAGCCGGTGAATGCGCTCGGCGATGCGACGCAGCCCGTCGGGGCCGTGCCAGACGGCATACATTGAGGCGAGCACGGCGAGCAAGACCTGCGACGTGCAGATGTTGCTGGTGGCTTTTTCGCGGCGGATGTGTTGCTCGCGGGTCTGCAACGCCATCCGCAATGCCAGCCGTCCTTGCGCGTCCTTCGACACGCCGATCAGGCGGCCCGGCATCTGGCGTTTGAACTCGTCGCGTGTGGCAAAAAACGCCGCATGCGGTCCGCCGTAGCCCATTGGCAGACCGAAGCGTTGTGAGTTGCCAAGGACGATGTCGGCGCCAAACTCGCCGGGGGGCTTGATGAGTGTCAATGCGAGCAAGTCGGTGGCGACAACGACGAGCGTTTTCTGTTCGTGTGCGCGCCCGATAAGCGGCGCGTAATCACGGATGACACCGTCGGTCGTCGGATACTGCAGCAAGATGCCAAAAGTATCCGGCGTCAGTTCGGTTCCGATTGTGATGCCGTGCGGCTCGGCGCGAGTTCGGAGGACAGCGATGGTTTGTGGGTGACAATCCGGCGAAACGACGAAGGTGTTGCGTCCACTACCGTCGAGCCGGTGGCACATCGTCATCGCCTCGGCGGCGGCAGTCGCTTCGTCGAGCAACGATGCATTGGCGATCTCCATCGCCGTCAGGTCGCAGACCATCGTTTGGAAGTTGAGCAACGCTTCGAGGCGGCCTTGCGAGATTTCGGCTTGGTACGGCGTGTAGGCGGTGTACCAGCCGGGGTTTTCGAGAATGTTGCGCTGGATCACGGGCGGCATGTAACAGCCGTAATAGCCGCGTCCGAGGAATGAGCGTGTGAGTTTGTTGCGCGACATTATCGCGCGGAGGTCGGCCAACGCTTCCTGTTCGGTGCGTGCTGCGGGCAAATTCAAGGGACGACGCAGCCGGAACATTTCCGGAACAACGGCGTCAGCCATCGCATCAAGCGACGAGTAGCCGACGACGCGGAGCATTTCCTGCGTGTCTGTCATTCGCCGGCGTGGTTGGCGTATTCGTCGGGCGGAAGCAGTTCGTCCACCTGTGCCGGGTCGCTCATCCTGATCTTGAAAAGCCAGCCTTGCCCGTAAGGGTCTTCGTTGACGAGTTCGGGGTGGTCGGCGAGCGCGGTGTTGGCCGCGACGACTTCGCCGGTGACGGGCGCGTAAATGTCGCTGGCGGCCTTGACGCTCTCGACGACGGCGCATTCCTTGCCGGCTTCGACGTTGTCGCCGACTTGCGGCGGCTCGACATAGACGATGTCGGTCAATTCTTTCTGGGCGTGGTCGGTGATGCCGACGACAGCGGCGTCGCCCTCGATGCGAAGCCATTCGTGCGTCTTGGTATAACGAAGGTTGGTTGGAACACTCATTTGTTTTTCTTCCACAACGGTTTTGTTTCGACGACGGCGGCGAACGTCTTGCCGCGAATCTCCACGCCGAGTTGGGTTCCCGGCGCGGCGAAATCGGTTTCTACATACCCCATTCCGATGCCAATGCCAAGCGATGGCGACGGCGCGCCACTGGTGACTTCGCCGACGCGACGGCCTTCCGCCATCAGTGCGTAATGCGGGCGCGGTGGAGGCGCTTTCTCGGTCATTTTGAACGGGACGAGTTTGCGGGTTACGCCGGCCGCTTTCTGCGCGAGCAGGGCATCGCGGCCAATGAAGTCCGGTTTATCCAATGCCACGAACCGGTTCAGCCCGGCTTCGAGTGGCGTGGTCGTTTCGGTGATGTCCTGGCCGTGGAGCGGGTAGCACATCTCCAGTCGAAGCGTGTCGCGCGCGCCGAGGCCGCAGGGCCGGATGCCGAAGGGCGCGCCGGCGGCGAGCAACTCGTTCCACAAGCGCATCACGTCGGGGATGGCGCAGAGCAGTTCGAAGCCGTCCTCGCCGGTGTATCCGGTGCGGGAGACCCTGCATCGGACGCCGCAGACATTGAATGGCGCGACGCGAAAAAGGCCGAGCGTAGCGGCGGGTGCGGGAACGAGTTTGGCGGCGAGCGGCCCCTGCAAGGAGACAGTGGCGATTTCGCTGTGATGGTTCTCGACGGTCACGGACCCAGAGGCGCAGAAGCGGAGCCATGCGAAATCATTTTCGACATTGCCGGCGTTGACGAGCAACAGGAAACGCATCGGCTCCAGCCAATAGAGCACAAGGTCGTCCCGGATGCCGCCGGCATCGTTGCAGAGAAACGTGTACTGGGCGCGTCCGGCGGCGGTCTTCGAGACGTCGTTGGTCAACATCCGGTTGAGGAACGTCTCGGCGTCGGGCCCCGACACGATGAGTTCGCCCATGTGTGACACATCGAAGAGACCGACGCGCTGACGGACGGCATGGTGTTCCTCGACGATGCTGGTGTAATAGACGGGCATCTCCCAGCCAGCAAACGGCACCATCTTCGCGCCAAGCGCGAGGTGGGCAGCGTAAAGCGATGTGCGTCGCAAGGGTTCCGTGGGAGACATGCCCGCGCACCGTACCATGACAACAGTGAATGTCAATCAATCAACCGAAGGAAAGATTGCAGAGCCGGGAAGGATTGTATATGTTTCGCGCACCGACGCGGACGTGGCGGAATTGGCAGACGCGCAGGTCTTAGGAGCCTGTGGAGAAATCCGTGAGGGTTCGAGTCCCTCCGTCCGCAGTTCGATTTGGGCGCATCTTGACACTGCCACTGTCACCACAACGTTCCACAGGCTGGTGTCCCGCGTTTACGCGGTCCGGACCGACTAAAGTCGGTACACCAACAACGACGCCGTGGCACTATGGTGGCAGTGCCGAGATGCGCCCGTTCGATTTCTTCGCAGTTTACTGCTGTTGCAGAAGCGTGCCGAATGACCTATTGATAACAACGATGCAGGACACCGAATCTCGTTCGCTTCCGGAAATGCACGGCTCCGTCGCGGTGCCGAAACAGCGCGGCTTCTGGCGCAAGATGGCGGCGTTCTCCGGGCCGGCTTATCTTGTCAGCGTTGGATACATGGATCCGGGGAACTGGGCGACGGACATCGAGGGTGGGGCGCGGTTCGGCTATCAACTGATCTGGGTGTTGTTGGTGTCGAACTTGATGGCGGTGCTGTTGCAGGCGTTGTCGGCACGGCTTGGCATCGTGACGGGACGCGACTTGGCGCAGTGTTGCCGTGATTTTTATCCGAGACCGCTCACGATTCTCTTGTGGGTGCTCTGCGAAGTGGCAATCGCCGCCTGCGATTTGGCAGAATTGTTGGGTGGCGCGATCGGGGTGCATTTGTTGACGGGAATGCCGTTGCTTTGGGCGGTCTGTTTGATGGCGCTAGATGTCGTGGTGATCCTGCTGCTGGAACATCGTGGGATGCGCTGGATCGAGGCGGTGGTGGTGACGTTGGTGGCGACCATCGGGACGTGTTATCTGATCGAAATCATCATGTCGCACCCGGACTGGGGCGGGTTGCTGAAGGGATTCGTGCCGAAGTTGACGGGTCGCAGCAACGCACCAGGCGGGCCGACGGATTTGTATATCGCGATGGGCATTCTCGGAGCGACGGTGATGCCGCACAATTTGTATTTGCACTCAGCGTTGGTGCAGACGCGCAAAGTCGAGCGGACGCCAGAAGGGTTGCGGCAGGCGAACAAGTTCAATCTGATTGACTCGGTGTTTGCGTTGAACGCGGCGTTTTTCGTGAACACTGCCATCCTTGTCATGGCGGCGGCCGTGTTCTTTCGCAACGGCGTGGTGATCACGACGTTGGACGAGGCGTATAAGACGCTGACGCCGTTGCTCGGCGGCGCGGCAGCGACCGTGTTCGCGGTGGCATTGATTTGTTCAGGGCAAAGCTCGACACTGACGGGGACGTTGGCGGGGCAGATCGTGATGGAGGGTTTCCTGCACTTGCGGCTGAGGCCGTGGCTGCGACGGTTGTTGACGCGGACACTAGCGATCATCCCGGCGGTGTTGGTGATTTTGTGGCAGGGTGAGAAGGGGAGTTACCGCCTGTTGATTCTGAGCCAGGTGATCCTGAGCGTGCAATTGCCATTCGCGGTGGTGCCGTTGGTGCAATTCACGTGCAGCCGGAAACGGATGGGCGAGTTCGTGAACCCATTATGGGTGAAACTGCTGTCGTGGGTCGTGGCGACGGTCATCATAGGGTTAAATGTGTGGTTGCTGACGCAAACGATCAGCAACTGGTTGGGAGGCAAATGAAAGGTTGTTTATACAAGACGATTTTGGTGCCAGTGGAGAGCAGCGAGTATGACGAGGTCATCTTGAAACACGTCGTGCCGATGGCCATGTGCAACGGGGCGAAGTTGATTTTGTTTCATGTGGCCGATGGCTGGGCGGCGCGGTATTTCCGCGAGGACGCCGATTCGCCAGAGGTGCGCGAGGACCGTTTGTATCTGGAGAAACTGGCGACGGAACTGCGCGGCAAGGGGATCGAGGTGGAGACGGTGCTCGGGTTCGGCGATCCCGGTGAGGAGATCGTCAAGCTGGCACACGAACGCAAGTGCGACTTGATCGCAATGACGACGCATGGGCACCGGTTCATCTCTGATTTGTTGTACGGCAGTGCGGTGCACAAAGTGCGGCACGAAGTGGATGTTCCAGTGCTGCTGTTGCGGGCGCCAAACAAAACATCGTAGTCGCTCTTGACAAGAAATCGCTTGTGCATATACTGCCGCGCGATGTCTTTGGAGTGGAGCGCCGTTCCGAAGTACGAGGAACGGCAATTTCATTTCAGAGGAGAAGTAAAACCAACGAAGTAAGGAGAACAGAAGTATGCCACAGGGCAAAGTAAAATGGTTCGACACGAAAAAAGGATTCGGCTTCATCCAGCAGGATAACGGGCCGGATGTGTTTGTGCACTATTCATCCATCGGTGGTGATGGATTCAAGAACTTGGAGGAAGGCCAGGCGGTGGAGTTCGAGTTGCTCGACTCGCCAAAAGGCCCAAAGGCCGCCAACGTCGTGCCGAAATAACCGTAATTCAGTCAACCCAAGCCCCCTGCCGGTTCGCCGTCAGGGGGCTTTCGTTTCCGGCCAAAGCGAATCCGCCGTGCGCTTCTTCAATTTCCGGTACAACTCCGGCTCCACGCGTTTCTCCACGCGCCGTTCCCGTACACCACTCCCATCGCAGCCAAGCGCAAGCGCGTGTGCCTTGTAAACGCGCGGCCGACCGATGAGCCGCATTCCACCTGACTGCGCGGGACGGCGATCCAACGCCAAGTAACTCACCGGCAAACTCCGCAGATCAATCCCCGCCAGCTTCGCGAACCGCGCCCAGTCGCCATCCATGAACACTTCGGGTGGTGGCGACGCAAAATGGTGGCACCAATGACGTTCATTGCCCGCCGCCAGCATCCCACACGCATGTTGGTGGGTGCACGGCGCCACGACGTTAAACTCGCCGCGCAACCGTTCTCGCAACGTGATCAATCGTCGGCTAACTTCGAATGTGCCCGGCTCGAGGATGATGACCGCTTTTGCATCGCACGGCAGCGCGAAGGGTTCCGGTTGTTCCGTCAACGCGTGGCTGATCAGCAAGACGTCCACCGACCGTGGGGGCGCCGATTCCTGCCAGACCTCCACGTCGTGTGCCTGTTGCGCCGCGAATTTCATCGCCAGCGGCGAGCGGTCGCACAAATACAACCTTCGGATGCCTGTGAAATGTTCCAAGAACTTTCGGCTCGCAATGCCGGTGCCGCAACCCCAGTCCAACGCGCTGCCCGACGGCGGCGACCAACCGCGGTGTTTCAACTCGCCAAGCACGTAGTCCCATTTCCAGCCGATGCGCTGCGCGAACGTCTGGTCATAGTTCTCAAGGTCGCGCTCGCTCTGCCAGTAGTCGGCTGTGCCCGCCGAACCGTCGAGGAAGCCGGTTCGCAACCGTTCGAGGACTTTCCAGTCAATCGAGCGCATGGTGCTTGATGCCGAAGAACTCCTTGAACCGCTCCAGTTGTTTCCGTCGCTCCGGTTTGCCGGTACGGATGGCGGCAATCATCAGGTTCTTTGGCGTATGTTCGCTCGACACAAACTCGAAGAGCTTCGTCCGGTATCCCGCCGCTTCGAGGTGCAACGCCCGCAGGCCGTCCGTCGCCCACTCAGCCATCCGTTCCGCCATGATGCCGTGTTTCAACACGGACGCCAGTGGCTCGGGCCTTGCCAACTGCGGGCGCACCTCCTTGTGGCAGCATGGCGCGACAACGATCAGCTTCGCTTTCATCTCGATGCCGCGACGAATTGCGTCGTCGGTTGCTGTGTCGCAGGCATGAAGCGCGATGAGCGCGTCGAGCGGCGGCAACGCGACCGATTGGATTGTGCCGGCGACAAACTCCAATCCTTCCGCGCCGATTTTTCGCGCGAGTGCATTTGAGGCTTCGACCAATTCTGGCCGCGCCTCGACACCGATGATGCGCACCGGCGAGCCGGAACATTTCCGGAACAAATGCCACGTGCCGAACGTGAGATAACCTTTCCCGCAGCCCATGTCGGCGAGGCTCGTCACCGTCGTCTCTTTGAGCAGGTGCGACAAAATCTCCAGATACCGCTCAATCTGCTGGCGTTTCTTCGGTGTCGAGCTGAGCGCGTCCAGCCAAACCTGCGCTGTGTCGTCGAGGAACGTTCGTTTCCGCCGGTCGTGCGCGCGCGGCGGCGCGGTGGTCACCGTCGGCTTGTGACCGACCAACCCGTGTGGTGTGAGTTGCCAGTCGCGTTTTGTCGTGCACAACAGCGCGGTCGCGCCGCCGGCAAGTTGTTGGCGCGTCCACGCGACCGCATCGCTGGCGGGGATGTTTTTCGTCACGTCGTTCGTGGCGTGGTGAAAGGTCAGCGACAGGTGCGGCACGCCCTTCAACTCGACCAAGCGCACCGTCACCTTTGGCTCGCTTGACAAGATCAGCCGCACGAACGTCCCGTCGGCGCAGCTCTGCGCGAACAGGTTCAGGAACCGCTCGGTTGGATTGGCGTTTGACACGGAAGAATAGTAGCACGAAG
>CAZNOK010000179.1:0-10660 GCA_964574605.1 uncultured Verrucomicrobiota bacterium
GCCGCACTAACATGAAACAGTTCACAGCGCTGATCTCGATGGTCGCATTTACCTGCGTCCTGAACGCCGGCGAAACACTCTACAACGGCATCGTCCTACCCGACGTGTGGCCGCCGCACTTGGCGGATTTTCCAAGCGACCCGGTCAGGCTGCCGTATCTCGCATCGCCGCCGGCGGTCATTCCGATTGATGTCGGACGGCAGTTGTTTGTGGATGATTTTCTCATTGAGAGCACGACGCTGAAGCGGACGTTTCACGCGCCCGAATATTACGCCGGCAATCCGATCCTGAAACCGGACCAGCCGTGGGAATCGGCGGGACGCGGACCGGCGGTGATGCCGTTTAGCGACGGCGTCTGGTTTGACCCGAAAGACAAGCTTTTCAAGATGTGGTACTACGCCGGTCACGGCGGCGGCCAAACTTGCTACGCGACCTCCAAAGACGGCATCCGCTGGAAGAAACCGAAGCTCGACGTATTCCCGGACACGAACATCCTCCTCAAAGGCAAACGCGATTCCGGCACTGTCTGGCTCGACCATAACGCGACGGACTCGCAGCAGCGATTCAAGATGGCGCTGTATTCCGGTAACTTCACATTGTTCCGGTCACCTGACGGCATCCACTGGACCAAAGCGGCCGCTGGCGCGAAAACCGGCGACCGCAGCACGTTTTTCTACAATCCGTTCCGTGGGCGATGGGTGTTCAGCATTCGCAGCGGCTCGGCGCGCGGAAGGAGCCGGCATTATTGGGAAACGCTCGATTTCTTCCGTTTCAGCAACGAGCACAAAGATGAGTTTGCAGTCTGGGTCGCCTCCGACAACGCCGACTGGAAACGCGATGACCTGCTCACACAGCCGCAACTCTACAATCTCGACTGTGCGGCGTACGAGAGCGTGCTGCTCGGCCTGTTCAGCGTCTGGCGCGGCGATTATCGCGGCACGAAACAGACGCCGAAAGCTATCGAGCTTGGCCAACTTGGACGCCCCAAGCAGAACTCCATCTGCGTCGGCTTCAGCCGCGACGGGTTTCACTGGGACCGGCCCGACCGACGACCGTTCATTCCTGTCTCGGAAAAGATGCGCGACTGGAACTGGGGCAACGTGCAGAGTGTTGGCGGCTGTTGTCTCGTGGTCGGCGACAAACTCTACTTCTACGTCAGCGGTCGAGCCGGCAAGAGCTACCCGGGCTGCAACTACAACGACGCGGGCGCGAGTACGGGCCTTGCGATTCTGCGCCGCGACGGTTTTGCCTCGATGGATGCGGGCGAACAGGAAGCCATACTGACAACTCGGCCTGTACAGTTTCGCGGCAAGCATTTGTTCGTCAACGCCAAGCTGGGTGAGTTGCGCGTCGAGGTACTCGACCGCGATGGCAACGTGATACTGCCGTTCAGCGCGCCGTTGCGCGCGGACAAAACGTTGCAGCCGGTGAAGTGGAAAGGCGCGCGCGATCTGTCAGCGCTGGCCGGCAAGCAGGTGAAGTTTCGTTTCCATCTCCGCAACGGCGGGTTGTACGCGTTCTGGGTCAGCCCTGACGCGAAGGGTGCGAGCCACGGCTACGTCGCCGCCGGCGGCCCAGGCTTCACTGGACCAACCGATAGGAATACGCCATGAACTCATACATCATCTCCACAGCAATCCTGCTCGTCGCAATGACCTCTGACGCCGCGTGGCAGGTTTGGACTTGCCGCGATACAGTCCGTGTGTTGCGCGACGAGCCTGTGGGCAAGACCAAGAACGTTGTCCTCGCCGCCGCGCGCAACGAGTGGGAGAGTTTCCAGATTCTAGTGCGCTCCGACGCGCCCGTCAAAGGCGTGAATGTCGAACCTGCCGACTTGAAAGGCCCGAACGGCGCGATCATCCGTGCCGCCGACATGGTGCTTTACCGGCAACATCAACTCGAATTGACCTTGCCCAGCCATCGCAACGACAAGTTCAAACCGGGATGGTATCCCGATCCGCTGATTCCGTTCCGTCAGCCGGGCAACGCCCGGTTCAAGGCGGTGCCGTTTGATTTGCCGGCCGGTGAGACGCACGGATTCTGGATGGACATTTTCGTGCCGGCGAACGCAACGCCGGGCAAGTATCGCGGCACGTTTCACGTCAACACCGCGACCATCCCGGTCGAGTTGACCGTGTGGGATTTTGAGTTGCCGCGCGTCTCCACCCTCCAAACCGCTCTCGGCTCGCCAGCAGAACGGATGCGCCGCTATTATGCTACTCGCGCCAAAGCCGGCAAGGAACCGAACGTGACGGATTGGGATGCAGTCGAAACACAAGTCGCTGAGGAGGTCACCCGACACCGGATCAACGCCACGCCGCCTGCGTCGTTGCTGACGCCACAAAAGGAAACCGACGGCTCGTATCGTTTCACAACCGAACAGGTGAACGCGCTGCGAAAGTTTGTGGACACCTACCATGTCAACGCGGTTCATACGCCGCACCCGCGCAGTGCTGTCAAAGACCCCGACACTGAGCGCGACAAGCTTCATGCGTGGTTGAAGGCGTTCGACAAGATGGCGGCGGAACTAAACCGTTCGTTCGTGACCTTCTTCACCTACCTCAAAGACGAGCCGAACGACGAGGAGGCGTATCACTACGTTCAGAAATGGGGACCGGCGGTGCGCGCGGCAAAGTCGGTTGTCAAAGTCATGGTCGTCGAGCAGACCAAGACGCAGAACGAGAAGTGGGGCAACCTGTATGGCGCGGTGGACATCTGGTGTCCGTTGTTCCCGCTGCACGACGAGCCGACTGCCGCGCAGCGTCGCGCGCTCGGCGAGACGATCTGGACTTACACGGCGCTTTGTCAACGCGACCCGACGCCGTGGTGGGAGATTGATTTTCCGTTGTTGAACTACCGTGTCCCGGCGTGGATCGCGTGGCGCTACCAGATGTGCGGCCTGTTGTACTGGGGCGGCATGTCGTATTGGTCGGGCGTCGAAGACCCGTGGACTGACCCGAAGACGCTCGACCGCCGTAAAAACGGCAAAGGCCCGCTTTATCAGGGCGAAGGCACGCTCGTGTATCCGGGCCGGGCTGTTGGCTACGACGGCATTGCGCCGAGCCTTCGACTCAAGGCATTGCGCGACAGCATCGAGGACTACGAATATCTTGCCATTCTTGAACGCGCCGGCCTGCGGGCCGAGGCGGAGAAGATTGTGTTGCCGCTGGCGGAGTCGTGGTTCAAGTGGGAGAAGGACGCCGCTGCCTACAACCAAGCCCGCGAGAAACTGGCGGCGTTGATCGTAAAAGCGAAACGAAAATGAAATGGCAAATCCCCGCCGTGACTGCATAGCGGCCGACGATCCCAGTTTCACCGGCCCCACGGACACGGTCAGTCAAGCAGTCCGGTCGAGGTGAATTTCTGCGCTTGCTCTGGAATGAAGCCTCGCTACACTTCCCCCCGACCATCATCGAAAGGAGAACTCATGAAAACTGTATCTGCTATTGTAAGTCTGATTTTGGCGGTCTCGTTCATCGGCTGCGGGGGCAAGCCTGACGCGGACCAGTTCAAGCCGAAGCTGCTCATCACCTGCGGCGATGATTGCAACACGCCCGACGGCGTGCGCCTCAATACGAAGACCGGCGATATCATCGTGGCCTGCCCGAACTTCAACACCAACGAAAAGGAAAACAAACATCCCGGCAAACTGATGAAGATCACGCGGGATAGCAAATGGGAGTTCTTCAGCGACCTGCCCGCGCATCCCGAAACCGGCCGCGCGTGTCCGATGGGCATGGACTTCGGCCCCGACGGCAACCTCTACGTGGCCGACAACCAGTATTTCTACAGCAAGGAACACAAAAGCCGCTTGCTCCGCGTGAACGTCAAGGATGGCAAGGCGACCGGCTGCGACGTCGTCGTCGAGGGCTTCAAGCTCTCCAACGCCGTCATGTTCAAAGGCAACGCGGTGTATGTCTCCGACACGTTCTTCGATCTGCCGGATAAGGCGCTGAGCGGCATCTACCGCATCGGCCTCGACGAGATGAACCAGGGCAAACCGGTCAAGCTGCTGCCGAAAAACCGGTTTGCGCAGGACCCGCATTGCATCGCCACGTGGGAAACGCTCTGCAAAGACCCCGGCGTCGCGCACCGGAAAGGCGAGAAAGCCGGTGCCGACGGCCTGACGTTCGACGCCGAGGGCAACCTCTACAGCGGCAACTTCGGTGATGGCGTGATGTACAAGGTCGCCTTCAAGGCTGACGGCAGCGTGGCCTCCTCGACGCAGTTCGTGAAGGACTGGCCGCGGATGACTTGCGTGGACGGCATCTTCTACGACGCGAAACGCAATTGCATCTACGTTGCCGACTCGGAGAAAAACGCGATTCAGGTCGTCTGGCTCCCAGAGGGCAAGGTCACGACGCTCTGGGAAAACCCGGATACCGACGGCACCGGCGGGCTGCTTGACCAGCCATGCGAACCGGCCCTGCGCGGCAACGAATTGATCGTCGTCAACTTCGATATGCCGTTCCCCGGCCTGCGGAACACCGCGTTCGATAAGCCCTACACCATCAGCGTCATCAACGTCACCGGCCTCAAGCGGCTGAAGTGACAGGCTTGTCGCGCGACAGCAGCGAGACTCGAAACGAAATGAAATGGCCAATTCCAGCTTGTGTGCTTCTCCTCCGCCTGCAGACGGTGACCGCGCAGGAAATCCCTGCCATGGCCGGTTGGCAGATTGGGCTGCCGACGCCGGGGACGCATCGCGCGTGCATTGACCTGAGCGCACCGCGCACGGGAAAAGGCTGCGGCAAGATTGTCGGCACGGCTTCCGAGAACGGGGCGCGCGGTTGTTTCATTCAGGAGTTCTACCAGAAGACCGCCATCAAAGCCGGGCGTGCGTATCGCTACGCCGTCAGCTACCGCACGGAGAATCGCGCAGCGTTCTTGATTGATTGCTACACCGCCGAGGGAGAGAGGAGCCACAAGGCGCTCGTGTCCGAAAAACTCGCAGCCACCACGGAATGGAAGACGCTGTCGGGCGAGGTGCGCATTCCCGAAAAAGTCGTGCGCGTACGGATGCTGCTTTACCTGCACGGCAAGGGGACAGTCTGGTTCGACGACGCATTTTTTGGCGACGTATCCGCCGGCGCGCAGAACTTGTTGAAGAACGGCGGGCTGGAGCCGCCGGGTTCCTACGTGTTCGACCTCGCGCCGGAGAAAGGCGTTGGCCGCGTGAAATTCTCGGCGGATTTCGAGAATGGCACGCTCGGCAAGGTCAAGGAGATCGGGCCGGACGAGTTCTATGTTCACGCCTTTCCTCAAGACAAGCCGCACTCGCCATTTCTCTGGTTCCACTTCCGCGTCGAGGGCTGCGAAGGCCGCGAAATCACTTTTCACGTCAACCCGTCGCCGTTTGCGCGCGACAACACCGGCGGCAACGGCACGCGTTCGCCCGTGATGAGCTACGATGGCGACAACTGGATCGGCGTCGAGGACAAATCGTGGAACGACGACGGCACGGTGCTGACGTTCAAACAGCGCTTCACGCGGTCGCCTGCGTTTGTGGCATCGTTTTATCCGTTCACGGCGGACCACATCACGCGGTTCATCGCGCAGCACCGGGGCAACCCGCATTTCTCGTCGCGCGTGCTTGGCAAAACGAAACAAGGACGCGACCTGCGTGCGTATGCGATCACCGACTCCACCGTGCCCGAAGCTGACAAACGCGTCATCATGTTTACGACGCTCCAGCACAATCTCGAAACGACCGGCGCGATGGCGCAGGAAGGCATTTGCCGGTTCCTGCTCTCGGACGACCCGCGCGCCGCAAAACTGCGTCGCGCCTTTGTCTTCTACGTCGTGCCGCAGATGGATCCTGACGGTATCGCGGCGGGCAATATGTATTGCCCGGTGGGCAACCTGAACCGGCAGTGGGGACTCGGCACCACCGCGGAGACGACCGCCGTCGAGGAGTTCGCGCGTGGGCGGAAGATCGAGCTGTTCATGGATTTTCACGGTTGGTGCACACCGGAACGCAAAACCATCTTCATGACCTACGGCAAGGAGATCACCGACGAAGCGACCGAGCGCGATGCGTTGAGGTTGATCGAAGCGATCAAGCCACGACTCAGCGGTAAAGTCGCCACGACCATCTGGCGGAAGCGCGTCCAGACCGTGACGAAAATCACCTCCGACGTGAGCCGGCTGGCATCGGGCTGGATGAAGTTCGAGGCCGGCGCGCGGCTGGCGTACAGCATCGAGTTCTTCGGTGAAGGCGAATGCACACAGGAGCAGTATTTCGCTTGGGGCCGGGCTTTTGCCGAGGGGGTCGCGGAGTTTTATGGATCAACGCGTTGAACAAGCCTGTCTGTCCTTGATCGTTGTCTGCTTGCTGGCGGCAAATGCACGCGCGGAGTGGGATGAGTGTTACCGCGGCGTTGTCACGCCAGAGTTGGGCGAATGGCCGTGGAGCGTGTCGGCCGGCTCGAACACGACGGCGACAGTGGAAGGCGATTGTTTGCGCATTAATGACCGGGGCACGGCCAAGGGGGAACTTCGTTTTTACAGTCGCCAATGGCACGCGGACCGGTCCATGGGCGGCGTGGTGGAAGCGCGGTTGAAAGTCCGTTCGTGCAGCGGTCAATCCGGCGTGATCTTGATGGCCGCTGACGGCGCGAACGAAGTCTCGCTCACGTTTTATCCCGACCGCATCGAGTTCGGCCACGGCGGGCGCAGTCACAAGATGGATACGGTGGGCGCGTTCCACACGTATCGGCTGGAACTGAGCGGCACGCGCGTGCGGTTGTCGGTGGACGACCAGCAAGTCGTTGATGAAGCATCAGGACTGGTCAAGCCCGCCTACAACGGACGTAATCTCATCGGCTTCGGTTCATGTTCCAGTGCTGCGACGGGCGAAGCGTTTTGGGAATTTGTCCGGCACCGCGCGTTCACGCCAACCGCTCGGAACATAACCGGAACAGAACACATCATCGTGTACAAGAAACCCGGCGTGTATGCGTGTTTCCCCAGCTTGTCGCGGATGCCCGATGGCGCGCTCTTGACCGGCTTCGGCACGCGCGTGCGGCGGTCGCACATTGACGGCACCGGCGGAAGCGCGGCGTATCTGTCGCGTGACGGCGGGCGAACGTGGCAGCCGACCGAGAAGGGCGCGACAAATCTGCTCTACCTGCGCCGCGACGGCGGCAAAACCTATGCGACGGCTTACGGCTGGCGCGAGGTGCCAAAGGAGCGTGAGGCGGAGTTCCGCGCGCAGGGGTTGACCGTGCGCGATGTGCGGTCCGGCGTGGTCGCGTATCTCAGTGGCGCCTACAGTTTCCTTCAACGCGCCGGCGAGGAGAAAGGCAAACGCACACCCGTCCCGATGCCGCCGGGCCTCTCGGCGATGAGCTACAACTCCGCCGCGCTCTGCGTGACGCGGGCCGGTGTCCGTCTGAATGCGATTTACGGTCGCGAAAAGGGCGCTGATCGCTCGACAAGCTTTGTGCTCCGCTCCGCCGACGATGGCGAGAGGTGGGAGTTGGTGACCATCGCCAAGCCGGTGGCCGGAACCGGTTTCACCGAAACCGCGCTGGCTGAGTTGTCCGACGGCCATATCATCGCAATGATGCGCCCCGACCCTGATCAGTCCGGTTATCTTTGGCAGTGCGTTTCAAAGGACGCCGGCAAGACATGGAGCGAGCCGGTGAAGACGCCGATGTGGGGTTATCCGGCGCATCTGCTCGTGTTGCGCAACGGCAACGTGCTGTGCTCGTACGGCTACCGGCGCGCGCCGATGGGAATCCGCGCCTGCCTCAGCCGCGATGGCGGACGCACTTGGGATATCGAGCGCGAGTTTATCTTGCGAGCCGACGGCAAACGCAGCGGCTCGGACTTGGGCTATCCGCTCACCATCGAACTCGAAGACGGCGCTCTCGTGAGCGTTTATTATTTCACCGGCGGCGATGGCATCACGCATATTGCCGCGACCCGATGGAAGGTTCACCCATGAAATCGTTGTTATCAGTGATCATGTTGTTGGCAGCATTGCCTGTGGCTGCGAAAGAGTTTGCAGCGGATGTCATCGTTTATGGAGGCACCTCCGGCGGAATCGCCGCGGCCATTCAGGTGGCGCGCGACGGCAAGAGCGTCATCCTCGTCGAATCCGGCCAACACCTCGGCGGCCTGACCACGGGCGGTCTCGGCGCGACGGACATCGGCAACAAAGCGGCCGTCGGCGGCATCGCGCGCGAGTTTTACGAGCGTATCCACGCGCACTACGCGAAACCCGATTCGTGGAAGTGGCAGACGCGCGATGAGTATTTCAAGGCTCGTGGTCGCGACCGCAACCCCGATGCTATTGCCAGGCAGCGCGGACGCGAGACGCAATGGACGTTCGAGCCGCACGTGGCGATGAAGATTTATCGCGAGATGTTGGCGGAAGCGAAGGTCAAGCCGTTGTTCGGTCAGCGGCTCGCGTCGGTGAAGAAGAACGGCGCGCAGATCACCGGGATTGTGATGGAGAATGGAAACGTCTTCCATGGCAAGATGTTCATTGACGCCAGCTACGAGGGCGACCTCATGGCGAAGGCGGGCGTTTCCTATCATGTCGGTCGCGAAGGCAACGCCACCTACGACGAGACGCTCAATGGCGTGCGCGCCGAGACACCGTATCATCAGTTCAAGGTCGCCGTGGATCCCTACGTGAAACCCGGCGCCCCGTCCAGCGGTCTGCTGCCGTTCATCCAGCACGGAGACGGTGGCGCGGTGGGCGCAGGCGACCGTTGCGTGCAGGCGTACAATTTCCGCCTTTGCATGACCAAGGTCGCGGCGAACAAAGTCCCGTGGACAAAGCCGCCCGGCTACGACGAGAAGAAATACGAACTGCTCGCGCGTTATCTCGAAGCGTCCCTCGCTGCCGATAAACTCCCGCCCGTCGGCAAACTGATGCACCCCGTGCCGATGCCCAATGGCAAGACCGACACGAACAACAACGGCCCGTTCTCGACCGACTTCATCGGCTGCAACTACGACTATCCCAATGGCGACTACGCGACCCGCGAGCGCATTTGGCGCGAACACGAGCGCTATATCCGCGGCTTCCTTTATTTCCTCGCCACCAACCCGCGCGTTCCGCAACAACTGCGCGATGAGATGAACGAGTGGGGCTGGGCCAAGGACGAGTTTGTCGAGACCGACCATTTCCCGCCGCAGATGTATGTCCGCGAAGCGCGCCGGATGATCAGCGACTACGTCATGACCGAGCACAACTGCCGCTGGGCGCGCGCCGTCGAGGACGGCGTTGGTCTCGGCGCTTATGGCATGGACAGCCACAACTGCCAACGCATCGTCAAGAACGGCCACGTCGAGAACGAAGGCGACGTCGAAGTCGGCTGTCGCGGCCCGTATCCGGTTGCGTATCGTTCCATCGTCCCAAAAGCCGCGCAATGCGAGAACCTCTTCGTCCCAGTCTGCCTCAGCGCCAGCCACATCGCTTACGGCAGCATCCGCATGGAGCCGGTCTTCATGATTCTCGGCCAGTCCAGTGCCGCCGCCGCTGCCATCGCGATTGACGACAATGTGCCTGTGCAACAGATGTCCTACGAAAAACTGAAGTCGAAATTGGTCGCGCTCAATCAGATCATCTCCAATGAGGCTTTCCGCTCCTTGCCAGCGCCCGTCGCTGCTCGCCGTCTCGACCCCGCCAAACTCCGCGGCATTGTCGTGGACGACACGCAGGCCAAGATCACCGGCGACTGGATCGAATCAAGGTCTGGCAGCCCGTATGTCGGCAACGGCTACATCCACGACGGCAACGAGGATAAAGGCAAGAAGAGCGTCCGTTTCACGCCAAAGCTTCCCGCCACCGGCCGCTACGAAGTCCGCCTCATCTACGCCGGCCTCGACAACCGCGCCAGCAATGCCCCGGTTGTCGTCCACTCTGCCGATGGAGAGAAGACGGTCACGGTCAACCAGAAGAAACGCCTCTCGAACGACGAACCGTTGTTGCTCGGTGTGTTCCGTTTTGATGCCGGCACGACCGGCTGGGTGGAGATTCGCAACGCTGGCACCAACGGCTACGTCATCGCCGACGCAGTGCAGTTCGTGCCTGTCCATTAGATTTGCGTTGAATGAGTGCCGCAATGACGCCGTCCCAAGTGCAGCCATGAAATATATCTTCCTCAGTCTCACACTCTGCCTTGCCGCCAACGCCGCCGAAAACTGGCCTCGGTTTCGCGGCCCGACCGGCACCGGCCACCACGTCGGCGCGCCGCTGCCGACGAAGTGGGGACCTGAGAACGTCCTCTGGCGCGTCGAGTTGAAAGGAGACGGGCACTCGTCACCCGTCAATTGGGACCAGCGCGTTTTCCTCACCGCTGACGCCGACAAAGGAAGCAGTCGTTTCGTGTTCGTCTTCGACGCGCGCGATGGACGGTTGCTGTGGGAAAAGAAGATCGCGTGCAATTCACCGGGCAAAACGCACAAGATGAACAGTTTTGCCACGCCAAGCTGCCTCACCGACGGCCAGCGGGTCGTGGCCTTTTTCGACTGCGCCGGCATCCATTGCTTCGACCTCGACGGCAAACCGCTTTGGTCCCAATCGGTGGGCGAGTTCCCCAGCCCGTGGGGCGTTGCCGCGTCGCCGGTGTTTTCCGGCAACCTCGTCATCCAGAACTGCGACACAAAGGGCGCATCGTCCATCGTGGCGCTCGACAAGAAC
>CAZNOK010000180.1:0-336 GCA_964574605.1 uncultured Verrucomicrobiota bacterium
TCTCGAACTCATCGGCAAAGGCGGCATGGGCGCAGTGTACAAGGCGCGACAGAAGGAACTCGACCGCTTCGTCGCGGTCAAGATTCTGCCGCGCGGCATCGGCGTGTCGCCGTCGTTTGCCGAGCGGTTCGCGCGCGAGGCAAAGGCGCTCGCCAAGCTCAATCATCCCAACATCGTCACCATTTACGATTTCGGCCGCGCGGACGGCGTGATGGTTCCCTGCCTCATGCTGCCGCACGTGGAACTCGGGCGCATAAACCGCGATTCACTCAGGCGCATCTGGCTGGAAAGCCCGCCTCTGAACGAGCTTCGCCGGCGAAGCGAGACGCCGCTTGC
>CAZNOK010000180.1:346-10637 GCA_964574605.1 uncultured Verrucomicrobiota bacterium
CGCGGACGGCTTGTTCTACTTCGTGATGGAATTCGTGGACGGCGTGAACTTGCGGCAACTGCTCCACGCCAGCCGGGTCGCGCCGCGCGAGGCGCTGGCGATTGTGCCGCAGATTTGTGATGCGCTTCAGTACGCGCACGACGCCGGCATTGTTCACCGCGACATCAAACCGGAAAACATCCTGCTCGACCGTCAAGGCCGCGTGAAAGTGGCGGATTTCGGTCTGGCGAAGTTGATGGGAACGACGGAGCCGGCAGCCGCCGAGACAGCGGCTGCTACACCGGCGACAACGGAAGCCGGTCAGGTGATGGGCACACCGCAGTACATGGCGCCGGAACAACGCGAGAACACGTCGGACGTGGATCATCGCGCCGACATCTATTCGCTCGGCGTCGTTTTCTACCAGATGCTCACCGGCGAGTTACCCGGCAAGAAACTGGAACCGCCGTCGAAGAAAGTCGTGATTGACGTGCGGCTCGACGAAGTGGTGTTGCGCGCGTTGGAGAAGAAACCGGAGCTTCGTTACCAGCAAGTCAGCGACGTGAAAACGCTGGTCGAGACGATTGCCACCACGCCACCGCAACCGAAGGCCGATAACCGACGACCGGAGACGGAAGCGGATCAGAAAGTCGCTGTGTCATCGCGCTTCTCGCGCACGGCCATCGTGGGGCCGTTTTTTTCGTTGCTGCTGCGGTCGTTGGTGGATCGTTGTTGGCAATGGTCGGAAGCACTTCCCCGCGGGTTTTCACTTTGGCACAACCTGCTCGCCCTCCTTCACACGAAGCTCGATCTATTTGTGCTCGGCACGACGATTCTCGGCTGGGTGGCCGTCGCGCAAATCCGCCGCTCGGCAGGGAAACTGCGCGGCCTGTGGCTGGCGGTGCTTGACGGACTGTTCTTTCCGCTGCTGGCACTGGACGGATTCATTGCTGGGCTTATTCAAGCCGGTTTTGCAGCAATCGGCATGAAACCGGGCGCGACCATGGAAAAAAGTGGCATGTTGTTGATCGTGTTGCTGGTTTTGCTTCTCGTGGTTGCTCTCGATGTCGTCATCGTTTGGCTCGTCTGGCGCGCAGTGAACAAGAATATGCCGCCGCAAGTTCCCAACGTTGGAAAAACCGGTACGACAGATTGGCGCTTGTGGTCACCGTTCCAGCCGCCGCTGGTGCGGGAAATCTGCGTGCACATGACCGAAACCGAGAAGCGTGAGGCCATGTGGCGGGGACTGCTGTTCGGAATCTGGAATGCCGGGACATTCTCCGGCCCGTTCTTCTGCCTGTTCAGTTTGCCGGATCCGATCAACTGGATTTACGCCATTGTTGTTTTTGTCGTCGGATTGTCTTTTTATCCGCTCTTGCTCAAGATGCAGCGCGAATTTGTCTGCACCACGGCATGGGCACGGCAGCGGGAAATCAAACCGGAACAACTCAAACCGCCTCGTTGGTTGAATTGGGTGGTGAGCATTGGCATCGGTCTGGTTCTTGCGGGCTTCGTTCGTATGAACGTGCTCGCGTCTTACCAGGCGACTACCGACGCGGTCAGCCCGGAGATTCCGCACGGCAGTTACGTGATGGTTTTTAAACTGGCGCGCGCCTACTCGCCCGGCGACATCATCGTGTATCGAGCCGGCAACAAGGCCATCCTTGGCCGCGTGGCGCAAACGGGACCGGTCGATGGCACGCTTCAGGTCGAGCGTCGCAACAAACCGCCGCAGCCGATTCCGATTTCCAGCGTCGCCGGCAAAGTGATCTTCAATACACGGCCACGCGTGAAGCCGCCGGAAGAAAAATGACAACGGCATCTTCCGAAACACCCGGCGATTACTTTGCCACGACGCGCTGGACCGTCGTGCTCGCTGCCGGAAAACAGCGTTCACCGCAAGTCCGCGTCGCACTGGAGGAACTTTGCCGGACGTACTGGTATCCGCTCTACGCCTACGCGCGCCGGCATGGCCGCTCGAAGGAAGACGCCGAAGATTTGACGCAAACATTTTTCGCGCGGCTTCTCGAAAAGAATTATCTCGACGGCCTTGACCGGGAGCGCGGCAAGTTCCGGGCGTTCCTGCTGGCGGCACTGAAACATTTTCTCGCCAATGAATGGGACAAGTCCCAGCGCCAGAAACGCGGCGGCGGCATCGCGCCGCTCTCGCTCGACTGGCAGGACGCCGACACGCGCTACCGGATTGATCCCGCCGACAATCTCAGCCCCGACAAACTCTACGACCGCGCGTGGGCGGTGACATTGCTCGAATGTGTCGTCATCCGGCTGCGCGACGAATGCGTCGCCGACGGCAAAGCGAAGTTGTTCGAGCAGTTGCGTCCGTTCCTGATGGTCGGCAAGAGCGCGATTCCGTATCCCGATGTCGCGGCAAGACTCGGCATGAACGAAGGCGCGGTGCGCACCGCTGTCCACCGGCTCCGCCAGCGTTACCGGCAACTGTTGCGCGACGAGATCGCGCAGACGCTGGCCGACCCGGCACAAATCGAGGAAGAACTCCGCGCGTTGTTCGCCGCGTTTGCCACGTAAGAGCGTGTTTGGAAAGTGGATTCTGGGGCAGCCCTGTAGCTGCGAGCCTGCTCGCGGCCCGCTTGAAAACAGAGCCGTTCACCATCTGCCGCGAGCAGGCTCGCGGCTACAAAAGCCATTTGCTCGTGCCACATCAATGTCATAGCTATGACATTGATGTGGCCGGGGGGATTTCACGGGAATGAGGCAAGGCGTTTGCGGATGGATTCGCGCAACGCGGTTTGCCGGTCGGTCGTGGCATCAAGCGCTTCTTGAAACGCCTTGCGCGCTTCGTCGCGTTTGCCCTGACGCAACAGGACGCTGCCGAGTGTGTCGAGATAATAGGCGCGATGCGTCGGGCGCAACGTGGCAGCGCGCCGGCAGAGCGCGGCGGCTTCGTCGAGGTTGGCACCGAGTTCGCACCACGACCACGCGAGGTTGTTCAGCGCGTCGGCGTTGTCGGGCGCGAGCGTGACGGCGCGACGAAACGCGGCGGCGGCTTCGGCAAAGAGTTTTTGTTTGAGGAACGCATTGCCGAGGTTGAAGTGGAAGATGGCGTTGCGCGGCTGGAGTTCGGCGGCAAGTTTGTAGTGGCCGGCGGCGGCCATGAACTTCCCGCACCGTTCGAGGAACACGCCGAGGTCGTTGTGTTCGTCGGCGGACAGCCTCCACGTGGCGCGTTCTGGCGGGCAGACCAGCAGTGCCCAACGTCCACTGCGTTCCCAGTGGCGGAGTAGCTCTTCCTCCGGAAGCTCAAGCTCGGGACGCGTATCGGTGTGAACGGTGATGGTCCGTTTGAATTTGTCGGCGCCGATGGCGACAAGGAAATGCTCGCGGTCGCCAAAGCGCGTGTGAAGAATCAACGGCACACCATCAGCGATCTTCTGTCGGAGATCGGCGATGTCGCCGCGGTAGGCGCGCGGCCAGAAGCCGAGGCGTTGGGCGTGCGCGGCGAGGTCGGTGGTGAGGACGCCTCGCAAACCGCGCTCGTGGATCGCGGCGGCGATGTCGTCCTGCGTGGCGCGGTTGCCGTAATAGTTGGCGACCATGGCGAGCGCGGCGGGACCGCAATGCTCGGGTTTTTGCGGGACGAATGGAACGGCGATCAGGAGCAGAAGAGCGACATTCATGTCAGCCGACGCGGAAGATGATGTCGCGGACGCAGGTGTTGCCGAGACGCCGCTGGATCGCCTCCAGCCATTTCGATTTGAGCGGACGGAGTTCCTGAATGCGGGCGGAGTGTTCGACGGTAATGATGAGCCGTCCGTTGCGGAGCGAGGCGGGCTGGCTGATGCGCGCGTTGAATTCGCCGACGATCTCCGCCCAGCGGGAGAGCAGTTGCGATTCCCAAAGGCGCTGGTGCAAGCCGAGGCGTTTCATCACGCCGGGCACAAGCTGGCCAAGTGACGGCACAAGCGGTGGCCGCTCGACGGCAAACGGCTGCCACTCGCGCAGGACCTTGGCTCGCAAGGCGGGCGTCAGAAGCTCAGGCGCCGTTGTCGCTGATCGCTTCGACGGGGCAATCGGCCTTGGCTTGCTGGCACTGGGATTCTTCATCGGGCGAGGTGGGTTGTTTGGCGACGAAACTGTAGCCGCCATCATCGTTGCGAGTGAAATTGTTCGGCGCAGTCTCGCGACACAGGTCGCAGTCAATGCACTGGTTGTCCACGTAGTATTTGCCGGGAACGTTGTCGGCGTATTTGTTGGCGACATCCGCCATCGAGCACCTCCGTTGTTGCGGGCGCGACTATACGCGCGCCCGCCGCGCCGTTCAACTGCAATCAATACCGCAACAACGCGCCGATGCGCCCAACTTCGCGCAACGGCGTGACGCTCTGGATGTGTTCGATGCGGCAGTTCCGCGACAGCGCCAGTCCGACGGCCTCGTCCACGACATCGGCGCACGGCACGGTTGGCTGGTCGCATTGCGGACAGGCGGTCGCGTCGAAACTCAGGTGCTGGCAATCCCGGCAAATGTAGCCCGGCGACTCGAACCCTTCCTCGACCAGCAACAGTTGCGCTTCACCCCGGCTGAGCGCCTTCAACGTCGCCGGCACTCCGCTGACCGCGCGGCCGGTGGTGGTTTTCTGGACAATTTCCCCGACCAGCCGGCGTTCGTGCTCGGCGGCGACGCGCTGCTCGATCTGTTCGGCTTGCTGCAACACCTCCGCGGCGCTGGTGCGTCCCGGGTCGGCGGTGAATTCGCCGACAAGCCGTTCTTTCAAGTAAGCGTGCAGATGTTCCTTGAAATCGAGCAGCACTTCGCGATGGCCACCCAGCACCAGCGAGTCGAACTGGTGTTGCTTGAAAAGTCGGAACGCCGCATCGGCAACGCTCTGGAAATGTTGGCGCACGGCTGCGACATAGGAGCGCTCGATCTTGCGTTCCTCGCGACCGCCCTGGCCGCCTTCGTTTGCCCAGCGCAAGACGTCGCCGAGCCATTCTTTGTGCTCCAAGATGGCGCCCACGTAAATCTCGTACAACTGGCCGTGCATCCGGTCCACCAATAACACGCAGTGACGGCGTTGCTGACCGAGTATCACCTTCAACGGGCGAACGTACGGCGCGTGATCGGCGATGAGGATATTGCGGACAACGCGCGGCAGACGGTACACCTGCCAGAATTTTTCGCCATCGCATGAAAACAACGCCAGCGCCTTGTGGCGGTTGCCGAGGATGTCCTGCTGGACGAACTGTTCGATCCGCTCAAAGTCGCGTTGCAACGACTGGCGTTGCTCGTGCGTGCCGGATTTCTCCTGAAGACTGTGGCGCGCCGATTGGATCAGGTCCTTGACGCGGATTTTCAATGCCTGCGGCGACGACTGCGTGCGGTCGAGATTCAGATAACAACTGGTGACCAGATACCGGCCATTCCGAAACTGCAACAACTGGTCCACTTGCTGACGAGTGATCATACTAGACAGCCTCCTTGAGGATGGGGAGCGCGCTGCGGTGCTCTGCGGGTTAGGTTGACGTGTCGGACTTTCAGCTTCTCAAGCATGAATTGTGTTGTCCCTTCCGGACTCCGCGATGAATATGGCAGAAGTTCGACAACAATTCAACACTCAATCCATTCTTTGTGTCATATTGCAGGAAGTGGTAGAAAGGAAACCAACATGAACATCAGAACACTCCAAGCCGTCGCCGCAGCGCTCCTCATCGCCGCCCCATTCACCCTTGCCGCCGACAAACCCGACGCCGCGCTCGCCACCGCGCGCCAGCTCAACGACGTCTTCGTCTCCGTCGCCGAGCGCGTCCGTCCCGCCGTCGTCAGCATCTACTCCGAAAAAATCATCAAGATGCGCCGACCGGATTCTAATTCCCCGTTCGAAGAATTCTTCCGCTATTTTGGCGACCAAGACAACATGCCGCGCCGGCGCCAGCAGCAACCACAACAACGCGAATTCAAATTCCACCAAGGCGGCATGGGCTCCGGCATCATCATTGACAAGGAAGGCCACATCCTCACCAACAACCACGTCGTGGACAACGTGGACGAAATCAAAGTCACCCTCGCCGACAAACGCAGCTTCGACGCCACCGTCGCCGGCACCGATCCGAAGAGCGATCTCGCCGTCATCAAGATCAAAGGCAAAGTCCCCACGGACCTGCCCGTCGCCGAACTCGGCGATTCCGACGCCGTCCGCATCGGTGAAATCGTCCTCGCCATCGGCGCGCCGTTCGGCTATCCGCAGACCATCACCCAGGGCATCATCAGCGCGAAAGGCCGCTCGACCTTCAGCGGCAGCGACAACTATGAGGATTTCCTCCAGACCGACGCCGCCATCAATCCCGGCAACTCCGGCGGCCCGTTGGTGAACCTCGACGGCAAAGTCATCGGCATCAGTTGCGCCATTGCCACGCGCATCGGCCAGTTCGCCGGCGTCGGGTTCGCCATCCCCAGCAACATGGCCAAAGCCATCTGGCCCACGCTCGCCAAGGGCGGGAAAATTTCCCGCGGCATGCTCGGCGTCATCATCCAGAACATTGACTCCGACATCAAAGACCAATTCAAACTCACCACCACCAAGGGCGCGCTCGTCTCGCAAGTCAACAAAGACTCCGCCGCCGAAAAAGCCGGCGTCAAGATTGGCGACGTCATCATCCGTTACAACGGCAGGGAAACCGAAGACGTCCACGCCCTCCGCAATGCCGTCGCCGCCACCAAGCCCGGTGCCAAGGCGGACGTCGTCGTGCTCCGCGATGGCAAAGAAAAAACATTCACCGTCCAGCTCGGCGAACTCAAGCCCGACGAATCCGAAGAAGAAGCCAAGCCTGCCGAAGGCGAAGCTTCGGCCACCTCACTCGGCATCAGCGTCGAGGCACTGACCGCCACCAACGCCAAAGAGTTCGGCTTCGACAAAGCCGAGCGGGGCGTGATCGTGCGCGAAGTCGAGGACGACAGTCCCGCCGCCATTGCCAGCCTCCGTGCGGGCGACCTCATCACCGAGGTCAACCGCGAGAAAGTCACCGGCCCGAAAGATTTCCGCGCCGCCCTCCAGAAAGCCAAAGGCAAAGAAAGCATCCTGATGCTCGTCAAACGCGAAGGCGCCAGCCGCTTCGTCATCGTCAAACCGAAACAAGCCAAGTGACGCGGCGCCTGCTCGTCCTCTGCCTCGCATTGACCGCCGCGCGCGCTGAACCGCTGAAAGTCAGCGCCGCCAGCAACGGATTCCTACGCGTCAAGAGCGTGGCGATCACCAACGGCCTCGCCATCTGCGCGTCGCTCAGCTTCCGCGTCCGCGGCGCGCCCGGCGCCTTCGAGGTCCAACTTCTCGAAGACGACGGACGCGCCAAGTTCTGGTGGCGAGTGGATCTCACCGACACCAACGACACCGCCGTGATCATTTCGCTGCGGTTCATGCGGCGCGACGGCTCGCGCAGCCCGCGCTGGGACAACGTCCGTCACCTCGGCATCTGGTTCCGAAACTCCGGAACATTTTTCTTCGATGATTTTGTGTTCCGGTCGCAAGCCGGAACAACAGCGGAACTCGGCGCGGACGAATTGGCGCGCATCGCCTTTCACAGCGCGTCGGTCCGCAGCGTCAAGAAACCGGAGATGGTGGTGCTGACCGATTCCCCGGAACTGGAGTTGCCGAAACTGGAGGCGCATTTGGACAAGTTCATCGAGCAGGCGCGCCGCGACCTGCCGTTCCTCGGCGCGCCCAGCGCGCCGGCGATGCTGCTGGTGTTCGCCAGCAAGAGTGATTACGAAGAATTCACTCCGCGGTTTGCGAAGCTGCTGAACTCGACGGCGGCACCGCCCAAAGTCAACGGCTACACGATCCAAGCCATCTCGACGTCGTACTGGGAGCCGGAGAAAGGAACACTGCGCCCGGTCTATCTGCACGAGTTCACGCATTCGTGGTTCGAACGCGTGGCGGCGTTGCCGAACGGCGGCGGCTGGTTGCAGGAAGGACTCGCCAGCCATTACCAGCTTCTGTTTCATCCGCAGGAAGATTTCGCTGAGATTGTCCGCCGGGGTCTCGCAGACCCGAAGCGCCACCTGCCGTTGCGGGAGCTTTGCAGCGGCAAACCAATCCCGATGAACCGGTACTGGCAGGCGCTCACGGTTGTGCGTATGATGCTCGCCGTGCCGAAATATCGTGAACAACTGCCGGCGTTGCTCGCAGGAAACCAGCCAACCGACTGGGACACCCTCACGCACGATTGGTTGGCATTCTGTCGGGAGACGTGGAAGTGACACGGCTCCTGCCCGTCCTCTGCCTTGCGCTGACCGTTGCACACGCTGAGCCGCTCGAAATGCTCGTTGGCAGCAACGAATTCCGCCACCTTAGAACCCGGGCGGTCACCAACCTCGTCGCCTGCGAGTCGCTCAGCTTCCGCGTCCGCGGCAAGCCGGGCGCCTTCGAGGTTCAGTTCCTCGAAGCCGACGGACGCGCGAAGTTCTGGCGGCGCGTGGACCTTGCCAGCACCAACGAGACCGCCGTCACCATCCCGCTGCGGTTTATGCGGCGCGATGGCCTGCGCAGCCCGCGCTGGGACAACATCCGGCATTTTGGTCTTTTCTTCCGAAACTCCGGAACATTTTTCTTCGATGATTTCATGTTCCGGCGCAACACCGGAACAAAACCGGAACTCGGCGCGGACGAACTCGCCGCCATCGCGTTCCCCGGCGCAACGGTCCGCAGCGTGAAAAAACCGGAGATGACGCTCCTGACTGATTCGACCGAGCTTGAGCTTCCGAAGCTCGAAGCGGAATTGCACCGGTTCATCGAACAGGCGCGCCGCGACATGTCGTTCCTCAGTCGGCCAAGCGCGCCAGCGGTGTTGCTGGTGTTTGCCAAGAAGAGCGACTACGAGCAGTTCGCGCCGCGGTTCGCGAAGCTGTTGAACTCGACGGCGACGCCGTCGGTCAACGACGGTTACACGGTCGAGGCCATCTCGACATCGTACTGGGACCCGGCACAGGGGACATTGCGGCCGGTGTATCTGCACGAGTTCACGCACTCGTGGTTCGAGCGCGTGGCGGTGTTGCCGGGCAACGGCGGCGGTTGGTTGCAGGAGGGACTCGCCGGCCATTACCAGCTTTTGTTCCATCCGCAGGAGAATTTCGGCGAACTGGTCCGCAAAGGCATCGAGGACCCGGAATACCGGTGGCCGTTGCGCGAGTTGTGCAGCGGGGAGCGGCTTCCGGTGAGCCGCTACTGGCAGGCGGCGACGCTCATGCGGATGATGCTGACGGCGCCGAAATATCGCGAGCAATTGCGGTCGTTCTTGGCAGGAAGCCAGCCGACCGACTGGGACGGCCTCGCGTACGATTGGATCGCGTTTTGCCGCGAAACCTACGGCGCGGACAAGTGAGCAGCAATTAACTCCACCGTCCGTTCCGTTGCGCCAATGTTGGCGGCAATCACCTGACGCGCCGCCGCCACAATCCGCTCGCGCCGCGCCGCGTCGCCGAGCAACTCCTCCACTGCGCGGCGCAACTCGTTGCCGTCGGCAACCGGCACGCACGCGCCGGCCTCGATGAATTGGCGCGAGATTTCCTTGAAGTTCTCCATGTGGGGACCGAACAACACGGGGTGTCCGCTCGCTGCCGCCTCGACGATGTTCTGGCCGCCGATGTTTCCCGCGAGGCTTTTGCCGACGAAGATGACCGTCGCCGTCTCGTAAAACCACTTCAACTCGCCGGTCGTGTTCACGAGCAGGCAATCGCCGCCGCTGGATGGCTCGCCTTTGCGCAACGCCAACGTGACGCCCTTGCGTTTCGCCAACTCCAGAATCTCCGGCGTCCGCTCGACGTGACGCGGCACAAGCACGAGAAACAATTTCGGAATCTTCGCGAGGATGTCGAACAGAATCTCCTCCTCGCCCGTCCACGTGCTGCCGGCAACCAGCACGGGCCGTCCGTCGCCGACGCGCGGCAACGAGGGCCGCTGACCGGTTTGCGACAGCGAGGCGTCGTATTTGAGGTTGCCCGTCAGAGAAAGTTTTTCGCGCGGCACGCCGGCGGCGAGATAGTGGTCGTAGTCCGGCTGGCTCTGAACGCAGACGAGCCGCAGGCACGGCCAGACGTGGCAGAACGGCCAGCAGAACCGGGCGTGGCGCGCGGCGGAGCGCGGCGACATCCGGGCGTTGACCAGAAACACCGGCACGTTGCGACGCGCGGCTTCCCAGATGTGGTTCGGCCAGAGTTCGGATTCCATCAACACGATGAAGTACGGCTGGATGAGATCATAGGCGCGTCGGACGGCAAATGGGAAATCCTGCGGGAAATAAAGAAGCTCGACTTCCTTTGGCACAGAGGCCGGTAGGGGCGACG
>CAZNOK010000181.1:0-10586 GCA_964574605.1 uncultured Verrucomicrobiota bacterium
TGTGCCTTATACCAGCCCCACAGTGTGTTTGTCAAAACCTTTCTGTCCGCATCCTTTTCTGTCCGAATCCGGAACAAAACCGGAACACGGCGTCAGCGTGCGCCGAGGACGGTGTATTCGTCGAGGAGCCTGCGGAAGACACGGTATTCAGCCATCGAGACGCCGGGCGGAGTCTGATGGTCAACGCTGGGAATGTAGCCGCCGCGTTTCATCAGCGGTAGAATCCGCTCGAACTCGTCCCGCATCGCTACTTCGCCTTTGTTCATCGTCAGTTTGTCGAAGTGGCCGACCAGGCAGAGGCCGGGATACTGTTTGCGCAACTTCATTCCGTCCACGCCGGCTTGACGTTCGAGTGGCAACACGCCGCGGATGCCGACGTTGCAAAGCCACGGCACCATTAACGTCACGTCGCCGTCGGTGTCCACGATGGGGATGATGTCGAGTTCTTCTGCCATCGGGATGAGCTGGCGATAGTACGGCGCGAGGAAATCGTTGAACGCCTGCTCGGAAATCATCGGGCCGAGGTTGTAGCTCACGTCCTCGGCAAACGTCATGAACGTCGGCACGCAGACTTTCGCAATCCGCTCCATCAAACGTCGGTTGAAATCGCAGAGGTCTTGATTGATCGCGTGAACGAGTTCGGGCTGGTCGTAAAACGCGAGGCTGAGCCGCTCGATGTTCATCAGTGTCCGCGGGAACCAGAAAAAACCTTCGAGCGTGATCCAGACCACAGCGTCGCCGCGGCGCTGGCGGTCGGCCCACGCGCGCATCGTCTCGATGGCGGGCGTGTGGTTGGGGAAAATGTGTGGACGAATCCGGCGATAGTCGTCCATGTTGGCGACGACACCCTCGACGTGGTGTTGTGTGGCCTCGATAGTCGCCTCGGTGGTGCTGAACCAGAATTGTTGGTACGGGTCGAGTCCGAAATACTGTGCGATGTCGAAAACTTGGCTGAACTTCAGTTCGCGCGGCAGCCCTTCGCCGTGCCAGCGCGCGATCGTTTCGTCCCACCACATCGCCCATTCCCAGCGTGGCAGCCGGTCGACCGGCTGGAAGTTCATTACGGCACGAAAACGTTCAACGTGGTTCACAGCTTCCTTCTATCATGCCCTGCGGCACCTCAACAAGCCGATCCGCATCCGCAAAACTGATTTACAAAAGTGGTTCACATGAACCAGTTTTGTAAATTGTTTTTCAAGAACGTGAATCGGGCGGCAGTTGACTGCTCAGTGGTTGAGCACGGCGCGCATTGCGCGCAAGTGTTCCGGAGTTGTTCCGCAGCAGCCACCCACGACGGCGACACCGAGCAATTTCATCTTCGCGGCAAACGCGGCGAGCACGTCAGGGCCGACATTGTAAACCGCCTTGCCGTTCACGACCTGTGGCAGGCCGGCGTTTGGCTTCGCAAGCAGGCGGGCGTTGGGACGTGCGGCCTTCATCGTGCGGATGACGGTTTCCAGGCTGTCGGGGCCGACGCTGCAATTCGAACCGACCGCAGCCGCACCGGCGTCAGTGAGTTGGTTGACGGCGTCTTCCGGCGCGACGCCCATCATCGTGCGACCGTTCAACTCGAATGCCATACTGGCGAGAACGGGCACGCTCGCCTTCTCTTTGGCGGCGCCGACGGCGAGCAGGGCTTCCTGCAAATCGGTGAACGTTTCGCAGACGAGCGCATCCACACCGGCTTGTGCGAGCAACGCAGCTTGCTCGGCGAACGAAGCGCGCGCTTCGTCGGCGCTGAACTCGCCGTAGGGTTCGAGCATCTCGCCCGTCGGGCCGATCGAGCCAACCACAAACACATCAGGACCGGCGGCCTCGCGGGCGAGACGGACGGCGGCACGGTTGATGGTGTCGAACTTGTCTTCGAGGCCGCAACGGCGTAGACCGACGCGGCTCGCGCCGAAGGTGCAGGTGTAAATCATGTCGGACCCGGCGGCGACGTATTGCGCGGCGAGGCTACGGATGGCGTTGGGATTGTCGAGCATCCAGCGTTCGGGCGCTTCGCCAACGGGCAAACCGGCGGCTTGGAGCATGGTGCCGGTGGCGCCATCGGCGAGGAGCGGGACGGATTGCGTTAGCGCGTTGAGGAAGGAGCGTTTCATGATCGCGCCTCAGAATAGCCCGACAGTGTTTCCGTTTTCGTCAACGTCCATCGTCTCGGCGGTGGGCGTCTTCGGCAGGCCGGGCATCGTCATGATGTCGCCGAGCAGCACGACCACGAAACCGGGACCGGTGCTGAGTTTGACGTCGCGGATGTGGACGACAAAACCGCGCGGGCGTCCGCGCAGGTTCGGATCGGCAGAAAGCGAGAACTGCGTCTTGGCCATGCAGACTGGGTAATTGCGGTAGCCGGCGTCTTCAAACGCTTTAAGTTTCTCGACGATCTTGTCTTGGGCGATGACGTCTTTGCCGCCGTAAATCTTCTGGACGATGGTGCGGATTTTTTCCAGCAGCGGCATGTCGTCGGGATAGAGCGGTTGGAAGTTCGCTTTGCCGGCGTCGACGGTCTTGAGGACGATCTTCGCCAATTCGACAGCGCCGGCGCTGCCGTCGGTGAAGTGGCTGGAGGTGGCGACGGGCACGCCAAGCTCGACGCAACGGTCGCGGATGGCTTGTAGCTCCGGCTCGGTGTCGGTGCTGAAGACGTTGATGGAAACGATGACGGGCAGGCCGAACAACTGGAGGTTCTCAACGTGCTTGGCGAGGTTGTCGAGGCCCCGTTTCAGTGCGGCAACATCGGGCTTCGCGAGATCGGCGACTTTCACGTCGCCGTGGTATTTGAGCGCCTTGACGGTGGCGACGAGGACGACGGCGTCCGGTTTCAGGCCGGCCTTGCGGCATTTGATGTTGAGGAATTTTTCCGCGCCGAGATCGGCGGCGAAACCGCCTTCGGTGATCGTGAACTCGGCGAGCCGCATTCCGAGCTTGGTGGCGGTGACGCTGTTGCAGCCGTGGGCGATGTTGGCAAACGGGCCGCCGTGCACAAACGCGGGATTGTTTTCGAGCGTCTGGACGAGGTTCGGCTGGATGCCGTAGCGCATCAACACCGTCATCGCGCCGTCGGCCTTGAGGTCGCGCGCGGTGACCGGTTTGTTGTCGTAGGTGTACGCGACGATGATGCGCCCGAGCCGTTCCTTGAGGTCGGACAACGACTCGGCGAAACAGAGCGCCGCCATGATTTCGGAAGCCGGCGTGATGTCGAAGCCGGATTCGCGCGGGAATCCATTCACGCTGCCGCCGAGTCCGATGACGACGTTGCGCAGCGAGCGGTCGTTCATGTCGAGGACGCGGCGCCAGACGATGCGGCGCTCGTCAATGTTGAGCGGGTTGCCGAAGTGCAGGTGGTTGTCGAGCATCGCGGCGAGCAGGTTGTGCGCGGAGGTGACGACGTGGAAGTCGCCGTTGAAATGCAGGTTGATTTCCTCCATCGGCGCAAGCTGGGCGCGTCCGCCGCCGGTGCCGCCGCCTTTGACGCCGAAACACGGGCCGACCGACGGTTCGCGCAGGCAAACGATGGATTTGTGGCCGAGCCGGTTCAACGCGTCGTTGAGGCCGATGCTGGTGGTTGTCTTGCCTTCGCCGGCGGGCGTCGGCGTGATGGCAGTGACGAGAATGAGTTTTCCCGTCGGCGCGTTTTGGAGGCGCTTGTAAACATCGGCGGCAATTTTCGCCTTTAGCTTGCCGTAGTATTCGATGTCGTTCTCGCTGAGGCCGAGTTTCGCGGCGACCTTCGCGATCGGCAGCAGTTTGGTCTGGCGGGCGATTTCGAGTGAACTGAGTTGGGCGGCGGTGGCCATGGTGGTTCCTCTTGTGGTTAGGAGTAAAATTCCTGAACGCGCATAATCACGTCGAAACCTTCCAGCTTCAGGCAATCGGTGAGGCATTGCATCGCCGGATGGTCAGGGGTCAGGATTTCGTATTTGCGTTTCACCGAACCGATGACGTGGTCGAGGCCAAGCGGCATCGCCATCGTGAGGAAGGCACTTTCCAGCGGGCCTTTCGTCGGCGAACCGTCGGCGCGCTTTGGCGGCAGCATCACGGTGAAATTGCTCAGACCAACCGACATGTGGACGCCTTTGAATTGCGCGTCGTCGTGGATCATGCGGATGGATTTCATCAGGCGCTGGAAATGCCCCTCGGAGTCCGCGCCGATTGGCGAGATGGCCGGGTCAACGATGCAATCGGCAACCGCGATGCCGTGTTTCTTCGCTTCGGCGAACATCTGCTTGGCGGTGTCGTATGTCTGCTCGGCGGTATGGTTGGGCTGGCCGACGCCGTTTTCGTTGCGCTCCGAAACGAGCAGAATCGGTTTGAATGGGACGATCTTCTTCAACTCGAACATCTGCATCCGCAATTGCGAGATCGAGTTCAGCACCGGGATTTTTCCGCCGGCGCGAGAAAGATCGTAAGCTTTCAGCGCAGCCTCGGCCATCGCCGGGTCGGGTGTGTCAATCGAGAGCGGCTTGGCGGTCACGCTCTGGATGTGGCGCACCATTTCCGCAAGAAACTCCGGCGGGCGTTTGCCGACATTGACATCAATGTAGGTCGCGCCGCCCACGTCCTGCGACTTGGCGAGTTCTTTCAGGCCGGCGATGTCGCCGGCTTCGTAGAGTTTCTTGGTGGACGGGACGGAATCGTTGATGGATTCGCCGATGATGGTGAGGCCGGTAAGTGGCATGGTTAGTTCTCCTTCTTGGCGTGGTGGTCGCGGCCGAGATAGGTGTTGGCCCACGACGAGGTGCCTTTGAGTTGTGCGTTGTAGAAGATGGCGGGACCTTTGAGCATGTCCTTCGCTTCGTCGTAATGTTTGAGCCGGTCGTAGGCGCGCGCCCAGATGCACTGTTTGTCGAGCATCTCGCACTGGCCGTCGGCGGAACCGCCGCACGGGCCGTTGCGCGCGCCTTTGGAACAGGAAACCATCGGGCAGAGATAACCGACATCCGGCAGGCTGCAATCGCCGCAGTCCTTGCAGCCGAACCAGACGAACTTCGAGAGCTTCTCGATGCCGTGCGCGGCGTTGGCAAGCGCGCCGGGCTTTTTGTCGAGCCGCTGGTAGATCCGCTGCATGAAACGGTAGCCGGGCGTGTCGGGCGTGAAGAACTTGTCGTGAACCCATCGCGAGATGCGGTAATCAAGGTCCACATGGTCGGGTATCACAGCGAGGCGCGGATTGATTCGGTTTGGGTCGCCGAGGCCGGTTTGGGAATCTTGTTCAAACAGGTAAAACTCATCCGGCTGCGGGAACTGGATTTCCTTGGCGAATTCCTTCCAGTCGTTCTCGCCGAAATGTTCGGCGCGCTCGATGATCTCGAAGAACGTCTCCGCCTTCGCGATGCCGCCGAGGTAACCGCCGGTGAAACCGAGTCCTTTGAAGACGGCAAGTTGTTTCGCGGCGAGGTCGAAGAAGAACGCGCGCCCTTTGTCCGGTCCGATGGCGTATTTATTGGCGAGTTCGAGCAGCTTCGCGCTGACGACGCAGCCGGCGATCTTGTTCTGATGGAACATCTCCGCGACCGTGCGGTTCAACAAATAGACATTGCCGATGACGGGCACTTGGATGTTGTGCGCCGCGAGCAGCAGCTTGACTTCGTAGAACTTCCGCATGTCGTACCCAAGCTGTGTGATGACAAATTGCGCGCCGCAGGCGATCTTGCGGAGCAGCTTGAAATACTGCGGCATCAACTCGTTCTCGTGGCGTTTGAAGGGCGAGACGCAGCCGCCGATGAAGAAATCGGTCTTTGGCAGCGTAGTGATTTCGCCTTTGCGACCCGTCACTTGAAGGCCGTCGTTCATCGCCTTCAAGAGCGCGATCAAACTGACCGAGTCGAGATCAAACACCGGGCTGGCCAGTCCTCCGTAGCCGCTGCGCGGATAATCGCCGGTCATGGCTAGGATGTTCTGAAATCCCTCGGAGGCCAGCCGCCATGCCGCCGACTCAAGCCCGTTGCGGTTCCGGTCTTTGCAGGTGAGATGAATGATGATGCGCGCGCCGCGCTTGGCCAGCAACCGGCCGAGCCAGTCGGGCGGCAACATCACGTTGCCGCCGGGATTGTCGGTGACGGAGACCCATGTGATGCGCGGGTCGCTGGTCAGCGCGTTGCCGAGTTCGACGAACTTCGCCGGCTCGGTCGCAGACGCGAAGCCGCGCGTTGTCACCAGTTCCGCGCCGTAGCAGAACTTGCCGCTGCGGAAAGCCTCGCGCAATGTGGGCGCTGTGTTCATGTTGTCGTGCTGTAAAGACACTCCGGGCCGATGGTGTCGCTGCGGTGTTTGGTTGTTTTTCTAACTGGCGACTCAGGCTGCTAGGATCTGCTTGACTATGTCCACCGCGCTGGCGGCGTCGGGCGCGTAGCCGTCGGCGCCGATTTCCTTGGCGAACTCCTGCGTGATGGGCGCGCCACCGATGACGACTTTGATGGTGGTGAGGCCGGCTTTCTTGAGGGCCTCGATGGTCGTTTTCATCGCCGGCATCGTCGTGGTCAACAACGCGGACAGGCCGACGATCTGCGCGTTGTGTTCCTTGACGGCGGCGGCGAATTTCTCGGGCGGGACGTTGGTGCCAAGGTCAACGACGCCGAAGTTGGCGCCTTTCCACATCATGGCGACGAGGTTCTTGCCGATGTCGTGGAGATCGCCCTGCACGGTGCCGATGACGGCGGTGAACTTCGGCTTGATGCCCGCTTTCACGAGCAGCGGTTCCAAAACGGCCATTGCTTCCTTCATCGCACGGGCGGCAATCAGCATTTCAGGAACGAAGATCTGGTTGTTCTTGAACTTCTCGCCGACCTCGGCCATGCCGGGGACGAGTCCTTTCTCGACGATGTCGAGCGGTTTCATGCCCGCTGCCAGCAACGCCTTGGTGATCTCGACGGAATCTTTCCGGTTTCCTTTTACGACTGCTTGGCTCAACGTTTTCAGATCGCTCATGTTTGTTCTCCTGTTCTTTTTCCTCTCGAAATTGGCGCCGACAATACAGACTCCGCGGTTTCTTGACAATACCTAAGATTGGCCGATACTTGCGCGGCATTGACCGCTGATGGAACTCAACCCGATGGACAATTTGCTGCTCGGCAGCGCCGGAATCGCCGCGTATCCTCCGGGCGCAACGTTCGGTCCACGACTACTTTATGACTTCCAGTTCCTCTGGATTATCGAGGGAAATGTCACCGCCAACTTCGACAAGAAACGTCTTTCGGTTTTGCCTGACACTATCCTCCTCGGCCAGCCCGGCGTGACCGACTATTACGACTGGGACCGCGACCGGCGAACGATCTTTGCGTACCTGCATTTCAGTTTCGATTACTCCGAGCCGGAGTGGCCGCCGTTGAAACAGTGGCCGTTGTCGCGGCCCGTGACCTCCAACGACATTCTCCGCCCGCTCTTCCGTTACGCCATCGGGCTCGCGCAATCGTCCTCGCCGAACCGCGACCAACTTCTCGAATCCACGGTGACGTTGATGCTGCATGGTTTTCTCACAGGCCAGACCGCCGTCGCGCCGGAACCGTTCGGCAAATTGCCGGGCGCCGTCGAGAAGGCGCTGGCAATGATGCGACGGGCGCTCGCGCAGGACCCGCCGTTGCCGATCACGCTGGAGCAACTCGCGCGCGCGGCGCACGTGACGCCGGAACATTTGTGCCGGCTGTTCCGTCGGCACTTGAATCTTGGTCCGCTCGAATGCGCGGGGCTGGCGCGGCTGGAACGCGCGGCGTCGTTGCTCGTGCGCTCGAATCTCGCCATCAAGGAGGTCGCCGACGCCACCGGGTTCGTGTCGCAATATCATTTCTCGAACAAGTTCAAGCGTGTCTATGGCATCGCGCCGCGCGAGTATCGCCGTTCGATGCGGGCCGGTTTTCTGATTGCGGGCAACCCGATCATCCAACGCCTCCAACTCCATGTGCCGGAAACCCAACCTTGATTTCGTCCCCTTGCCGGGTAGAGTAGCGGCCACGTTATGAGCGAGAAAGTTGCCGTCATCACCTGCGCCGTCCTCGAAATCGAGCTGGCGCAGTTCGCCCGCGAGTTTCCCAACGTCATTCGCGTCGAAGTCCTCGAACAAGGACTCCACTTGGAGCCGGACAAACTCCGCCGTGAATTGCAGGCGACCATTGACCGTATCGAGACCAGCACGGATGCCGATGTCATCGTGCTTGGCTACGGCCTTTGCAGTCGCGGCACCGAAGGAGTGCGAACACGCCGCTGCCGGTGGGTGATTGCGCGCGCACACGATTGCATCACGCACCTGCTCGGCAGCAAGGAACGCTACGCTGCCTACGTTGCGGCGCATCCGGGCACCTACTGGTATAGCCCCGGCTGGAACAAATGCGGCCAGCCGCCGGGACCGGGGCGTTACGCGGACCTTCACCGGATGTACGTCGAGAAGTTCGGCGCCGACAACGCCGAGTATCTCATGGAGACCGAGCAGGCTTGGATGAAGAACTACAGCCGCGCCGCGTTTGTCCATCTCGGCGTCGGCGACGTGGCGGGCGAATGGAAACGCACGCAGGACTGCGCCGCGTGGCTCGGCTGGGAATGCGATTTCCAGTGCGGCGACCCGTCGCTGCTGCGCGACCTGCTCACCGGGCCGTGGGACAACGACCGCTTTCTCGTTCTCAACCCCGGCGAGACCTTCCGCATGACTGTGGACGAACACGTCATTGAAAAAGTTAATCCAACTTGAAATCGAGTCGCCGAAAGGCACGCTCACCATCACGGCGGCGAGCCAGCGGCTGACCGACCTGTTGCGGCACGAACATCTCCCGCTGAACATCCGTTGCGGTCAGCGCGGCCTCTGCGACGGCTGCGACATCGAATTGATTCGAGGCTCGCTCGTCAACCTCCACACCGGCGCCGTCGTGAACGCGCCGGCAACGGTGTGCGCCTGCCAGCACCGACTCGACAGCGACGCCGCCATCCGGATTCCCGCGCGTTCGTTGCTGGCGCACAAAGCGCAGATCGTCAGCGAATTCCGGCTTAACGTGCCGCGCGCCTACGACCCTCTCGCCAAGACCGGCATCGGCGCGGCGGTGGACATCGGAACGACAACAGTGGCGGTAATGCTTGTGGATTTGCGCGACGAGACAATCGTCGGGCGGGCAGCCGACTTCAACAAGCAGATGCACTTCGGCGACGATGTGGCGACGCGGATTGGGTTGTGCGCCGGGGACAAGACGATGGTCACAAAGCTTCAGAAAGCCATCGTTGAGGAAACCATTCTGCCGATGCTGCGGGACACGCAGCTTGCCTGTCTCAGCGTCACCGGCAACGCGACGATGTTGCACCTGTTCGCCGGCGTGGATCCGACGCCGATGGGGACGTATCCGTTTCGACCGGGGTTTCTCGATCATCGCATCGTGAAGTTGCCGGCGTTCGGCGCCGCTGACGTTCATTTGATGCCGAGCGCGGCGGCGTATATCGGTTCGGACATCACGGCGGGCATCCTCGCCAGCGGACTGGCCTACGACGATGGGCCGAGCATGCTGGTGGACGTCGGCACGAACGGCGAGATCATCCTGAAGGCCGGTGGACACATCCTCGGTTGCGCGACGGCTGCGGGGCCGGCGTTCGAGGGCGCAGGCTTGGCGAACGGCGTGCGCGCGACGGAGGGCGCAATCCAGAAAATCCGGCTGGAGCCGTTGCATCTGGACGTGATCGGACGAACCAAACCGATCGGGATTTGTGGGTCGGCCTACGTGGATTTTCTGGCGGAAGGCCGGCGAACGGGCTTGTTGAACGAGCGTGGCCGGTTGAAAGGCGGCAGTTTCCAGCTTGCGCCCAACATCGTGATTACGGAGACGGACATCGCGCATTTGTTACAGGCGAAAGCGGCCATCGGCGCGGGCGTCCAGACGTTGCTGGAGCGCGCGGAGCTGACGGCGGCGAAGATCAAAAAGGTCTATATGGCGGGCGGATTTGGGCTGCACATCAACGTCGCGCACGCGATTGCGTGCGGGCTGCTGCCCGGTTTCCGCGTGGAGCAGGTGCAGGTGGTCGGGAACACGTCGCTGGCGGGCGCGTATCTGGCGCTGCTGGACGGCGGGGCGCTGGCGGCGATTCGGCGTGTCAGCCGTCAGATCGAGGTCGTGGAGCTGAATCTCGATGCCGGCTTCGAGTCGCGTTACATTGACAACCTGAGTTTATGATGGAGCGATTTGAGTTCTTCGAGCACACGGCGGACATCGGGGTGCGGGTGTTCGGCGCGACGCGGGAGGAGTTGTTCGTGAACGCGGCGGCGGCGTTGTACGAGGCGGTGGGAGTAGGGAAGAAGGAAGAAGGAAGAAGGAAGAAGTTTAGGATTGAGGCGGAGTCGGTGGAGGATTTGTTGCACGACTGGCTGACGGAGTTGTTGTTCGAGTTCTCGGCGCATGGAGTCGTCTATGATGAATTGGAGATTTCAAGTCTCAAATCTCAAGTTATCGAGGCGACAGCACGCGGTGGCGCGGTGGATTTGTCGGAAGCGCGCGTGGAGGTGAAGGCGGTCACGTATCACCAGTTGCGCGTGGAACAACGCCCGGACAGTTCGTGGATGGCGACGGTGATCTTGGACGTTTAGTACACGTCCTTGATCTCGTCCTGTCACAACTTCTTAA
>CAZNOK010000182.1:0-10582 GCA_964574605.1 uncultured Verrucomicrobiota bacterium
GGCGGTTGCGGCGCTGGTCGCGGTGCCATCGGCGGCGCGCAACGCCTGGCTGCGCTGGCTGAAGCCGGCGAGTTTTGTCGAGCGGTTCACGTTTACGCGGCTGGAGAAACTGGAGCCGAAACGTGTCGTGCCGTACGGCGAGGACTTCAACGTCGAGGCACGGTTGCGGCCGGATTCGGAATGGAAGCCGTATCGGGCGCGGGCGCGCGTCGAGCGTCAGACGCCGGTGACGGCGAAGGCGGACGCGAACAAATACAAGTTTGCGTTGCCGGGGCAGACGAAGCCGGGAACGCTCGCGGTGGCAGTTGGCGACGCGCGGGAACGGACGATGATTGAGCCGGTGTTCCGCCCTGATCTGGCGGCGTTGATGGCGGAGATCGAATTGCCAAGCTATCTTGGTTATCCGACGCAGTCGGTGGACGCGCGGAAAGGATCGGTCGATATGGTCGAGGCCAGCAGTGTGACGTTCAGCGGGTGCGTGAGCCGGACGCTGCGCGAGGTGCGGGTGCTCGACGGCACAGCAAGTGTACGCGGCGAGAATTTTGCGACGGCGAAACTGGCGTTGGCGGGCGCGACCAACGTGGTGTTCGCGTGGCGTGATCAACTCGGATTGGAAGGACGGCAACCGTTCACGGTGAAATTGGATTGGCGGGCGGACCTGCCGCCGACGGTGGATTTCCAAGGATTGGCGCGTGTAGTCGGCATGTTGGAATACGAGGTGTTGGAGTTCGAGTTGCAGGCGGATGACGATTTTGGCGTGAAGCAGACGCGGCTTAGTTGGGAGGCCGGTGAGTTGACCAGTTCAGAGCCGAGCAAGCAAGGCAGCTACGACTTGAAGGCGGGCGCGGCGCAGAGAAAGTCGTTGCGGACGCCCGTGAAGTTCGCGCCGCGCGTGCTCGGCATCGGGCCGGGACGCGTGACGTTGCGGGCAGTGGCGGTGGATTATTTTCCGGACCGCGCGCCGTCGGCGTCGGTGCCGTACACGGTTTTTGTGTTGAGCAAGGAGGACCATGCGAAGCTGCTGGAGCAGGCGTTGGAGAAGTTGGTCGGAAAACTGGAGGAGGCCGTCCGCACCGAGGAGACGCAAACTGACACAAGCCAGCGGATTCGCGACCAGAACAACGAGGAGATCAAGTCGTCAAAGACGACGCAGGAATTGCGCGAGGAGAAACGGACGGAGCAAGCCAATCGTGAGTCGGTCGAGCAGTTGAACAAGGAGCTTGAGAAATTGTCGCAGGAAGCGATGCGTAACAATTCGATCCCCGCGGAGCGGTTGAAGGAGTGGGCGGAGATCATGCAGATGCTCCAGAAGACCGAGCAGGGCGAGATGCAGGAGGCGCAACGGAAGTTGGGACGCGCCGAACAGAGCGAGCAACCCCAACAACGACGCGACGAGACCGGCAAGGCACAGAGTGAACAGCAGGCCGCGCTCCGGAAGCTGAAAGAGGCGCTCCAACAGATGAACAAGTCCGGCGAACAGCTTGTTGCCGAGAATTTCATCAGCCGTCTGACGAGTTGCGCGAAGAGTGAGAACGAAATTGGCGCGGGCGTCGCGGAGATGTTGCCGAAGACCGTCGGGATGCGACGCGAGGATTTGCCTGCTGATGTGCGTGGAAAGGTCGAGCGCCACGAGAAACAGCAGCGCGACACGCAGAAGAAGTTGAAGGGAATCGCACAGGACATGGAATATTACGTCCGTCGCGTCCCTGAGCCGGCAGTGAAAGCCGTGCGCGAAGAGATGGAACAGAAGAACGCCGTCGAACAATTAGGCGGCGTGGCGGAGTTGATCCGCAACAACCAGATGGCCCAAGCGCAGGAGGACGCCAGCAAGTGGGAGAAACAATTGAAGGCGTGGGCCGAGTCGCTCCAGAAAAAAGGTGGAGGTGGAGGAGGAGGCGGTGGTGGTGGCGAGATGCCGCCGGAGTTGTTGGAATTATTGGTGAAGTTGATGCGAATTCGACAGCAAGAACAGGGGTTGCGTGAGCAAACCCGGATGCTCGACGAGACGAAGGAGAACAACCCGCGTTACGCTGACCGCGCGGAGGATTTGGCGCGTTGGCAGGCTGACTTGCGGAAGCGGGTCGAGAGCGCGCCTGAAGAAGTGAAGTTGCCAGCCGACATCATGAAACAACTCGATAAGTTTTTCGACATTGTCGTGGCTGCGATGGCCGATGCACGTCAACTGCTCGCCAAGCCGGACACGGGCGGCGAGACACTCGGCGCCGAAACCGCCGTGATCGAAATGTTGTCGGCGACCATCCAGCAAGGCGAAGGCTCCGGCAAAGGAGCCAGCAGCGCGCAGATGCAAGCGTTGATGCGGATGCTCCAACAGATGGCGCAACCCGGCCAAGCCAGCCAGCGTCCCGGCGGCAACTGGACTGGCGGCGGCACTGACAACGCCAGTCCGACAACCACCGGGGAAGCAGGAACAGGTCGCGGCCAGCGTAACGTCGAGAAGACCGGCGGACACGACACGTCGGCATGGCCGGCGGAGTTCCGCGACGCGCTCGAAGGGTACTTCAACGCCATCGAAGGAGGTGCTAAGTGAGCAGGAACGCCTACCGGCCTGTCACCCTGAGCGAAGCGAAGGGTCTCAGTCGTTGCCGAGACCACCCAGGAATACAGAGATTCTTCGCTTCGCTCAGAATGACAATGAACGGGGGAAATGTTGCCGTGCTGATCATGGCGTTTTTGCTGATGTTGAGCGAGCTGCCGAGTCAGGAGTTGTTCCTTCAGCGCGGCGAGCCGGTGCCTTTGGAAGTCGAGAAAATGTATTTGAAAGGGCTGAAGTTCCTTTCGACGGAACTGGTCGCAGGTCGCACCTCATCTCGTGGCGAGCGTGGCCCCGGCGTGACAGGATTGGCGGTATTGGCGATGCTGGCGCACGGCGACGACCCAAACGCCGGGCCGTACGCGGTCGCCATCCACAAAGGCATCAAGAGCATTCTCGATGCGGCGGACAAGCGCACCGGCTACATCGGTCCTTCGATGTATCACCACGGTTTTGCGACGCTGGCGCTCGCAGAAGCGTACGGCAGCGTGAAGGAGGCAGGCATCGGGACAACTCTGCAGAAGGCGGTGGACTTGATCGTCGCCTCGCAGAAACGGAACAGCTACGGCGCGTGGCGTTACTCCGCCGAGAGCAACGACGCCGATACGACCGTCTCCGGCGCGCAGATGGTGGCGTTGTGCGCCGCGCGTAATGCCGGCATCGGCGTGCCGGACGAGGCGCTCAAGAAGGGATTGCAGTTCTACAAGAATTGTCAGGACGCCAGCGGCGGCATCGGTTACACCAGCGCCGGCGGGCCGAACGTGACGCGCACGGCCATCGGCGCGTTGGTGTTCACGTTGGCCGCGCAAAAAGACACGGCGACATACAAGGCAATGGCAAACTACCTCAAGAGCACCGGTTGGCGGGAAGGCCACCAGATGGCAACATACTACATGGAATACTATGCCTCGCAGGCGGCGTTTCAAATGGACGACAAGGCGTGGGCGGAGTGGAACGCCGAGAACGTGAAACGACTCGCCGTCAGCCAAGCGAGCGATGGTAGTTGGCCCGGCACGCAGGGACCACTGTTCTCGACGAGCGCCGCGCTCTTGTCGCTGGCGTTGAACTATCGCTTCCTGCCAATCTACGAACGATGAAACTCCTCGAACTCATCCAGCGGACGACGCCATTCTTTGAGAAGCACGGTGTTGATTCGCCGAGACTGACGATCGAGTTGTTACTGACTCACTTGTTGAAGAAGAGACGACTGGATTTGTATTTGGAGTTTGAGCGGGAATTGGACGACGCAACGCTGGAGAAGTTGCGCGAGATGGTGCGGCGGCGGGCGGCCGGTGAACCGTTGCAGTATATCACGGGCGAGGCGGAGTTTTGTGGATTGAAGTTTGCGGTGGATCGAAGAGTGTTGATTCCGCGGCCGGAGACGGAGTTGCTCGTCGACACGACGCTGGCGCAGATGAAGTCCAAGGTCCAGAGTCCTCAGTCCAGAGTCAGGATTGTTGATCTATGCACGGGGAGCGGATGCGTTGCGGTGACGTTGGCGAAGAAGCTCGATGCGGCAGAAGTTTATGCCACCGATGTCAGCACGGACGCGTTGGCGGTGGCGGAGGAGAATGCAAAACGCTACAAAGTTGAAAAAAACATTCGCTTTTTCCAGGGTGACCTGTTAGAGATATTGCCAGACAGCTTGACGGTGGACGCGATTGTATCCAATCCGCCGTATATCGCCAGTGGGGACTGGGCGAGGCTGCCCAAGGAGGTAAGAGAGTTTGAGCCAGCGCAAGCTTTGGCCGCGGGTGAGGATGGGCTCAACTTTTACCGGCGCATCGTGGGGAATGCGCGCCGCTTCTTGCTTCCAACCGGCTTCCTCTGCCTTGAACTTGGCGATGGCCAGTGTCCCGCCATGTCCCGCTTGTGCGCGGAGAACGGATGGACAGTGGAAGATGTCGTGAAGGATTTGCAGGGCAAGGAGCGCGTCATGGTCGCTCGGCCCAAATGAAGTGAACAGATAGCTCAAACCAAGGAGGGAGCTATGGAAAAGTTGATCGTCAGTGGGGGCACGCCGCTGAAAGGCACCGTCCAGATCGGTGGCTCGAAGAATTCTTGTCTGCCAATTCTGGCAGCGACATTATTGACACGCGAGAAGTGCACCATCCGCAACGTGCCGGATCTCGCCGACGTCCGGACGATGTGCGACTTGTTGAAGTGGCTCAGCGCGCGAGTGAAACACGACCGCGCCAACGGCGTCATCGAGGTGCAGGCGGAAAGCCCGCTCGGCGTCGCGCCATACGAGCTTGTCCGCAAAATGCGGGCGTCAGTCTGCCTGCTCGGACCGTTGCTCGCGCGTCTCCGCAACTGCAAAGTCTCGCTGCCCGGCGGCTGCGTGATCGGCAATCGCCCGATTGACCAGCACATCAAGGGACTAAGCCGTCTCGGCGCGGAGATGAGGATCGAGAACGGCTACGTCCATGCTTGCTGCAACGAACTGGTTGCCGCGGATGTGTTCATGGGCGGACGGTTCGGTTCCACGGTGACCGGCACAGCCAACGTCCTCATGGCGTCGGTGCTCGCGAAGGGAACCACCGTCATTGATTGCGCCGCGTGCGAGCCGGAGATTGCCGACCTCGCGCATTTCCTGATCAAGATGGGCGCGAAGATCAGCGGCGCCGGCGGACCGACCATCGAAGTCGAAGGCGTCGAGGAATTGCGCGGCGCCGATCACGCGGTCATTCCCGACCGGATCGAAGCCGGAACATTCATGGTCGCCGCGGCGGTTACCGGCGGCGACGTGGAGATCAAGGGCGCGTGCGCGTCGCACCTCAACGCCGTGCGCGACAAGCTGGAGGAAGCGGGCGTCACGGTCACGCGCACCAACGGCACGATCCGTGTTTGCGGTTCGGCGAATCGCCGGCCGATGGAGATCACCACGATGCCCTACCCCGGTTTCCCGACCGACATGCAGGCGCAGATGTGCGCCTTGATGAGCATCACGCCGGGCATCAGCGTGGTGACGGAAAAGATTTATCCGAACCGGTTCATGCATCTCAGCGAGATGGCGCGTCTCGGCGCCGACGTGGCGCTGGAGAACAACACCGCCATCATCAAAGGCGTCAATTGCTTGAGCGGCGCGCCGGTGATGGCAAGCGACCTGCGCGCGAGCGCGGCGCTGGTGTTGGCGGGACTGGTGGCTGACGGCGAGACGGAAGTGAACCGCATCTACCATGTGGACCGCGGTTACGAGAAACTCGACCAGAAGCTGCGTCATCTCGGCGCCCACATCGAACGCGCGGACGAATAGTTTGCGCTTGAAGCCGGGACAAAAACGGAGCAAGATGCGTGCGGAAAGCGAGGATAGCGATGCCCACTTTGATTCTGAAAAAGGCGGATGGTTCGGTAGTCCGACAATGGGACGTGCCCAGCGCATCCATTTCCGTCGGCCGCGGCGACGCGGCGGACATCCAGATTGACGACAACGAGATGTCGCGCGTGCATTTTGTCGTTTTCCCGAAGACCGGCTCCTTCCTGATTCAAGACAAGAACAGCACCAACGGAACGTTCGTCAATGGCCAGCAGATTACCGAGGCGACGTTGAAACCGAACGACAAGATCCGTGCCGGACAATCTTACTTCGCGTTTGTGGAAGGTTTAGGCACGGTCATCCGCAAGCTCGAAGTCGAAGATCGCCGCTACAGCACCTACGTGCAGAAACTCTCCGAGAAAGACAAATCCTGACTGTTATTGCCTTGCGGAACTCGGCAGCGGACTGATATTGCAGCAGGCGAACCATGTTCGATTCCCTTTCAGAGAAGCTTCAGTCTGTTCTCAAGAACCTGCGCGGGTACGGCAAGCTGACGGAGAAAAACGTCGCAGACGCCCTGCGCGAGGTGCGTCTGGCATTGCTGGAAGCTGACGTCAATTACAAGGTCGCGAAGGATTTCATCGAGCGCACCAAACAGAAGGCGCTCGGCCAGGAAGTCCTCAACAGCGTCAGCCCCGGCCAACAGATTGTTAAGATCGTTCATGACGAACTGGTCGCGCTGATGGGCGGTGCCGGTGAAGACCCGATGATGCCGAAGTTGGCACCAGGTCACTGGATGATGGTTGGGCTGCACGGTTGTGGCAAGACGACCACTTGCGGCAAGCTCGGTCGTCTCATGGCCAAGCACGGCCGCAAACCGTTGCTGGTCGCCTGCGACGTGTACCGCCCTGCTGCGATGGAACAGTTGGAGACGCTCGGCAAACAACTTCAGATTCCCGTCTTCCTGATGCGCGGCGAAAAGGACGTGACGAAAATTTGCCGGCAAGCAGTCGCAGCAGCGCAGACACAAAACCGCGATACGCTGATTTTCGACACGGCAGGCCGTCTGCACATTGACGAGGAACTGGTTCAGGAACTTGTCCGGATGCGCGACCTGTTGAAACCGCAAGAGATTCTCTTGGTTGCCGACGCCGCAACCGGCCAAGAAGCCGTCAATATCGCCGAGCATTTCGACAAGGCGCTGAATATCACCGGCATCGTGTTGACGAAGCTCGACGGCGACGCCCGCGGCGGCGCGGCGCTCTCGATCCGCGCGGTCACCGGCAAGCCGATCCGCTTTGCCGGTGTCGGGGAGAAATTGGACGATTTGGAAGCTTTCAACGCCGAGCGGATGGCGGGGCGAATTCTCGGCATGGGCGACGTGGTCGGGCTTGTCGAGAAGGCCCAAGAAGCGTTCGACGCGAAGAACGCACAAGAGTTCCAGAAGAAAATCGAGGAACAAAGCCTGAATTTGGAGGATTTTCTCTCCCAACTCCAGCAAGTCAAAAAGATGGGGCCGCTGGAAAATCTACTTGGCATGTTGCCCGGAATGAGTAAGATACCCGACCTCGCAATTGACGACGGCCAGTTCAAGCGGGTCGAGGCCATCGTGCAGTCCATGACCCGCCAGGAACGCCGGCAGCCGGAAATCCTGAATGCGAGCCGTCGAACACGGATCGCCTGCGGCAGCGGCACGACCGTGAACGAAGTGAATGATTTGTTGAAGCAGTTCAACGCAATGAAGAAAATGATGAAAGAAATGGGCAAACTGCAGAAGGCCATGGCCCGCAAGGGCGGCCTGCCGCGGTCGGCCCGCTAGCTGGAGGTAACAGTGGCAGTTCGAATCAGACTACGGCGGATCGGGACGACAAATGTACCGAGCTATCGGATCGTGGTGGCCGACGGGCGCAGCCCGCGCGACGGCCGCTTCATCGAGCAGATCGGCACGTACAACCCCCGACAAGCCGACCCGAATTTCACGGTGAACGCGGAACGCGCCCAGTATTGGATCAGCAAAGGCGCGCAACCGACCGACACCGTGCGCAGCATGTTGAAGAGAGCAGCGAAAGCGCAGCAGCAGCCAACCAAGACGGCTTGACGTTCGCCCGTGCGGGCGCGCGCCGTCGGAGGGAAGCACGATGAAAGCGTTTATCGAATACGTGGTGAAGGCGTTGGTGGATTACCCCGACCAAGTGGATGTGCGCGAAGTGGACGGAGAACGCGTCGTCGTCTTCGAATTGCGGCTCAACCAGACCGACATCGGCAAGGTCATCGGCAAAAGCGGACGCACCATCAGCGCGATCCGCACCCTGTTGACCAGCGCTGCCGCCAAGAACGGCAAGCGCGCCATGATCGAGATCGTCGAACCGGAAGGACGGCAGCACGGCCCCGCCGGACAGCCTGGTGAAGCCGCCGCTCAATGACGCACAGCGGCTGGAACGGATGGACATTGACGTACTGACGTTGTTCCCTCGGATATTCGAGGGACCGCTCGAAGAGAGCATACTGAAACGCGCGCGCGAAAGCGGGCGCGTCCAGATTCGGGTGCACAACCTGCGGGATTACACCCACGACAAGCATCGCGTCGTGGACGACCGCCCTTACGGGGGCGGCCCCGGCATGTTGATGAAACCGGAACCGATCTTTGAAGCAGTGGAAAAATTGCAGCGCAACGACTCGTGCGTGGTGCTGATGACGCCGCAAGGCGCGCCGTTTACACAGGCGCGCGCCCAGGCGTTTGCACAAAAGCCGCATTTGATTATCATATGCGGCCACTACGAAGGCGTGGACGAACGCGTCCGGCAGGCACTCGTGCACGAAGAAGTCAGCATCGGCGATTACGTGTTGACCAACGGCGCGCTCGCTGCCGCCGTCGTCGTGGACTCCGTCGTGCGCCTGTTGCCCGGCGTGCTCGGCCACGAACAGGGCGCGGCGGACGACTCGTTCGCGACGGGGTTGCTCGAAGGACCGCAGTACACGCGCCCGCCGGAGTTTCGCGGGATGCGCGTGCCGGAAGTGTTGTTGGGTGGCGACCACGGCGCCGTCGCCAAATGGCGGGCCGAACAAGCCCGGAGCAGAACAGAACAGCGAAGACCAGATTTGTTGAAATGATGAAGGAGAAAGAAAATGAACGTGATTGAAAAAATCCAGCAGGAACAACTCAGAACCGACCTCGTGCCTTTCAAGGTGGGCGACACCATCAAGGTGCACACCCGCATCAAGGAAGGCGACCGCGAGCGCATCCAAGTCTTCTCCGGCATCGTCATCAACCGCCAAGGCCGCGGCGTCGCCGCCAGCTTCACCGTCCGCCGCATCAGCTACGGCGAAGGCGTCGAGCGCGTCTTTCCGTTGAACTCGCCCTTCATTCAGAAGATCGAGATCGAGCGCGAAGGCAAAGTCGGCCGCTCCAAGCTTTACTACCTCCGCAAGCGCGTCGGCAAGACCGCGACCAAAGTCGAAGAAGCTTGACCGGTGGAACGGGCGTCTTGCCCGTTTCACTCTGGCTTGTATTGCTGCGGTCAAACTGATATAAGGGTATCAGAGATGGGAGCTTCGCCAGTCTGCTGTAAAAGCGTCGGGCGGATCTCGTCAAAACGATTGTTCGACAAGACGGCATGAATGGAAGATGCACAGCTTTAGCCGCATTTTTGCTCTTGGTTCCTTGCGCGGCATGGGCAGATGTCGGTACTCCGCTCGTGTGGGCGACCGGCTTCCACATGGTATTCGGAAACGCACTTCTGGGTGTGTTTGAGGGATGGTTCCTTGCTAAGATCTTCGATCTGCAGCGGAGCCGCTGTATTGGTCTCATGATTCTTGCCAACTACTTGTCAGCGTGGCTTGGCATGTTCATTGTTGGTGCTCTGCGCACATCACAGGCAGTGGACATTTACAACGCGCTGCGGGTGTCGTTGACCCTTGTTTTTGTAACATACGTTCTCACGTTTCTACTGGAATGGCCATTCGTGGTGCTCTGTTTTCGTCGTAGTCCTCAGTGGTTCGCACGGAGCGTCAGGGGTTCGTTGCTTGTGCAAACAATCAGTTATCTTCTGCTTTTCGGTGGCTTCTGGCTTGTCAGCGGGAAGACGCTTTACACGGACATGAAGATTGTGCCTGCTTCGGAGCTGTTTTTGCCAGACGCGGTACAGGTGTTCTTCATTGCAGAGGCAGACGGCGATGTCTATCGAATGTCCAATCGCGGCACACCGACAAGAATCTGCAATCTGAACTCAACCAATGTCTGGGATTTCCTGCGTTTTCAGAAGTCAAAGCAAGAACCTACCTTTTGGGACATGGTAGCAGTCCGAGACAGACACCGAGGCGAGGACAAGGCCATTACCATTCTTAGTAATGTGTATCTACCTGAGGCTGTTCGGTTCACTCAACAGTACTGGGGATGGGGAAGCGCCTCCAGAGTCGGCGCAGCGACAAACAGTCCATGGCATTTTCAATGGTCTCACTGGAACGACCTCGGGATGTGGGGAACGAACGAAAAGACCGGAGAGCGGCTACGTGTGGCTTTTGGCACCCCAATCATAGGATGGCCTGTGTGGCGCGCAATCCAACTCCCCGGTGAGAATGTACTTTTCCAGCTTGGTTCTGGACAGTTGTGTTTGCTCGACATTGAGCGCAGGCGCATCGCCCTGCTCGCACGCGGGCATGGCCCGGTTGCGGTGATGGATACGGAACTGTCGAACCAAACGGTCGTGGCCACACAGCTTCACTGACGCTCAGTATACCCGCTAAGATTATGTTCCGGCGGTCATCGCTTTCTGAAT
>CAZNOK010000183.1:0-4625 GCA_964574605.1 uncultured Verrucomicrobiota bacterium
ACAAAGGCGTCGAGGCCCCAGTCCAGTTTCGGAAGCAGGCCGCGATCCTTGAGCAGTTCGCCGAGCACGACATCGCCCATCCCGAAACCGAGCGCGGGGAGGTCAACGCCGCCAACGAGCTTGAGAAGGTTGTCGTAGCGTCCGCCGCCGGCGATGGCGCGGAGTTCGCCTTTGCGGTCGTGCATTTCCCAGACGATGCCGGTGTAGTACGCGAGGCCGCGGACGATCTTGAAGTCCACTTCGCAGAACGCGGCGAGGTCACCCAGCTTGTCGCGGAGTTCCCGAAGGTCTTCCTTTGGAAACGCGAGCACCTCGTCCACCTTCGGCGTGACCGCCGCGATTTTCTCGCGGGTTTTCTCGGCCGGTTCGCGCTCCATCTTGTCAATCGCCTGAAACACCGCGCCCTGCTTGTCGTCGGGAATGCCGAGCGAGGTCAGGTATCGCTGCCATGCGCGTCGGTCGGAGACGCGGACAACGAAATCGTCTTTCGTGAGGCCGAAAGCTCGGAGCGAGTCAATCGCCAGCGCGATGAGTTCGGCGTCGGCAGCCACGTCGGTCTCGCCGATGATGTCGGCGTTGAACTGGAAGTGCTCGCGAAGCCGTCCGCGCTGTTGTTTCTCGTAGCGGAACAGTTGCGGAATGGCGAACCACTTGAGCGGTTTCTTGTAATCGCGATGACGCGCGCCGGCCATGCGGGCGAGCGTCGGCGTCATTTCGGGGCGCAACGCCACGGCGCGGTCGCCTTTGTCCACGAAATTGAAAAGCTGGTGGACGATTTCGTCGCCGGATTTCAGTGTGAACAGTTCGAGCGATTCGAGCGGCGGGCCATCGTATTCGCGGAAGCCGTACCGGCGCGCCGTCTCGCGCCACTTGGCGAAGATGTGGCGTCGGATGGCGAGCGTTTCCGGGTAGAAATCGCGAAAGCCGGGGAGCGGTTGCATCAGGAGGTTTTTGGCTCGCCGATCTTCCCGGTCAACTGGAGCACCTGCTCGCGCATTTCCTTGCCCGGTTTGAACTTCACGACCGAACGGGCGGGAATGGCGATGTCCTTGTCGGGCGCGTTCGGGTTGCGGCCGACGCGCGGGCGGCGCAGTTTGACTTCGAAGACGCCGAAGTTGCGCAGCTCGACGTTCTGTCCCTTGACGAGCGCCTCGGTGATGTAGTCGAGGGTCTTCTGGACGACGGCCATGACGTCCTGTTGGATCAGGCCGGTGTCGTTGCTGATGCGGATGACGAGATCTCGTTTTGTTACATTCATTTGTGTGATTGCTCCAAGAAGTATTGTGTTCGCGGCGCCCAATCGTCCACGAACCGGTAAATGCCATAGCCGGCGGCGATGGCGAACGCCAGCAAAATCAACGGGTTGCCAAGCACCCGTACCACGCCCATACGGAACGAACTGATTCCCGCGAGCGTCGCCTGCCGTCCCTTCAAGCGACCCAACAACGCCTGCATGGCGATAAAAACACTGTGCCAGTCGCCAACGACCTTCTTATCCATGCCTTCCTCCAACTCCCGCAACGATTGCAGGCTCTGCGCGACGTTCAACAGCCGCAACACTTTCTCGTCGCGTTCCGCAATCGTTCCCAAGGTCGTCATCAACAGCTCGTATTCCCGCGCGATGTTGCTCTTCAGTTCCAAAAAAGCCGCTTCCTCCTGCGCTTCGATGGGCTGCTGCTGGAAACCCTTGTCAAGGAACTGGCTCATCTTCTTCCATTGCTCGATGAGCAGTTCCAGTCGTCCGATGTTTTTCTCCAGCTTCGGGTCTCGCATGGTAATCTTCGCCTAGCAGCAACGCAATCTAGTGCCGACTCGCAGAGCCGTCAAGTGTAATGCCCTTGCAAGCCAACGACTTCGCCGCCGGAACACGCCTAAAATGCAGCAGGGGCGACGCATGCGTCACCCCTACCGTGAATTACACTGAAGTTCCCTTACGCCTTGTCCAGTTCCTTGTCCATCGCGGCCATTTCGGGCGTGTCCTTCTTGGACTGGTTGACGGCCCAGACGATGGCAGCCACGCCAATGACGGCGATGATGAATGCAATCCAGCGACTCGTAGTGCCGCTGGTGGCAAGACCGGGCACTTTGTGGAACTTCAACACGAGCGGCAGCATCAACAAGCTGACCATGTTCATGACCTTGATCAGCGGGTTGATCGCGGGACCAGAGGTGTCCTTGAGCGGGTCGCCCACGGTGTCGCCGGTGACGGCGGCTTTGTGTCGCTCGCTGCCTTTGCCGGTGTCCTTGGTGCGCGGCTCGTCTTCGATGCTCTTCTTCGCGTTGTCCCAAGCGCCGCCGGCGTTCGCCATGAACACGGCGATCAACTGGCCGCTGAGAATCATGCCGGCAAGGAAGCCAGCCAGCGACAACGGGCCAAGCACAAACCCGACGCAGAGCGGGGCGAGCATCGCGAGGATGCCGGGGCCGATGAGTTCTTTCTGCGCGGAGCTGGTGCAGATGCCGACGACGCGGGCGTAATCGGGCGTCTTCGTGCCGGCCCAGATTTCTTTGTCGCGGAACTGCATGCGGCATTCCTTGACGATGAGGAACGCGGCGCGTCCGACGGCACGGATGGTCATCGAGCTAAACAGGAACGGAATTGCGCCGCCGATGAGCAAGCCGATGAACAGCTTCGGATCGGCTACGGTCAACATTCCGGCGACGCGGTTGTATTGTTCGACGGTCATCTTGTTGATGCCTTCTTCGCTGCCCATCGTCATCACGGCGATGAAGCTGGCGAACAACGACACAGCGGCGATGACGGCGGAGCCGATGGCGATGCCTTTGGTCTCGGCCTTCGTCGTGTTGCCGACGGCGTCGAGGTCGGCGAGAATCTGGCGGGCTTTCTTCGTCTTCTCCGGCCCCATCTTCTCCGGCTCGTAACCCATTTCGCCGATGCCGTTGGCGTTGTCGGCCACGGGACCGAACACGTCCATCGAGATGGTGTTGCCGGTCAGCGTCAACATCCCGATGCCGCACATGGCGACGCCGTATGCGATGAACACCGGCGGCGTGCCAGCGTAAATCTTGACCGAGGCGCCGATGGCGGCGGCAATGATGATGACGGCCCACACGGCGGATTCGTAGCCGACGGCGAGACCTTGAATGATGCAGGTCGCGTGGCCGGTCTGGCAGGCTTTCGCGATGGATTTGACCGGCGCATGCGTGGTGTGAGTAAAGTAGCTGGTGCATTTGTTCAACGCAACGGCGAGGAACACGCCGATCAGGCAGGTCAACGCCGGACGCATGTCAATGCCAGCCACACCGAAGTTGGCCCACCACGGCAACGCGTTCGGATCGCCGCCGGGGAAGCCGGGGATTGCTTGGCGATACTGCGCCAGATATGCCGCGTCGAACTTCAGGTAACCCAACCCCAGCAATATAAATCCGACGACGCTGATGACCGAGCCGATGAGGAAGCCACGATGCACGGCGTGCAATGCCACGTCGCCGCTGTCTTCGGGTTTGGCTTTGACGCTGTACGTCGAGATAATGGAGCCGATGACGCCGATGGCGCGCACCAGCAACGGGAAAATGACGCCCTTGTGACCGAAGGAAGCGTAGCCGAGAATCATCGCGGCCACGATGGTGACTTCGTAGCTCTCGAAAATGTCCGCCGCCATGCCGGCGCAATCGCCGACGTTGTCGCCGACGTTATCGGCGATGGTCGCCGCGTTGCGCGGGTCGTCTTCGGGAATGCCGGCTTCGATCTTGCCGACGAGGTCAGCGCCGACGTCCGCGGCCTTGGTGTAGATTCCGCCGCCGACGCGCATGAACAACGCGATGAGCGTGCCGCCGAATCCGAAGCCGAGGAGGACTTCGTAAGCCTTTTCGCCGTACGCCATGAAGATCAACGTGCCGCCGAGCAGGCCGAGTCCGTCGGTCAACATGCCGGTGATCGTGCCCGTCCGGTAGCCGATCTGCAACGCGCCACCGAAACTCTCACGGGCTGCCGAGGCAACGCGCAGGTTGCCGAGCGTCGCAAAGCGCATTCCGACGAAGCCGACGCAGAAGCTGAACAGCGATCCCATCAGGAATGCCGTCGCGCGGCCAAAAGCGACGGCCTGTCCGTTTTCGAGCGCGGTGAAATAGAGGACGCCGGTCAGGATGACGATCAAGAGGACGATCTTCTTGAACTGTTGCGCGAGGTAGGCGTTGGCGCCTTCGCGGACGGCGGCGGCGATCTTCTGCATCTTCTCGGTGCCGGTGTCGGCTTCGCGGACCTGTTTGACGAGCATCAACGCGTAGCCAAGCCCGGCGAACGCGATGCCGAGCACAACCCAGAGCGCGACTTTCTCGACCTGCGAGTAATCGCTGCTGGTCATGAAGGCGAAGAAGTGAAACTCCTTCGCGTGTTCAGCCGCGGCGGTCGCGGCTTCCTTCACGGCGTCCTGCGCGCGCGCCCACTGGGCCGCAAGCAGGGTGAAGGCGCACAGCGCGAAGGCGATGATCGCCTGGCGCGTGGCGCTGCCTCGTGTGAGGCGTTGCATGGCTCTGTTCAATGATGCCGTCATAACTGGATTATTCCTTTCAATGTCGTTGTTCTGTTGGGGGTTGGGACCGACAAAAGCGCGCGCAGATTACACAAGCCCTCCGCCTCTTGCAAAGCGAAATTTTCAACCAAA
>CAZNOK010000183.1:4725-10563 GCA_964574605.1 uncultured Verrucomicrobiota bacterium
AAATTTTCAACCAAAATTGCGCTTGCGAGACCCCGCAACGTGCGGCATGTTCGCGGCATGGAACAGTCCACCCCATACCTTGTCCAGCCACCCGCGCCGAAACGCACCGGCTGGATCGTTTATTCCGTCATCGCCACGTTTTTTCTGGTGCTGAGCGTGCTGGCCAATTTCGCACTGCTCGCCCTGCTGATTGGCGGCACCGCAACCCTCTTTGAAGGAAGACACCACCAGCTATACGAGGAAGTCTACCTCCAAGGCGACACCGGCGCGCGCAACAAGATCGCCGTCATTTACCTCAGCGGCATCATCTACGATGGCGAGATGAGCGACGAAGGCGTCGTTGGGGACATCAAAGCCCAACTCGATCAAGCCGCCGAAGACAAACACGTCAAGGCCATCGTCCTCCGCATCAACTCCCCCGGCGGCGAAGTCGTCGCCTCCGACGCCATTTATCAATCGCTGGCTCAGGTGCGCGACGAAGACCATAAACCGATTGTCGCCTGCATCGAATCCGTCGGCGCCAGCGGCGCCTACTACGCCGCGATGGGCTGTAGCCACGTCATGGCCACCGACCTTACCCTCACCGGCAGCATCGGCGTCATCATGGAAAGCTTCAACTTCGGCGGACTCATGGACAAAGTCGGCGTCAAACTCCACACCTTCAAGTCCGGCAAATACAAAGACCTTCTCAACCCGACCCGCGAACCGACCGAGGACGAGAAGGCAATGGTCAACACCCTCATCATGGAGGTCTACGACAAGTTTGTCGGCATCGTCGCCAAGGAACGCAAATTGGATGTCAACGAATTGAAGTCCACGCTCGCCGACGGACGCGTCCTTTCCGGCACACAGGCCCTCAAAGGCAAACTGATTGACGAACTCGGTTACTTCGACGACGCCGTGGACAAGGCAATGGAACTCGGCAAGGTCAAGACCGCCAAGGTCATCGCCTACCGCGCCCCGTTCTCATTCCGGCACCTGTTCCGATTCTTTGGCGAGAGCAAGGCCGCCAAGATTCAAATCCAAGTCGGCCCCACCCTGCCCAAACTCGAATCCGGTAAACTCTACTTCCTGCCGGCATACATGTTTCAATGAGACTGCGCGGCCGGAACAAAAATTGTAGGGCAGGCGCTCCGCCTGCCGTGCGGACAACGATGGCAACCGGAGCGGTTGCCCTACAATTACGGTTTGAAGATCACCGCATTGAGCACGATGCGGCTGTAGGCGGGATTCTGAAACTCTTGCGCGCGGTGGCCGGGCATCAGATAGACAAGCCAGCCTTTGCCGGATGGCTTGAGCCAGCCGGCGGTGTCCTGCATCCATGTCTTGCCGGTTTTGGCATCGGTGTATTTCAGCCCCAATAAAATCGTTCGCGGCCCGGTGAACGTGTGGTTCAGATAAACCTCGCTGTCCTCCAGCGTGAAGCCGGGTCGCTTCTGGTCGTTACGATACGGAATCTGCGCGTCGTAGTTCACCTTGTGGGTGGTAATGAAATGATTGGGCGACAGATTGACCACTTGCAATGTCACGCCTTCGGTCCATTTGTAGCCGCCCTGCTCCACGTCCCCTTTCGGCAAGTCCACGCCCAAGAACGGAAACCAATGTTTGTTCTCGCGCTTGCCGGAACTGATCGAGTGGTGGAGCGCAACCAGTTTGCCGCCGGCGTTGGTGTAGTCCACCATCGCCTTGGCGGGCGCGTCGGCGAGTTTCTTGTGCACATAGACGATGATTGCCGAATACTTTCCAAGCTCCGCCGGCATGTCGTCCTGCTTGATGATGGTGCTGGCGATGCCTTCGTCCTGCTTGAGCCGTTGCGCGACGATCTCCATCGCGGGGAACTCGTCGGCCACGATCAGTACTTCCGCCGCAGCCAATCGGGATGAAGCCAACAGAACGCCAGCCAAAAGAATCAGAATCTGTTTCATGGATGAATTCTCCAGTCTTTTACAATCTCGCCGATTGCAGGCCAAGCCAGTTCCGGATAAAACCGGTGCTCGCCGTCCCCGGCAAGAAGCCGAATGCGGTCGGCAGCGCCGGCGGCTGTAAACGCGCGTTGAGCCAAACGGAAACCCTCCTCGACGCCCTCGAACCGCGCCAGCGCGTCCTTCCGCCCCGCCACGATCAGCAGATGACGCGGCGCAATGAGACCGGCCATGTCGGGCATGTCCGCCACTTGCAAGATGCCGGGCAGATAGCCACAAGCGCAATGCGGGCGCGACAACCAAGAATCGGCAAACGTGCAGAATGAGCACGAGACTACTGCCAGTCGAATCCGCGGGTCCACGCACGCCGCGTAGAAACTCACCGTGCCGCCCATGGAGTTGCCCATGCAGCCGATGCGCCCCATGTCGAGGCCGGGCTGCGTCGCTAGGAAATCAATGGCGCGCATCACGTCGAATACGCGTTGTCCTGTGATCGGCTGGCCGCGCAGCAGCGCGCGCAACGACGCAGTCTCGCAGTTGACGCCCTGCTCGGCACGCAGACCAAATGCGCGTTGCTCAATCGCCAGTGCCGCCCAGCCGTTGCGGACGGCCTGCAATGCGATGTCCCGCCCGCCTTCGATTGATTTCTTGTCCGCCGGTGTTTTGTCGCGCCCGATGGAGATGTGCATGCCGGGCGAGTGTCCTTGCAGACAAATCATCACCGGAAACGGCGGTTTGCCGGCGCGTGGCCGCAACAGATAGCCCGGAACCGTTTGCCCTTGTTCCGCGTCAAACTCGATCCGTTCAATCTCATACAAGTCCGTCGCCGGTTCCTTCACGGCAGACCATCGGGGCTGCTGGTTCACGCGGTCGGGCAACGCAAGAATCTCGACCAAACGCTTTCGTAATGTGATTTGCCAGTTGGCAAAGTCCCTGCCGGGATCGAATGACAATTCCGCAGCGTACAGCCGGACAGTGACGCCGACGACGGCGAGCATCACAGCCAATCTGAGTTTCATGGCGCGATATTCTCACACTCCGTCCTCGCGCGGCAAGGTAAAATCGGGTAAGCCGTCAGACAGCGGTCTTGCTGGATTCCTCGAGGAAACTGCTCACGGTTTTCTGAATCTCGTCGAGGTTGAACGGCTTGCCGAACCAACGGTTGCCTGTGCTGTCGAGGAAGGCGCGCGACATGCCGCTGACTGTGTCACCCGTGATGAAAATGACCCGTCGCGCCAGCGCCGGCGAGAGTTTACGAATCCGATCGTACAGCGCCTCCCCTCCGAGGCCGGGCATGCACAGGTCGCTGATGATAACGTCGTAGTCAGTGCCCTGGATCATTTCCAGCGCCTGTGTGCCGTCGTTGGCGGACTCAATGGTGTAGCCCTTTTCTTCGAGCAACATCCGCAACACCTCCACAATCCCCGGCTCGTCGTCCACCAGCAACACTCGATAGCGCGCCGCCTCGGCGCGCGATTCGAGGGCCGGCGACACCGGCACCGGCGCTGGCGGAGCGGGTGCGCGTTGTGGGCATTCGACAATCGGAAGCTCAATCGAGAAACGCGTGCCCTTGTTGATCTCGCTCTCGACGACAATGCGGCCATGATGTTCTTGAATGATACTGTGACAAATGGACAAACCCAGGCCGGTCCCCTTCCCTGGCCCCTTGGTCGTAAAGAACGGATCAAAGATCTTCGGGATAGTGTCCAACGGAATCCCCGGGCCGGTATCGGAGACAATGATTAGCAGATTCGCGCCTTGCCGTTCGGTCTGCACTCCCAGCAGACGCCGTCCGTTGTGTTCGCTCAAGGCATGGACGGCGTTCGTCATGAGGTTGGTCAGGACCTGCTCAATTTGATTTGCGTCCGCCATGGTGCGCGGCAAACCCGGCTGCAAGTTAAGATGGAACACAATGGCCGCACTCTCCATTTCCGTTTCCTGGTTCTCCGCCACGGTGGAGACGAGACTGTTGATGTCCACGGGCATCAGTTGCGGGTCGCGCGGACGGGCAAAGGTCAACAGGTTGCGCACGATCTTGGCGGCGCGTTCACTTTCGTGGAGGATCTTCTGGAGGTCACCGCGCACGTGCGCGATCGGCTGTTCCCGTGACGTCAGGATTTGCGCATATCCCATGATGACCGCTAGCGGATTGTTCAACTCGTGCGCCACCCCCGCCACCAACTGACCCAGCGCCGACAGCTTCTCGGAACGGCGCAACTGCTGCTCGAACTTCTTGCGTTCGCTGATCTCACGCATCATCACCAGCAAGATCGGACGGCGGTTGTACTCGATCATCGTGACATTACCCTTGCACGGCACTTCACTGCCATTCGCGTTCCGGATCACGAACTCTCTCGATGGATGGATGATAGCCGCGATCCGTCGGCAGTTCTCAATGACCGATACTTCACGCCACCGCAACTCCGGAAGGATGCTCAACAACGACCGTGGCAACTCGCCGCCCCCGCCACTGCCGAGAACCAGTCGTTGCGCCTCCTCGTTCGCCTCCATGATGCCCAAGGTGTCCAAGTCCACGAGAAAAATCGCATCCACGGCCGAGCGAAACAGGGCGCGGTACTTCTGTTCCGAAACCACGGCTTCCTGTTCCAATTCCCGACGGCTGGCCATGCCTTGCTTGAATTCTTCCAGCAAGACGCGGTGCCGTTCCTGCGCCTCCTCCAACACCAGCACAATCATCCCCAGCGCGATGAACAACGCCAGCGCCGCCGTCGTGTAGTACGCAAACACCGACAATAGCGGCGGCAGATACGGCTGCAGCGGGAACCCCAGCAAGTGAATCCCCCAGAGGATGAATCCGTACGCCAGCAGACTGGCTCCGCGGTATCTCTTCCGGAAGCGCAAGTATAGGCAACCACTCAACATGCTCGCCAGCGCCAGCAGCACGAACACCGGCAACGTGATCCACAAATGATCCTGCACCTTGTACGCGGCCACATAGCTCCAAATCACAATCAACACGATGGCACAGCCCAACTCGCGGACGGGACGCGCGCGGGTGAGCATTTCGAAGCTGCCCCAGAACATGCACAGCGCACTGGCCCCGATGCAGGCCCGCTGCGCCATCAACAGCCACGGCGTTGCCATCACATCTTCCAGTCGGATGCAGGTTCCCAACCACAGCGCATAGAACACCCACGCCACAATCCAGAAGTTGAGGTACCGCTTCTTCTCGAAGCGGTTCAGATAGGAAAACACACCGACAACGACCATTGTGCTGAACAACGCCAGCAAGAGTGCCGAGCGCAACCAGTCCGGGTCAAACGTCGGTCCCAATTCGTTAAGCAACTTCAATATTGTTGCTGCCAGCATCTGTGACCTACACCTCGTGAAAGCGTCCGCCCCATACTACTACCATGCAAACCTGTTTTTGCACAGCCTCAAATTACCGCCAGACAGCGCAATGTTCCGGAAGTGTTCCGGCGGCTAACTGTCGTGCGCGCTCTCCGAGCGGGCCGCGGCGCGCTGTCAATGTGGGAGGGGCCTCGGTGCCCCGACCGCCCAAACCCGTCGCCGCACTGAGGCGGCTCCCACTCTGGCTCTCACGTTCAAGGTTTATGGTTGCAGCAACGCTGAACCTCTGAACCTCTGAACCCCTACCACCGTTTCAGCGCATTGATTAACTCATCGAGCTTGCTGGCGATGGTTTGCATCTCGCTCTGCGTCGGCGGATCGCTAACGGTGAGGTTCATCGGCTCGATGGCGTTGACGTTTGATGCCGTGCCGGCAATCGCGTCGCTGAGTTGCTGCGCGCTGACTTCGCCGGGCGGACCTTGCTCGCCTTGCGACCCTTGGTCGCCCTGCGGACCGCTCGCAACCGTGAACGGGCCGTAGGTGTCGCCATCGCTCATCTCGATGATGGCTTGGCCGGAACCGTTGTCGGAGACATTGACGACAT
>CAZNOK010000184.1:0-10555 GCA_964574605.1 uncultured Verrucomicrobiota bacterium
TCCGGCACCTCGTAGCTGTGCGCCGCCTTGATGACGCGCGTCACCGACGGCACTTTCGCCTCGGTCGTCTTGATCAACAACAGGCACTCCGCACCGCGTTCGAGTTTGCCTCGCCACCAGTAATGCGACTCGACGCCCGCGACGATGTTCACACACGCCGCCAGTTTCGCGTCCAACACCGCCCGCGCCAGCACGCGCGCCTCGGCCTTCGAGCCGCATGTCACCATGCCGACCACGCACCGTCTCATGATGCCTCCTTGTCCACGATTGCAAGCACCTCGGTCAACCGGCGAATCACGAACTCCGCATCCTTTGCCCACGGCGGCAACACCTCGTGCTCGACAAACACCGCGCTGCGTGCCCCCGCGTTTCGCGCGCAGAGCACGTCCCACTTGTAATCGCCAACCACCAACACCTTCCCCGGCGTCGTGCCCCAACGTCGCGCAATGTTCCGGACAGGTTCCGGCGACGGTTTGTGCGGACCATCCTCGCGGGTGAAGGCGATGTCGAACTTTAATCCGAGGCGCTCGCAGACGAGATCCACGGAACGGCGCGAGTTACGCGTCAGCAACGCCGTCGGCAACCGGCGTTGGCGCAGCCCGCGCAACACGGCGCGCGCGCCGGGATTGAGTTTCGTGCGCGCCGCGGCTTGTTTCTCGTATTTCACGATGATGCGCATGAGCCGGGCTTGCTCGGCGCCACGGACCGCGTCGAGATGATCCAACAAGTCCACGTCACCGACGCCTGCCTCGGCTTTGATCTTCGCAAAGTCGAAGCACATCGTCGTGAGCGTGCCGTCCATGTCGAAAATGACACCTTGAATTGCCATAAAGTCGGCGCAGTAAACCCCAAGCCGCCGGCAAAATCAATGGCGAAGCGGCGCTTGACACGATTGGAGGCGCACCCTAAGAAGCGGGCGTGATGTGGCGCGGCTCTGATAATCGAACGTGGGGCACATTGGCGGTGGCGCTGGTGTGCCTGTTTACGGCGCTGGAAACGGTCTGGCTGTGTCAGCATCACCCTTACTGGACTATGCAGATCAAGGCGGCGCAAGGCGTGGCCGATGGCACGCCGCACTGGCGCGTATATCAGTGCCGCATATTCGGCCCGATGCTGGTTCGCGGTTGCGCGGCGGTGACGGGGCTTCCGTTTGAGCAGTGTTACGCACCGGTGTTTTTCCTGTTGTTGTTCGGCGCCAATCTTGCGTATTGCGTTTTTTTCCTGCGGGTCGGTGACAACAAGAAGGAAGCGGTGGCCTGCTGGCTGGCTTCGGTCGGCATCTTCCTCGCCGTGCAGGATATACACTGGTTGTATTTGTGGGACATCATTGACCTTTCCGTCATGCTCGGGCTGGTCGCAGTGATTCATTTTCGGGCCGGTATTTGGCCGCAGGTGTTGTTGTGCGCGGTGGCGGTCTTGAACCGCGACTCTTGGCGCTACATTCCGGCTTGGATGTTGTTGTCGTCGCTCACAATGCTGGCACAACGACGACACCGGGAAGCCGTTCAAAGGTCGTTGGTGGCACTCGGCTGTCTTGTCGTCGGTCAGTTGTGGGTGAGTTTCATCACGGCGCAATTGTTCCGGTCGGAAACGATGAGCGATTCCACCATTCGAATCGGCGATCTGTTTTTTCAGGTACCGTGGAATCTGCGCGCATTGCGAGACGGAGACGGATGGATGTTCGGAGTTGTAGTGGCCGCGCTCACGGCGCTGTTGTGGCGGGCCAGGCGCAATCTGGAGGAGCGCTTCGTGCCATTGTGTCTGTTGATGCTGCTCTATCTCGGTTCGACGTTCTGTTTCGCGCGCATCACAGAGACGCGGGTCTTCATTCAGTACATCCCGTTTCTTGTGTGGCTTGGTTGTCTGGCCGCTCAGCGACCCCGCAATACTTTCGGCTGATGCATCCCGACGAGCGTCGGCATGTTGTCAACGGCGCCCTTGTCGGTGAACACGAAGTTGGTCTCGCCGGCATGGATCTGGTCTTCGAGGTTCAGTTGCGTCTCCGTGACGCGTCTCCCATTGACGATGGTGCCGTTTTTCGAGTCGAGGTCGCGCAGCACAAATGCGTTCTCCTTGAACGCGATCTCGAAATGCTGCCGCGACAGCTCCGGGTCCGCAATGCGCGCGTGCGCCTTCTCGCCGCGGCCCACAATCAACGGTGATCGCCCTAACTCCCAGCGTTCCGCCACCGAACCGTCCACCTTCTTTTGAATCAGGAATGGCATGATAGTCTCCTCCGCGTGTTCGACGCCGCGATGCTGCCCCAGTCAGACGGTCAAGTCAAGCTTTCGCGTTCTCAGCGCACCAACGCGGCGAAATCCGTCCACGCTGGGATGCCCCACTTCGGGCGGACAATCTCGCCGCGGGCCTGTTTGTCGATGTCGCTGTAGGCGCCGTAGAAGTTGCTGTTGCAATCCAGCCAGAGTGTGACTCGTCGCATTTGCTCCGGTGTCAGCTTCACGTTGTTGTGACCTCTGGTCAGGAACAGGTAAAGACTGGCCACTCTCGCGCCGATCTGACCGGGAACGGAATACTGCGGTTCTTTCAAAGCGATGCCGTTGCCGCCGCTCATGCCCCACGCACGTCTGCTCAGCGTGATGAACGACTCCGACCAGCCGTTTTTTCCAAACTGATCGCCACGAAGGCATGGCGCCGTCAACGCTCTCTTCTCGTGACATGGCAAACATTTCGCATCGAGCACCGGCTGAACGAGCCGGGGGAACGTGAGCGGGTAGGAGCCGGTGGGTTCAGGCTGGAGTTTGGATGGCGGACGTCTCATCGCCAACGGGCGCTCCCCCTCGGGGTTACTGGCGGCAGTGTGTTTCGCTTCGTGGCAACCGACGCACGTGAGGGTTTCGCCGGGATGCAGATAAGTGGCCGAGCGCATGTTCTGGACGGCCAGACCGTTCTCGTCCAATGCCTGAAAGTAGATGCTAGTGCCAGTGGGAACCTTGAAATAGGCGCTGCCGTCCTCTTCCACCGGCGCGGTGCCGAGCACGCCACGCGCAAGCGACTGTGCAGCGCGACCGATGTAGGGTTCGTTCGCAATCGAGTTCTCTTTGGGGAAAAGATTGATGACGCGGATCGCCTTGATCTTGGTGCCGGGCGGCCACGGCTGGTCGCTTTCATAGACGTTCATCACCATGACGGTGCCGGTGGACAGGTCGGCGTTGGGGGGACGGTCGGCTTTGGCTTGGATGGTTTGGATGGGCAACACGGGCGGATGTGGCCGCGGTTTCAAGGGAATCGGGTCGAGGCAGGCAATCTTGTCGTCGCGGTACAGCAGTTCGCGGTTGCCGAAACTGTCGAGCAGACAAAGGGCGTAGTTCTTCTTGTCGGGATCATACACGACGAGATGAAAATCTTCGCTGAGCGGCCATGGTGTGCCATAGACCTCCGCGCGGGGCGAGTGTTTGCCCTTCGCGTGCGGCACACCGGGGGCGGACTCGGATTCGGCAAACGGAACTTCGGGAGTGAGGCGCTTGATTTGACTGGTGGCGCGGTCGTCTTTCTCGCGACGGTCAATTATCACCAATGTCCCGTACGCCTGCCCGTGATGCGCGCCGGTTACGGCGATATATTTCTGGGAGTTCGGCACAGCGCGACAGGACATTTCCATCCAAGGACGGAATTCGCGGCGCTCCGGATAATTACCATGGTAACTGCGCGGGTCTCGGCCATCGGGATAACAATGCCAGATGTGATGCGCCACATCAGAATCGCGGTCCACGTAATCCCATCGCGTATAGACAATCATGCCGTTGTTGTCCACGCTGGGATGCCATTCATGCGTTTCATGATAACTGAGCGGAATGATATCGCTGCCGTCCGGCTGCATAGCGTGGAGCACGTATGTCGGGTCGGGACGGAACCCGCAACGGAGTTGGCCGCCGCAACGCGTCGAGATGAACGCGATCCGACCGTTCGGCAGGAAGCAAGGATCGAAATCGTTCCACGGCCCGTCAGTCAGTTGCGTCAGACCCGAGCCGTTCACGTCCATCTTGAACAAGTGATAACAGGTCTCCGGGCGAAAATGATAGAACGCATGCTTGGGGTCCCGTTTCGCATCGGCTTCCGACCAGAGATTGGTGTCGCACGTCACGCCGGGCGGCAACTGATACTCCGCCTCGGTGAACGCGAACAACAGCGTGCGCGCGTCGTAATCGAGGTCGAGCGACAGGAACGATCCCTTGTTCTCCATCGCCGGCAACAGACACCGCGTCGTTGCCTGATGGCTGAATGGCTGCTCCAGCACATACACGCCGCCGGCCTTCTCGGCGTTGAACCCGAAGTATTGGTCCACCATGTGACGGTCGCCGCGGACCTGCTTGTTGTGCTTGAGGAACACGATCTTGTCGAAATCCAGCAACGGATTCTTGAACGCAATCCGCCGACGCAACGCCACGATCTTGTCGAACCCCTCGCGCGTCGCCGTCGCGGACTTCAGCGCGTCGAGTTCCTTCAGTTCCGCCGACAAATCCGGTGCGCGCTCCATCGTCTTGAGGTGATGCAACAACGCCGCCGTCCGTCGCCACACGATGTCGCCCGGTGTGCGGTCGGTTGGCAGGATCAAAGCTTCCGGGCGCAACGCTTCCTTGGCGAGACGCTCGTGGTTCCATTTCGCGCTTTCCTTGATCTGGCTTTGCAGCAAAGCAAACTCGTCTGCACCGGCCACAGTCGCCAGCAACACGGACACCGATAACAAACGCAAAACTCTCATGGTCAACACGCGCGAAACCATATCAGCATCTTTCGACGCCGACGACACAAAACTGTTCACGCCATTTTCCCGGTGGTTGACATCTCAACCACAGTGGTTGAGATGTCAACCAGCACGTCTCTTGCGCCCGTCATCAACTCAGTGCTGACAAGAGACTGTTCAACGGGCCAAGCACGCGCGGACGTGCGCGCACCAAGTCAATCAGATGGCGTTCCGCGGCGGTCAATTCATAGTTTCCACGGTTTTCCAGCGCGGAGGCGGGCAGATACCCGGCACGCACGAGCAGTTCCTCCCGATCCTCACCCAGCACGTCGGCCAGATGCAGCAGGTCATCGGCAACCATACGACGTTTGCCAGTCTCCACTTGGGAGAGCGTCGTGTGGCTCATCTCGGCTTGCTGAGCCACTGAGCGCAACGACCATTCGCCGCGACCGTTGCGGCCATCGCGGAAACGGCAGGCACGCAGGTAGCGTCCCAACGCACCAATGTTGGAGTGGAGAAGCTGCGTCTTGCGGCTGCGGCCCCGTCGGGACCGCAGGCGGCGGGGCGGCGGGGATTCGTGGGGATCGAGCAACTGGTAGCGAATCGGTCGGGAACCTTTCATGGGTAACCTCTTTCTTGGTGGTTGATATTGCAACCAGTGTGGTTGAGATGTCAACCAGCATGTTCCGACGGGAAGACGAATCGGACAACGGTGTCGCGGACTTCGGCAATGTCGTCGTCGCCGAAACGAACAACACGCGTGTGTTTGCCGCGCGGCTGCCAGATGGCCGACGACGCGGGGCCGAACAGCGCGACGGTGGGCGTGCCGACGGCGGCAGCCAGATGCGTGATGCCGGAGTCGTTGCCGACGAACAGGGCGCAGCGTTCGAGGACGGCGGCGAGTTCAACCAGCTTCAGTCCGTGGACCCGGTGGAACGGACGCGGTGCGATCAATTCCGAGAGGCGCGCGATGGCTGCGTCGTCGGCTTCGCCGTGGACGAGGAGGAGTTGGACGGCGAGTTCGTCCACGAGCCAGCGGGCGACGGCGGCGAAGTTCTCGGCGGGCCAGTTCTTGCGTTCGCTGCCGCTGCCGGGATGGAGCGCGACAATCCGTTCGCGGCCCGCCATCGCAAGGTGACGCGAGGCCAGCGCGCGGTCGTCGTCGTTGAGGTGGATACGCGGCGCGGGTTGTTCGACGTAGATGGCGAGCGTCTCGAGCGGTTTGCAGTAGTGCTCGGCGGCCGGCAACACGGTCGGGCGCGGCGACGCTTCGATGACTTGCCGGACGCCGCAGCGGCGGATGTTGTCGGCGAGGATGTGGTCGGGGTCGAAGATGTAGGAGATGACAAGGTTGAAGCTGTGGAAGTAGGCGGCGAGCGATTCGTTGAGCGCGCCGTGCGGGACGAAGAAGCCAGCCATCGGTCCGGCTTCGATGGAACGGACAGCGTCGGCGTAGTGTCGTTGGCGGGCGAGTTCGATGATGTGGGGATAACCGAGAATCTCGATGTGGGCATTCGGCCAGCGTTCGCGCAACGCGCCGATGGCAGGCAGTGTCAGGATGAAGTCGCCGATGGCGCCGCCGCGCACGACGAGGATACGGGGAGCATTCACCAATGTCTGTAGCGGAAAATGCGCGTTTCCAAGGGTGGGTCCGTGGAATAGAGGGCGCAGACGTCGCCCAGTTCCATCAGTTGCCATGGCATGTAGGATTGCGAGCCGTTCTTGGTGAATACTATGTTGTCGGCCACGTACACGCAGGAGTGGAATGCCTGACCATTCGGCTTCATCAGGAAGACCAAGTCGCCCAAAAGCGGTTCCCCAAACGTGGGGTAGTAGTCTTTCACGATGCTGTCGCGGACGTAATCCGACGACAGGAACCGGTCGTCGGGTGTCTCACTGAAGAAGTTCAGCGAGGTCCAGTGACAATCTCGGCGCGGTGCATCTGGGTCGCTATCGGGGTTTGGATAGGTGTAGAGCCGTCGGCGGGCGAACGGAGGCAACAAGTGCGCCACGTCAACGGTGTACCCTTCGGGCAGTTTGGGCAGCGACAGCAGCAGTGGCGTGATATCTTTGGACCGTCGGCCTCGTCCCCAATACCGGGCGACTCCCTCAATGTCGGTATTCGGCCGCACGCGCAGCTTGACCAGCAACGTGCTCATCCGCGCAAGGGTCTTGAGGGCGCGCGCTCGTTCCGCGTCTGTTCCCAGCATCGGCGCCAGCGTGTCCCAGTCACTAAACATGATCGACGTGCCCCGTGGATACAACATTCGGCGAATCAACTGCTCAGTCCGGTCGGAGATGCCACTGTCTGCAAACCACTCATCCACCCTATCCGCACGGAATCGACACGGGTTCACGTGAGCCTGATTCTCGGAGAACACGGCAAGCGCCTTGTAGATGCGCGCCCGTGCATCCGTAGTGAGTTTCAATACCAGATCGCGCGACGGTTCGAGCACGACCGTACCGATCCCGTTTTCCCAACGAGCCGTCGCCATCAATGCCTGTTGATCGGCGGCACTCAGGTTCGCTTCGGTCCACAACTGCTCCAGCATCTGCGGCGTGTATCCCCGCAGGGTCCATTGGGTTTTCCTCTCTGGCTCAAATGACGACACAACAAACCCCTCCGGCGGCTCAATCGCGATGCGGGTGTATTCCAGGTCCCCCCATGGTCCCGGCCGACAGTACTGTATCCTTTCTTTTCCGTTGCGTTTCCCAATATGCCAATTCTGCGCGCATTCACGGACCCATTGCGGGCCGAGCGTCATTGCCAGCAACACCCACGGAGCCACCAGCAACACCGTCCACCACCACACCGCGCGGCGCGGCACCGTCACTGTAGGACTCTGATTCGGTTGTTCTGTCTCGCTCATCTCAAGGCGTGGCCTTTTTGACGCCATCCAGCCCAGTTTCTTCAACCTTTCCCTTGCTGTCGAAATGAACGAGAAATCGTTTCCTCGATGGGAGGCTGTACTCCCACCTCACCCACGTCGTCACACCGACAACACTATGCACAAACTGCGGTTCTCCCGCGGGCTTCTTCACCTCGGCTTGCGTCATGCCAACCTTGATGACCGACGGCAATTCGTTCCAGTTCAATCTCCCACTGCTTGCGTTTGGGTGGTTCCGACGCCGGCACTGGCGGCGGGACCGGTTGCCGCAGTCGCAGACCAGCAGCAACGCAAACAGACAGGCTGAAAGCAGGGCTGCCGTCACGGCCATCAATACGCAAACACGCCGAGCGCCATCAACACCACGCCCAAGCAGACTCCCAGCGAACAGACCGTGCGACATCGTTCATCGTTGGCCATCGCCCAGCCGATCAGGTCGCGGAAATGATGCGGCGCGGCCGCCATCCAGATCGCAGCCACCACCCACAAATAGGCCAGCACCGTCACAAACAGCCGCAACACCGTCTCACTCGCATCCGCGACGTCCACCATCAGCTTGGCGATCAACAGCAGCAACGCCGCCGTCGCCCGCAACGCCAGATAATGTATGCCGTAGCGATAAATGCAGTACAACACCACCGGCACGCCGACCACGATCAGCGGCTGCGCCCATTTCCATTCGTCGCTCTCGCGCGACGCGTGGAACATCACCCACAACGCGATCAGGCCCGCGATGGTGATCAGCACACGCCCCCAGAACTCCGAGCGTGGAAACTTCACCATGAACTCCCGATACCGCGTCGGCGCGAGCACGCCGGGCAGCCGCGCCGCGATGACCGCCGCGCCCACCGCTGTTGAAATCAAAGCCAGTTTCGTCATAAATCTCAAATCACCGTCACATCGTAGCCGCAAGCTTCATGCCTGCGTCTCTCGCACCCATAAAGGGTGCGCCTACAGCCGGCACGCCGTAAAGCGTGACCACCGTGGCCCGCTCCACCCGCACCGACAACAACGCGCCCTTATGCCGGAGATTGCCCTCGAACACAACCCCTTTGTTTGTCCGCGTCCGGCCGAACATCCGCGCCGCGTTCTTCGGGCTGCGGCCTTCCACCAACACCTCGACAGTCTGGCCAACCAGTTCGCGGTTCTTTCGTGTCGCCGTCTCGTTGAGAATCGCCAGCAACTGCTGGTTGCGTTCCTCCTTCACCGGCGTCGGCACCTGTTCCGTCATCTCCGCCGCCGGGGTGTTGCGCCGCTTCGAGTATTTGAAAATATACGCCTGCTCGAATGGCACCTCGCGCATCAACGATACCGTTTGCTCGAAGTCCTCCTCCGTTTCGCCGGGGAAACCGACGATGATGTCACTGGAGAAAACGATTTTCGGCTGGGCCGCGCGCAACTTCTCCACGATCCGCAGGAACATCGCGCGATCATAGCCGCGCCGCATCGCCTTCAGAATCCGATCCGACCCGCTCTGCACCGGCAGGTGGGCGTGCTCGCAGAGCTTCGGCAAATCGCGGAATGCCGCCACGAGGTCATCGCCGAACCCTTTCGGGTGCGGTGATGTGAACCGGATTCGCTCCAACCCTTTGACCTCGTGCACCGCTTCGAGCAGCGCGACAAGTCTCCTCGGAACGACACCGCGACCGTAGCTTGTCACAATTTGTCCGAGCAAGGTGACTTCCCGCACGCCGCGCTCGACGAGTTTCTCCACCTCGTCCACGATCTCGCTGATGTTCCGGCTTCGTTCCGGCCCGCGGGTCTGTGGCACGATGCAGAACGCGCAGTGCATGTCGCAGCCCTGCATGATGCTGACAAACGCCGTCACCGCGTCGTCGTCGAGGTGGTCTTTGACGGCAGATTCGCTTCCCGGCTCCTCCGCCACGTCCACAATTGCGCCCTTCCCCGCGAAGAGCCGGTCGAGATATTCCGGCACATGATGAAACCGTTGCGTGCCGACGACTAGGTCAACGGCGGGCAATCGTTTGGTGAGTTCGTCGCCGCGGCTTTGCGCCATGCAGCCGAAGAAACCGAGTCGCAGCGTCGGCTTCGAGCGTTTCAAACCGGTCAGCGCCGTCATTTTGCCGAGCGCCTTTTGTTCGGCGAGATCGCGGATGCTGCAGGTGTTCAGCAGAATCGCATCCGCGTCTGCCTCGGAATCGGCGATGGCGTAGCCGCGTTGTTTCAGGAGCGCGGCGACAGCTTCGCTGTCGCGCACGTTCATCTGGCAGCCATACGTCTTGATGAAAACTTTCTTCACTAGAACGGCTGCGCCGGGTGACGCCCGTGGATCAGCGACATCAATTCGCTGCGGGTGGAGATGCGGGTCCGGAACCCGCCGCGCATCGCGGAGGTGATAACGGTCGAGCCGGGTTTCTTGACGCCGCGCATGGTCATGCAAGTGTGGACGGCCTCGCAGACGACGGCCACGCCCTGCGGTTTCAGTTCCTGCTCGATCATGTCGGCGATCTGACTGGTCATCCGTTCCTGCACCTGTGGACGCCGGGCAAACGCCTCGACGACGCGCGCCAGTTTGCTGATGCCGACAACGTGGCCGTTGGGGATGTAGGCGACGTGCGCCTTGCCAAAGAACGGCATCAGGTGGTGCTCGCACATCGAGAAGAACGGGATGTCTTTAACCAGCACCATCTCGTGATGGTCCTCGTCGAACTGTTTGGAGAGACTCTCCTGCGGTGCTTCCTCGCCGCCGCCGAAGATTTCCTCGTACATGCGCGCGACGCGCTCGGGCGTCTCGCGCAATCCTTCCCGTTTCGGGTCTTCGCCGATGGCCTCCAACAATTGCCGGACAGCCTCGGCGACTTTCTTCTGGTTGACGTGACGTGTTCTCATGGCAGGAATGGTGGGCAGCATAGCCCACCCTCCCCCATAGGTCAATCAGCGCCGCTCGGCATGTCGTACCACTGTGAGAATGTCCCCTTGTGACCTCGATGAGAATGTCCCCATG
>CAZNOK010000185.1:0-10548 GCA_964574605.1 uncultured Verrucomicrobiota bacterium
ATACGACTATGGCACCCAAGCTGTAGGCACCATCACCGGTATGCCATCACCTGGTACAGGTCAAGCCGTCGCCGATGGCGGTGATGCAGTGATTTCTCCTCCCGATCTCGTCCATATGTACTATGAACTGCCACGCACGGGCACCAAACCGAGCGATGCCCTTGATCGGTGGGGACACGACGTGGCCGTCACCGCCAGCGATTACGGCAGTGCCAAGGCCATCACAGACCTGAACCGTCCCGAACACATCTTTGTCCGCAACCCACCCACCGGCAGCGATAGCGGCAGTGTTCTGGCCCGTTCCTACACCTACACCTACGACCAGTCCGGCAACCGAATTGACGACTACTTCCTCGAAGACCCCGCCGACTCCAGCTACAATAGTTCTCCTGCCCCCGCCATTTGCGCCAATGACAACGTCCCAAAACCCGATGGCACTTGGTACAACAACGTCACCGACTCCATGTACATCAACGTCAAATCCTCCGCCAACGGACTGCTCTACTACGTGGACGGCAACCTCTACATCCACCATCCCAGTGCGTTCAGCATGCGTTTCCGCAATCCGGGCACCCGCATCACCATCGTCGCCAAGGGCAACATCACCATCTCCGACGAATTCTATTACAACGCCGATTACCCGACCGGAGCCAATCAGATTGACTACGCAAACTTCAACAGCACCAAGGTTCCGAATCCCACCGATGCCCTCTGTTTGATTGCCTTGAAACGGACCGGCTGCACCAACAGCGGCAGCATCTACATCGGCGACCGCCAGTTCGGCACCGGTGGTAGCATCCACTCCCTGCTCTACGCTGAGAACGACTTCGTGGACAACAACCTTAACACCTCCTCCCAACCCTACATCAGCGTCTTCGGCAACATGACCGCCGGCAACCATGTGCGAATCAACCGCGTCAGCGGCGGCGGCTACACTCGCACGCGACTGGACGTGAGCTTAGACGAACGGATACGAAATGGCACAGTTATTCTCCCCGGGCTACCCCATCCTGTCGGAACCCAGCGCAGTATCATTGTGGACACCGCTTGGCACATGGTAAAAGGCTCCTGGCGCTGCTGGTCGCGACTTCAATAGTGCAAAACGAAGCGAGAGACGTTGGTGAAACCGTCTCTCGCTCCAACGCGCCATCGGCACGTTGCTTAAACCGCATCAACACAAGGGCTACTTCGGCCCGAAGTTCTGGGACGGCGCCTTGCTGCTGGCTTTGTCCTCAGTCGTGCGCTTGGTGTCTCCATTCTTCATCAGGTTGCGTGGCTTCGCATTGTCCTTCGGCATCCATTTGTCATTGGTGTACACTTCTTCGGATGGCAAACCATTGTAGAACTTCTCGAGCCCGGTAGGGTTCTCGACGTCTGCCTTCAGCACGGTTGGTGTCAGGAAGATCAAGAGGTTGCGTTTGATCTTCTCCAAGCTCTTGCTGCGGAAGAGCGGTCCAAGCACCGGTATGTCTCCCATGACCGGCACCTTGGTATAGCTTTCCGTGTTGTCTTCACGGATCAATCCGCCCATCGCCAGCGTATTGCCGCTCTTAATAAGCACCGTGGTGGTGACATTGCGAGTTTCGACAATTGGAATGTCAAACGTTGCCGATTCGCTCACAAATGTCTTGCTCTTGCTGGAGTCGCTGACCTCAGGCGCCACTTCGAGTGTAACGAAGTTGTCCCGGTTAATCCGCGGTGTCACCTGCAGGGTGATGCCGATGTCTTTGTACTGGAACCCGTTCAACTGGAAGGAAGCAGTCTGTTCGCTGAACGTGAATTGCGGAATCGGATACTGCTGTGTGATCTTAATATTGGCTTTTCCATTGTCGGTCGTCACCACCCGCGGATTGGCCAGCAGTTCGGTGTCTTTGTCGCTGTTCAAGTATGACAGGACAACCTTCAACTCTCCCACGTCGAGCACGGCAACGCTGCTTCCCAGCCACGAACCGATCATTCCCGCCGCCGGTCCCATGGTGAATGGTCCCGTCGTGGCCGAGCTACTGCCGCCGCCACCACCATCACCGGAACTCACGGATTTTCCCCCGAAGCTGATTGGGTGTGAGCTCAATGTACCGCTCCAGTTGATGCCGAGATCTTTCTTCGGATTCTTCTGCGTCTCCACGAATTTGGCCTCGATCATCACTTGTGGCGTCTGCGTGTCCAGCGCCTCGACCACCGGCAGAATCTTCTCCAGATTTGGCGGCGTGTCAGAAATGACCAACGCATTGCTGCGGGAATCGACCTGCACCTTGCCTCGCGTGCTCTTGACGTCGTTAAGCACCTTTCCGATGTCCTCGGCCTTGGCGTATTTCAAAGTCACCACGCGCACTTCGAGGGGCACGTTTTCGGCGGCTTCTTTCGTCCGGATTTTGATGATGTTTTTCTCCTCCTGAAAGACGTAACCTTTTGATTCCGCAATCAAACGCATCGCGTCCTTCGGCGAGATGTTCTCCAAATACACGGTCACTTTGCCGATCACGTTGTCGCCGACGATGAGGCTGACACCGGCGCGCCGTGCCAACGTGCTGAGCGCAAGCGAGATTTCAACGTCGGCGAAGTTATACTGCCCTTCCTCCACCTTCATTTCCGCGGTCGCCGCCGATCCTCCTGCTGCGGTTTGCTGTGCGGACAATCCCTGCCCCGGCAACGACAAACCCACCGCACACAGCCATACGACGATCCATTGCTTCTTCATTTTTCGTCCTCCTGTTGTACTGATTCCGATCATGTCGGTTGTTCTGGGAGCAGGTCTCAAGCCAGCCCCAGCACTATTATTTCGGTTTTGGCGGTGCGGCGGGTTCCTCCAACCGCACCTCCACCCGTTGTCCTTCCACATCCAAAATCACATGGTCGCGCCCGACCTCCACAGCCTTGACCCGAAGTTCGGAGCTGCCGACGCGCATTGTCGCTGGTTTGTTGAGTTCCAGTAATTCTGCGTTCACCACTGCCATAGGGCTGCGCCGGTCCAAAAGAATCGCTTGGAGACGGAACCACGCCGGCGGAATTTGGCGCTTCGGAGCCTGCACGACGATGGGTGTTTGGCTCGTGGAAGTCTTCGTGACTTGTTCGCCCGGTCGATCAAAGGGATCGCGACTCTTGGCAGGTGCATACATGGATTCACGCATCTGCGGCGCGAAATCCGTTGCCGGATTGGCGGGCGCAACAGTGCTCCCCGCAGCATCAAGGCCGGCCGCTATCGTGACAATCATTAAAACGATCTCCGCCTGTTTCATGGCTTCTTCTTCGGCTCGTTGTTTGGTTTGGGGTTGATCCAAGCGGTCGCGGCCTCCGGCCAGATCAGCAGTCCCAACTCAATCACCGCTCCGCGTGTGCTCCCAGCGGCATCGCCCGGCGTGAGATCCAATGCGCGAACCTGCGCCGCGGGAAAATGGTTCTCCAACGCACAAATAAAGCGCCCAAGATCATCGTATTTGGCGCGCACTTCCATGTGAACGCTGTAGATGTCATACTGCCCCATGGTCCGATGCTGCTGCCTCTGGCCCGGCCGCACGTTGACCATTCGAACCGCAGGGTGACGCTGCGCGAACAGGGTCACTTCGCGCACCGCCCAACTAAACAGATCACCGGTGACCATGGTAAGCTGTTGCGTTTGGATGAACGCAACCAGACGAAGTCGCAACGGCTCGTTCAACGCTTCTGCTCTCTCCTTGCGCTCCCTATCGAAAATCTGTGGCTCCAGCTTGGCAATCCTCTCTTTGCTGGCGGTAAGACTGCGCCGAGCGTCACCAATCCAGAAAACCACCATCGCGGCGACGCCGATCAACGTAAGGATCACGACCAAAAGCAGCTTCTGCATCTTCTCTTTGGGTAGTTGACGCAGGAACTTCACTTGCTCTCCTTGTAAACGCACTCGATTACAAATTGCGCCGTCATGGTCTGCTGCCCATTGTCAGTGCTCGAAGCGCCGAATCCGATTGACCGCAACGCGACCTCCGTGACCTGATTGCTCAGGCTCGCATCGCTGCGCAGCGTCTTCAGAAACTTGTCCACCTCGATCTCCGGTCGTGCACCAACAGCCGTACCGTCCAGCCGCAGAAGAAGTTGCTCCATGTTCTGTCCCCGTGGCGATGCGCCGCCGCCTTCCACCGCCGTTGGTCCTGACGTTCTGCCCATTTCGACGTCCATTCTGAATCCGGCCCGGGTCAGGAAGATCGAGTCCGGCACCAAGTCCTTCATCCGCGCCAATTGCGGGGCCAGCAACATCCGCCCTTGGTGGATGCTGACCAAGTCTTCCGCAAACAGTTTCAGCGCACGGAACGTTCCGCCCGTTGGCTTCAACGTCATCTCGTCCCAGCGCCTCTGCAAGCGATCAGCCTCCGTCCTCTTCTCCTCAGCCCACATCATCATCAGCACGCCACCGGCGGCTGTTAACGCCAAGAACACGACGCCGATGATGATGGCAAACTTGACGGGGTCGCGCGCGCTGGCCTCTTCAGCCTGCTGTTCCTCCGCCAAGAGATTCAATGTCAATGGCGTCACAGAGTCGGCACTCCTAGAGTTTCGCGACGGCAACGCCGATCGCGGCGCCCAGACAGGGCGCCACGGCCTCCAGTCCGGCGGGATTGGCGCTTGCGGTGTCGTATCCTTCGAGCGGATTCCACCGCTGGATTTCAATGCCGACTTCCTTGCTGAGCACCTCAACGATGGCCGCATTGCAGGCCGTTCCGCCGCCGGCAAATGCGTGGCGGATTTCGCAGTCCTGCTGGCGCTCGACGAAGTCAATAGATGCGCGAATCTCTCTTGCCAGCGTTTGCAGGGCGCTGTGCAGAACTTTCGTCACCTGCTCGTTCATTGCGTACTTCTGTTGCTCAGCATCGGCAGGCGGCACGCCCAGCGTATGAGCGATTTGCTCGGTGAGTTGCGCGCCACCAAACGGCATCAGCCGCGTCAACACAGGCTGCCCCTGACGGAGGAAATTCAAGCTGGTCGCGTGATGGCCTATGTCCAACAGGAGCACAACGTGTCGCTCGCAAACCTGCTGGTGGCTGCGTTGGAGCGCATTGATGATGGCGACGGGCGCCAACTCAATGGTCTCCGCCTTGATCTTGGCGGCGTTCAGGGTATTGCGGTACCATAACACATCTTCCTTGGACGCCCCCGCCACCAGTGTTTGCATAGTCGGCGAGCGCCGCGCCTTGCTGTCTGCCGCCATTTCCCCGAGTTCGACAGCGTCAAGGCAATAGCTGCCAAGGTCGCGTCGCACGTAGCGCGTGCTGTTGAGGCGCAAGACAGTGCGCAGTTCCCCTGAAGCGAACCGTGGCATCTCAATCTTGGTCACGAATGCTGAAGGTGCGCTGATCGTGACAAACACATTGTGCCCGGCGGTTCCCAATTTTGCGAGCATTGTCTGGGTAGTTTCGACCACGGCCGCTTGCGACTCAGCTTTACCCGGCGTCGGGGGCGTGGGCATGACACTATACTGGCGCAATTGCAGCCCCTGCGCGGTTCGCTGAACGACCACACCCTTGCATTGACGGCTGCCCAAGTCCAAGCCGATTGCCGTGTCTCGTTTGCGCGCCTGTTTGTTTCCGAATACCATCATCTCCTTTTACCGTTACTCGAGCATATAACACAAGAGTCCTGCCAACGCGACAAAAAAGAGAGAGGCAGGAGAGCAACTCTCCTGCCTCTATATCCTTCTCACGGACACCATCGTGTCCGTCACTCTGGGTTAGAACTGACCCCAGTCAATGCCGACTCCGTCGAGCGCGCTCTTTGTGGTCGCATTGATCTGGACTTGGTTGGAGCCAACGTTGCTGATGGTAAACGAGTTACCAAGCAGGTCAACGTTCTTCCATGGGCCTTTCAGGTAGCTGGCCGCTTCCGATGTGGTCACGGTATCGCCATCCTTCTTGCCTTTTTCCAGCGCCCATTGGTCAATGGCGGCGTCCATCTGACGCGCGTCATTGATAATCCGGCGGCCTTGCGACTGTTTGCGGGCTTTGACAAAACCCGGAATCGCCAAAGCGGCGAGCAACCCGATGATGGCAACGACAATCATAATTTCCACTAGGGTGAACGCTGCTTTATTACGGCGAATATCAATAAACATTTCTCTTCTCACCTCCTTTCTAGGAAAACTCCTGACTCATGCTGTTTACTATAGCAAAAGAGGTGCCAGAATGCAATTTGGGGCGTGCAGCGTTCTATCTGCCTCAAAATCCTCGAAATTGCGCATAGAGCGAGTTCTGCCAGTAACAAAATGGTGCATCTAACACAATTGTCGTCGTGGAAGCGTTCTCAAAATGCTACAAAACCACGCGTAAACATGACCTTAACTCGTGTCCAGATGTTGCTGCTGTTGGTGTTGCTGACCATGCTCGCCTACGCCAACACTACGCGCAACGAGTTTCTCTGGGATGATCATGCACTCGTGACCAACAACAGTTACATTCGCAACTGGCGCTATCTTTCCCTCGCCTTTTATGATGATCTTTTTCACAGCCGTTCCGCGACCGCAGTCCGTTACTATCGTCCTCTACAAACCGTCACGTACATCGCAGACTATGCACTCTGGGGACTGACTCCGTACGGCTACCATCTCACCAACCTTTCCCTTCATCTCGCCTGTGTCCTCCTGCTCTCCCTGCTGCTCGAACAATTCACCGCAAACCGCGTCATTGCCTTAGCTGGCGCCGCGTTCTTCGCAGTCCACCCCCTTCTTAGCAACGCTGTCACCTACGTTGCTGGCCGCGCGGACCCGCTCGCGCTCGGCGGCATGCTTGCGGCTTGGCTGTTGTGGCGCAGACGCCATCCTCTACCCTTCGCGGGCTCGGTCTTCTGTTATCTCGGCGCGCTATGCAGCCGTGAAAACGCCTTCCTTTTCCCCTTGTTGATTTTTCTCCATAGCCTCGTGCTCAGCCGCAACCAATGCCGGCGCGCCGTGCTGGATGCATTACCTTTCGCTTTGCTGGCAGCAGCGTTCGCACTCTGGCGACATGCTGTACTCGCTGAGGCCGGCATCGCCTCAACGACGACATACACGATGCCGTGGATCGTCCGCCTGCAGATTCCATTTCGGGCTCTCGCCACGTATCTCGGCCTGCTGGTCTGGCCCGCGCATCTGCAAATGGAACGACAAGTCGTTCTGGGCGGCAGTTGGTTGTACCTTCTTACTGCCGCAGGCGTTCTTGCAACAGCCGGTCTCATCGTGCTTGCGCGGCGCAACCATCTCGCGTGCTTCGGCGTCTGCTGGTTTGCGGTCACGCTTCTGCCGGTCAGTGGGCTGTTCAGCCTCAACGCCACTGTGGCGGAACATTGGTTGTACGTTCCCTGCGTCGGGTTGTTCCTCGGTATCCTCGCCATCGTTCCGCTGACGCGCCCCACGATAATCGTGGCCGCACTGGCACTCGCGGCGTTGACCGTGCGCACCATCGCCCGCAACCGCGACTGGCGCGATGCCATGACGTTTTACGCCCACACCAAGGGTGCGACGCTCCACAGTGTCGCAGTGCGTTCCAATCTCGCTCTCGAATATGCCGCAGCCGGGCAGACAAATCGCGCGTTGACAGAGTTGCTCGCCGCAGAGCGCCTTGCTCCGGACGCCATTTATGCCAAGGAAAATCTTGCCGCTTTCTACCTCAAGCAGGGAGATATTGTCCAAGCTCAGGGCAAACTCGCGGATGCGCTGCAGATTGATCCCCAAAATCCGAGCGCCTTGGTGTCGGCTGCACTGATCTGGGAGCAACGGGGCGACGTTCGCAAGGCGCGCCTGTATTATCTGCGTGCGATGGCGCAAACTCTGCGCGTGCCGTTGCGGCTGGAGTACGGCCAGTTTTTGTTGCGACAACAGCGTTATGCCGAGGCGCTTCAAATTGCCGAGGAAGCCTGTGCGCTGGAGCCTCCTAACGCCGAGTCGCATAACTTCCGTGGCATCGTGCTGGCAGAGCTAGGCCGCTTCAACGAGGCGCAAGCAGCGTTCGAAAGAGCGCAGAATTTGGACCATCACTCATCCCACGCGACAGTCAACCTTGCGCGTCTCCGCGCTCTGCGCGACAAGCGGCGCTAATCAGCGTTATCGCTGGTGGTGGGCGGCGCAAGCTTGCGATACAGCGTGGCCATGCTGATACCGAGCATGGCGGCGGCTTTCTCTTTGTCGTTGCCGGCCGCGGCAATAACCTGCTCGATGTACCGGACTTCTTGCTCGTGCGCAAATTCCTTTAGCGGCTGCACCGGCTCGCCTGCTGTCCGTTTCGACGCCTCGGAGTCCCTCGCAGCCAACGCCGCATCCAGCCGTGCGCTGGACGGCATCGGTGCGGGTACGGGCAATTCCTTGCCGACCGCTTGGAGAACGCGTTCGGGAAGATCGTGGAGCGCAATGACACCTCCGTCGCAAAGCGTCGCGGCACGCTCCATGGCATTTTGGAGTTCGCGGACGTTGCCAGACCAGCGGTACGCCTGAAGAACGGACATCACTTCGTCGGAAATAACCGGAGGTGTAGTATTGTTACGCTGCGCAATGGTCTGGAGGAAAAACTGTGCCAGCAACGGAATGTCTGTGACCCGTTCGCGCAGTGGTGGCAGTTCGATGGGGATGACACTGATGCGGTAGAAAAGGTCTTCGCGAAACAGTTTCTCATCGAGTTTCTTCTGGAGTGGCTCATTCGTGGCCGCGATGATGCGGACGTCCACCTTGATCGTCTCGGTGTCGCCGACGCGTCGCAGCTCGTGGTCCTGAAGAAATCGCAGGAGTTTGCTCTGGAGACCAAGCGCCATTGAGGCAATCTCATCCAGAAAGATAGTGCCGCCATCCGCGTGTTGGAACAGGCCGACTTTATCGAACGCGGCGCCCGTGAACGCCCCTTTACGATGCCCGAACAATTCGCTTTCGAGCAGATGCTCCGGCAACGCGGCGCAGTTAACGGCTACGAACGGCATCGCTGCGCGGCGGCTGTTGTAGTGAAGCGCCTTGGCGACAAGTTCCTTGCCTGTGCCGCTTTCGCCAAGGATCAGCACGGTGACGTCGGTGTTCGCAACGCGCTCCATCATGCGATAAACCGCTTCCATACGGGGACTGTTGCCGACGATATTGTCGAAGCGAAATTTCTCGCGGAGTTGGGTTTTGAGCGCCGCATTTTCACGAATCAACTGCATCGCCTGTCGTTGAACGAGAGCGTTTTCGACGCGCTTCAACAGTTCGTCAATATGGAATGGTTTCTCGATGAAATCCTGTGCGCCTGCGCGCAACGCCGCGATCGCGCGTTCCTTGGTTCCGTAGCCCGTGAGGACAATGACGGGAATGCGATTGTCCTGTTCCTTGACGGAGCGGAGCAATTCGAGCCCTTTGGGGTGACCTTCGGGCATCTCAATGTCGGTCAGAACCAAGTCGGGGTGTTGCGTCCGCACAAGGTCGAGGGCGCGCTCGGCGCGGTTGGCGGCGATGACGTCATGCTTCAGCTCCTTGAGTGTTTCCACGAGCACCGACACCATGCTGGGGTCATCCTCCGCAATCAGAATCTTGGCCATAATGCGTATTATGTTAGAATTGCACGATTTCGTTGAGTTTGAAGATGGGCAGAAACATGCAAATGACGATCGTGCCGACGACCACGCCAAGCACCACGATCAACAAAGGCTCGATCAGCGCAGTCAGTCCCGACAACGTCGCCTCGATCTCTTCATCGTAAAAGTCCGAGATCTTCTCCAGCATGGCGTCCACCTTGCCGGTCTGCTCGCCCGCTGCGACCATGCGGACCAGCATCGGCGGGAAAATCTTATGCTGGCCCAGCGCCATGGCAAGGTTGTCGCCTTTCTCGATGCTGGAGGCGACGGCAACGACGGCGTATTCAACCTGTGTGTTGCCGGAGGACTGGCTGACGATGCGCAACGTTTCCAAGATCGGCACGCCACTGCGCAACAATGCCGCAAACGTGCGCGAAAACCGCGACATGCAAATCTTGTGGATCAACTTGCCGAAGAGCGGGAACCGCAACTTCGTGCGGTCCCAGACCTCGGTCCCGCGCTTGGTTTGCTTCAGCTTGATCAGGCCGAAGATCAACGCGCCCACACCCAGCACAAAGAACAGAAAATAACCGCGCAAGAGATTGCTGAAGCTAATCAGCATCTGCGTCGGTCCCGGCAGTTTTGCGCCGAAATCCTTATAGATATCCGCAAAAACCGGGATGACCTTGACGACAAGAAACAGCGAGATCAGGATGGCGATGCAACTGACAATCGCCGGGTAGCTCATCGCCGATTTCACCTTCTTCTTCAGCCGGGCCGTCGCTTCCAAGTACGACGCCACGCGATCCAGAATCTCGGCGAGCAAGCCGCCCGTTTCCCCTGCCTGGACCATGCTGACGTAGAGGCGGTTGAACACCTTCGGATGTTGCGCCAGCGCCTGCGAGAAGGAATCGCCGCCTTCGATCCGTTCCGTGATGTTGTGCAGGACTGGCTTGAACGTCTTGCTCTCCGTCTGTTCCTCCAGTGCCGTCATGGCTTGCACCAGCGGCAGGCCGGCGGCCATCATTGTGGCCAACTGTCGGGTGAAGACCACCATGTCCTGTGGCCTGACTTTCCCTTGGT
>CAZNOK010000186.1:0-10495 GCA_964574605.1 uncultured Verrucomicrobiota bacterium
GTCACCTCCCGGCTCTCTTGTCACGCGTAGGCCACTGTCGCGTACCCGCGCCGGCGTTGCTCCATCACCACTCCAATGAACGCCTGCCACTCCTTCGGATGCCGGTGGAGGTAGTCGTGATGCGGGCGGCACAAGGTCACGCCATTGGGCACGAACAACGCCAGATCACGGTTGGCGCGGCGGCTGATGATGTGCGCCGCGTCAAGGTTGTGATTCTGTCCGCAGTTCGGGAACTGACAGGTGAAGTCGTCACGCAACAGTACCTGCTGCGTCCATTCCGTGATGTTGTGTGCGTTGTTCATGTTACTTCACCCCCTTCGTCAGCGTGATCACCACGCCACACCCGGCCACCTCTTCAAACTCCTTGCGGGCGTGCAGTTCCACGATGCGGCTGTCGTTGGTGTACAGGGCGGCGTCCTGCAGGGCGTCTTCGACGGCCCGGACCAGCTTGGAGAGATCGGGCTTCACCGCGGGCACATCGAATTGCGGCACCTTCGGTCTCGGCATCACAAAGAGCAAGTGCAGGCTGACCGGTTCGTCAGCGACTGGCCATTGGGCCGTGGCGGCGGCAGCGCGGGCCGTTTCCGTGACGCGGTCCCGCCAGTCTTTCAGTTCGGTCCGCGCCATGCGGTTGCCCGATTCCACCAGGGCGGCCCGGCCGGTGTAGTACCAGCGTCCTGCCGCATCCTTGGCGCGGATCGCAAAGGCGATCTTGGAGCCTTGCGACTTGGGAATCCCGTAAACCATAAAGCGCAGCGTGTTGGTTTGCGGTACAACGGGCGTATCCTGACTGACTGAGGCTGTATTCACAGCGGTCTCCTTTGACCGCTATCTTGTCCACTGGCGTCATGCCAGCCGACTCAAGCGGACGCCCCCGTCCGCTCGCCGCTCCCGTTTAGGCGGCGGTGCCGTTTCCGTCGCCGTTAAGAACGGGTGTCAAGGAGGAACGGAAGGCATCGCAAGCGTGGCCTATCACAACGAGAACGCCGCAGGCGTTTTGGTTGTGATGGTGAACATCACCGTCTGCAAAGCGAAGCGGCGGCAGTGCGCGGGTTCCACCGTGCGCGTCGTCTCGTCATGGTGGGTTCCGCGCGGTGCCGTTGCAGTCGGTCTAATGAGAAAAGGAATCGGCCACGCTGAGAAGCAGCCGTAGCATCCTTGAAGGCGATACAATGGGGCGCCTGCTGAGGCGAGCGAGCGGAGTGCGTCTCGGACGCACGTAGCCTAATGAAACAACAATTCGCACCTGCGAGAGTCCGAAGGACGAGCCGTTATTCTGCGAAGAACTTCTGAGAGATTTGGAGATTTACTGACTGAAAGAGTAAAGAGATTTTGAAATTTGGCGCAGGGGTGAAGAAGAACTCATCCTCCTCACCCCTGCATGGTACTACCACATTTGGAAGGGCCGTAAGCCAGATTCTGTTTTGATAGCCATTTGTCTGTGCGACCTATACCCGCGGCTGTTTACCCCGCCGAAGCGGGGCTGGTGGTGCGGGCCACACCGTCGCCGCCTATTTGGTCTTGCTTCCGACGGGGTTTGCCGTGCCTCCTTGATTACTCTCGGAGCGGTGAGCTTTTACCTCGCCATTTCACCCGTTCCTCGAATCGCTTCGAGGTGGTTTGTTTTCTGTGGCACTGTCCGTCTCCCGACATTACGTTGGGATCCCCCGCTTGCGCGGGGCGTCGCGCCCTGTGGAGTCTGGACTTTCCTCCCCGGCTTTCGCCGCAGCGGCTATCCGCCCTTCCAAAGAACAAGTCACTGCGCCTGCCAATATAGGATGCGACCGCAATAGTCGCAACTCACCACTTCGCCGCCATCCTTGGCGTCGTGGACAGCCTGCGGCGGCAGGTTCAGGTGACAGCCGCCGCAATTGCCGTGCAGGATCGGGACAATCGCGCAATCGCCTTTGCTCTTCATCAGGCGGTCGTAGCGCGCCAACAAGTCCGTGTCGGCCTGCCCAGCCAGCGTCTTGCGTTCCGCCCGCAACTGCGCCAATTCCTTCTCCGCCGCCTGCACGCGCTTCTTCAAATCCGCTTGTTCAGTCTCGCCCTTGACAGTGATTTCCTTCAGTTGCGCCTGCTCCTGCTTCAACAACGGCTGGAGCTGCTCCGTCTTCTCCATCAACCCCAACTCCACATCTTCGAGATGCACGATCTCCTGTTCGACGTTGTTGATCTCCTTGAGCAACGCCTGATACTCGGCGTTCGATTTGATCTGGTTGAGTTGGACGCGATACTTCGTGATCTGGGTGCGCTTGGTGTCGGCCTCGACTTCGAGTTTCTTGCGGTCCGCCTCAATCTGCTTCAGTTGTTGTTTGGCCGCTTCCAGCCGCGCCGACTCGTCCTGCACGCGTTTCTGCACGGCAGCGATCTCGTGTGGAATCCGCGCCGCCTCCGCCTTCAACGAGGCAATGCGACGGTCGCGATCCTGCAATACGAGAAGATGTTCAAGAGATGCCAACATGGACGCGCAGTCTAGCTTTCGATTCCTCGCATGTCAACCGCGCCGCCCGGCAAAGAACTTCTCCAGATATTTCGCCAGCATATCTGCTTCCAAATTCACCCGCTGGCCGCGCCGTCGTGTCCGCAGGTTGGTGATCTCGTGCGTGTGCGGGATGATCCAAATCCGAAACCAGTTTCGCCCGAACGCCGCCACTGTCAAACTGATGCCGTCCACCGAAATCGAGCCTTTCTCGACGATGTACCTCATGATCGCCGCCGGCGCACTCACCTCCAACACATAATCCGTTCCCGACTTCTCGTAGCGGCGCACCACACCCGTGCCGTCCACATGGCCTTGCACAAAATGGCCGTCAAGCCGACCATCGGCGCGCAACGGTCGCTCCAAGTTCACGAGGCCGCCAGAAGTCAACTCGCCGAAGTTCGTGCGTTTCATCGTCTCGTTGAGGACATCGAAGCGCAACAAGCTGCCGCGCTTCGCCGCCACCGTCAGGCACGCGCCATTCACGGCGATGCTGTTGCCGACGCGCAACGCGCGCCCGACCGTTTTCGGCCGCACGGAAAGCTCGGTGGACTCCGGTCCTTGCTGGATGCGCTCGACGACACCCGTTTCTTCGACAATTCCGGTGAACATGAGCGCACCTTACAAAGTCGGCGTCGGATTGTCTAGCATTGAGGCAGCAACCGCCGCACGTCTCCCATCCGAACCACGCCCGAAGTTTCCGTCAACGCATTCGCTGCGCCACAAGCCACACCGAGACGGATCGCCTCCTTCAATCCTCGCCCCTTTTGCAGCGCCGCGACGATCCCAGCCAACATCGAGTCGCCCGAACCGATCGGGTTAAGCGATTTCACGCGCGGCGGTTGCACCTGCCAGCGTCCCCGGCCGTAGAACGCAAGCACCGGCTTCGCGCCTTGCGTAATCACTACGCGTTCTGCGCCCAGCTTCACCAACGCAGCCACGCCGCCTTTGCCGGTTGCCGCCGCAAGTTCCCCGCGATTAATCTTCACCAACATCGGGCGCTCCCGCACTGCCCCCATCAACTGCGCCCGTTGCATATCCACCGCCAACGGCACGTCGCGCTCGTGCGCTGCTCTCGCCAAGCGCGCGGAGAAATCATCGCCGCACCCGCGCGGCACTGTCCCGATCAACACCAATATCTCCGCCCGTCGCAACTCATCGTGAAACGCGCGCAATACCGCCTTCACCTCCGGCGATCCCATCGCCCGCGATTCCTCCACCAACTCCGTCACCATGCCGCCACCGATCAACGTCTGACACAACCGTGTTTCTTCGCGCACCGGCACAATCCGCGCGCTCACGCCATCTGCCGCCAACGCCCGTCGGAACAACTCCCCGCGCCGTCCGCCGGCCACCGTCAGCAACCGCACTCTCGCGCCGAGCGTCGTCAGCACACGCGCCGTGTTCGTGCCCTTGCCGGCGGCTGTCTCGATCACCCGTCGCACGCGGTTCACCTCGCCCGGTCGAAACTCATCAAACAACAACGTTCGTTGCCACGCCGGTGAAAGGCTCACAACCAAGATCATTCCACATCACCCTCGAATACGATCTCCGCGCCGATTTGTCGCCATGCGCCACGCACCGTCGTCGCCTTCGCGACGCGTGCGCTCCCGGCGATCACCTTCGGCGCAAAGAAGAACGCCACCTTGTCAACCAAGCCGGCATCGAAGGCGACACCCAGCAACGTCGGGCCGCCTTCAATCAGCACGCTCGTGATTCCCAATCGTCCCAGTTTCAGCAACACCGCCCGCAGATTTCGCGTCGTAAAATGAAGCGTCCGATTCCCGTGAGCATCGGTGAACACTTTGGCGGTTCGCGGACATCGTCCTACCACAACCCGACACGGCTGCTTGCCGCGCACACCGTGCCGCAACGTCAACCGCGGATCGTCCTTGATGACAGTATTTCCGCCGACCATGATCGCGTCCACGCCGGCTCGCAGCTTGTGCGCTTCGCGGCGCGCGGCCTCGCTGGTGATCCATTTCGAGTCACCGGTGCGCGTTGACATTTTGCCATCAAGGCTCAACGCCGCTTTCGCAATGACCAACGGCAGGCCTGTCGTGATCCATTTATTGAACGCTGCGTTCAACGCGGCCGCCTCTTCCGCAAGCAGGCCGGCCTCAACCCGAATCCCCGCCCGTCGCAGCAACCGCAGGCCGCGTCCGCTGTGTTTCGGGTTCGGATCCGTTGCCGCGACCACGACACGGCGTATGCCAGCCGCGATGATGGCATCCGTACACGGTGGCGTGCGTCCGTGGGTGCAACACGGTTCAAGCGTAACGTAAAGGGTCGCACCACGGGCGTTGACACCCCGCAGCGCATTGATCTCCGCATGCGCCTTGCCCGCGCGTTTGTGCCACCCCTCGCCGACGATCCTGCCGCCGCGCACCAACACCGCGCCGACGGCTGGGTTGGGACTGGTCTTGCCGACACCGCGTCGCGCGAGCGCCAGCGCGCGCCGCATGAACCGCTCATCTTGTGCGTTGAAGCTCACAGGTGGCAGGATAACGGTTCCACTGCGCGAATCAAACTTTCTCTTGCATTCGGTGAACCCTGTCGCTAATAGTCCAGCTCGTTTCAACCCTCAGGAAAATCATGATGAATCCCACTCGTGTTTTGTGTGTGGCAACTGCATCGGCGCTGCTTTGCCTCAGCGCCTCGGCTGACCCAAAACCGGATTTGCAGACGCTGACAAAAGAGAACGCAGAACTGAGGGAACGACTGGAACGCCTCGAAGGCGAGCTGGCCAAGATCAAAGCCATGCTCAGCGAACGTGGCGCCGTGCCAACGACGGCCGCCCTTCCTGCCGGAAAAAAACCTGTCGTGTCCGGGCTGGATATCGAGTTCTACGGCTATGTCAAGCTTGACGCGTCACACGACAGTTCGCCTCTCTCGGTTGGCAACTACGAGAAATGGGTGGCATCGGGCAGCAGTCCCAACGTTCACGACGAGTTCAGCATGACGGCCAACCAGACGCGGCTCGGCTTGCGCATCAAAGGCCCGGAATCCAAGACGCTTCAGACTGCGGGGTTGGTCGAAGTGGACTTCTACGGGGGCGGCGCGGAAAACAAACCCAACCCGATGATGCGCCACGCCTACCTCACGGCGTTCTGGCCTGACCTGCGGCTCCAAGTGCTCGCCGGGCAGACCAGTGATACGTTTTCACCGCTCACCATGCCCACGTTGAACTACACCGTGGGGTGGTGGCAGGGTGATATCGGCTATCGCCGGCCCCAGTTGCGCCTGACCGAAACCCTCAAACCCTCCGACAAGGTGGAACTGAAATTAGAAGCCGCGGCTGCGCGCACCATCACGGGTCGCGCCTTCACCGGTTACGCCACCAGCGGCGACACTGGCCAAGAGTCCGGCATCCCGACATTTGAAGGCCGCGCCAGCGTCGGTTTCCCCTTGCTGACCGACAAGCCGACTGTTGTCGGTGTCTCGGGCCATTTCGGACAGGAGCGATACACCACGAACAGCCGTCGCTTCGACTCGTACTCCATCAATGCCGATCTGACGTTGCCCATTACCAAGTGGCTGGCATTGCAAGCGGAGGCATTCTACGGTCTGGACCTCGATTCCTATCTCGGTGGCATCGGTCAAGGCCTCAACACTACCGCGTGGAGGGCCATTCACTCTCAGGGCGGCTGGGTTGCGCTCACGCTCACACCGCTTCAGGAGTGGCAGTTCAACGTCGGCGCCGGCGTTGATGATCCGCGCGATGGCGATCTCGCCAGCGCTCCAACCAGCATGACCTACAACAGCATCATCTTTGGCAACGCCATTTACTCCTTTACGGCAAACTTGTCCATCGGACTGGAGCTTTCCTACCTCCAAACCGGTTACAAGACCATGAGCAATGGCACCGATTTCCGCGAACAACTCTCGCTGATCTACAAGTTCTGATGCCGCCGGCGATCTGCGGATTCACGGTTGGGTGCTGTGCATTGCCACAGCAGAGACCAGCACGCTTGATCCCGCAACGGGAGACCTTGCGCCCCCTTCTTGGCGAAGAATAGAACGGGCTGACCGCAACACGCGATCAGGCCCGCTTGGCCTGCGGAGCCTTCAACGTCAGCGCGAGCGCCGACGCCACCAGACACGCTAATCCCGCCGGAATGAACGCCCACATCCACGCCTTGGCATCGCCCATCATGCCGCCGAGCACAGGACCGACCACGCCGCCGACGCCATAGGACAGGAATACCCACGGATAATTCGTGCCAACAGTCTTGTTGCCGAAGTAGTCGGCGGTCGCGGCCGGGAACAACGCGAAGTTGCCGCCGAAATTGAAGCCGATGATGGCCGCGCCAAGGCACAATCCCCATTCCGTGCCGCCAATGAAGTAAAACACGATCATCATCACTCCCTGCAACGCGCTCATCAGCACAATCGAGTTCTTGCGTCCCAGTCTGTCGGACAACGATCCCCAGATGATGCGGCCCAGGCCGTTCAGCAGCGCGTAGAACAGCCCCATCGCCGTGCCGGTGATGATCGCGGCGCGCGTTTTCTCAACGCCGTTGGCCAGCAATGCGTCGGCGCCAAACAATTGAATGACTCCAATGACCATCAACCCCGAAGTCGCGCCGACGAAGAACGAAAAGAACAGCGTCCAATACTGGGGCGTCGCCACCATCTCGCGCACGCCAAACTCGTGCTGCCCCGCACCAACTGTCCCCGCCGCCGGCGGCATCCATCCAGACGGTTTCCAGCCGTCGGGCGGATTGACCAACGCCAACGCACCAAGCGTCACAAGCACAGCAAAGACCGCGCCGTAGAGCATAAAGATCTGGCTGGTTGTCCATCCCATCCCGTACAACCCGCTCCAGCCGGGACTGAGATTCACAGGACCGAACTTGAAGCCGCTGGTCAGTTTGATCCAAATCAGCGCGCCAAATCCGAAACCTGCCACAGCCAATCCCGTGATCAAACCCTTCTTGTCGGGAAACCACTTGACCAATGCTGCGATCGGACAGACGTACGCCAGGCCAATCCCCGCGCCTCCAAGCAAACCGATGCCGACCAAAATACCCCAGAAACTGTTGCCTGCCATGCCTCCCAACAGATATCCGATGCCGAGCAAGATTCCGCCGGTAATCGCCACGACACGCGGCCCGACTTTTTTCTGCCAGTTACCGGCCACCAGCGCCATCACGACAGCGAAGGAGAGCAGTCCGATGGAGAAGATGATCTGTGTCTGCGTCTTCGTGAACTTGAACAAGCCGTCAGCCGCGGTCAGTTTTCCAGTAAATGCCGACCACGCGTAAATCGCCCCGAGGCACAACTGCACGAGGATGCCGCCGACAACCACCCACCAACGATTTGTTACTTTGTTTTCCGACATGATTCAGTCTCCTAAATGGAAAACACGCCGGGCGCGCACTGGCACGCCCGGCGATTCTCCGATGGTTGCTTACAGACGGTTCTTGACAAGCACTTCAACGACGTGCGGGTCTGCCAATGTGGTGGTGTCACCGATCTGGTCCACGGCGTTCTCGGCGATCTTGCGCAGGATGCGGCGCATGATCTTGCCCGACCGCGTCTTCGGCAGCGCCGGCGCAAACTGCAACTTGTCCGGCACCGCGATGGGGCCGATTTCTTTCCGAACATGGTTGGCGAGTTCCTTGCGGAGGTCGTCACTCTCATGCACGCCATCGCGCAGCGTCACGAACGCGTAGAGGCCCTGCCCCTTGACCTCGTGTGGCATCGGTGCCACGGCAGCCTCGGCCACTTTCGGATGGCTCACGAGTGCGCTCTCGACTTCCGCGGTGCCGATGCGGTGGCCGGAGACGTTCACCACGTCGTCAATGCGTCCCATCAGCCAGTAATCGCCGTCGGGGTCGCGCCGGCAGCCGTCGCCGGTGAAGTAGAGGTTCTTGTACATTGTGAAGTAGGTGTCAATGAACCGATCATGGTCACCCCAAGTCGTTTTCATGAAGCCAGGCCACGGTTTCTTGATGCAGAGTTTGCCGCCTTCGTTGGGCGAGCACTCGGTGCCGTCGTCGCGCAACACGACCGGCTCGACGCCGAAAAACGGACGCGAGGCGCTGCCGGGTTTGAGCGTGTGGGCGCCGGGCAGTGGCGTGATGAGAATGCCACCGGTTTCCGTCTGCCACCAGGTGTCCACGATCGGAATCCGCTCCTTGCCGATGACTTTGTAGTACCAGATCCAAGCTTCCGGGTTGATCGGTTCGCCCACGGAACCGAGCGTGCGCAGCGAGGAGAGGTCGTACTTCTTGGGCCACTCGTCACCGAGACGAATCAGCGCGCGAATCGCCGTCGGCGCCGTGTAGAACACCGTGACTTTGAATTTCTGGACCATGTGCCAGAATCGTCCGGCATCCGGATACGTCGGCACGCCCTCAAACATGATGCTGGTGGCGCCGTTGCAGAGCGGGCCATAGACAATGTAGCTGTGCCCGGTCACCCAACCGATGTCAGCGGTGCACCAGAACATGTCGTCGTCGTGGATGTCGAAAATGAACTTGTGAGTGAGACTGGTGTAGAGCAGGTATCCACCGGTGGTATGGACGACGCCTTTGGGTTTGCCGGTGGAGCCGGAGGTGTAGAGGATGAACAATGGATCTTCGGCGTTCATCTTCTCAGCCGGGCATTTGGCCTTCGCCTTTTTCATCTCGTCCTCCCACCAGACATCGCGGCCGGGGGTCATCGAGCACGGCTCCTCGTTGCGTTTGACGACGATGACCTTTTCGACGCAACCGGCTTTCTTGCAGGCTTCGTCGGCAATTTCTTTCAGCTTGATGTGTTTGCCGGCGCGCAGCGAAACGTTGGATGTGATCAGGAATTTGCAGGTCGAGTCGGTGATTCGTCCGGCCAGCGACTCGGCGCTGAATCCACCGAACACGACTGAATGGATCGCGCCGATGCGGGAACAGGCGAGCATCGCGATGGGTAACTCGACGATCATCGGCAGGTAAACCGAAACGCGGTCGCCTTTTTTGACGCCGAGACTCTTGAGGACGTTGGCGAACTTGCAGACTTCGGCATGAAGCTGGCGGTAGGTGATTTTCCTGACCTCATCTTCCGGCTCGCCCTGCCAGAGAATGGCGACTTTGTCGGCGATCTTGGTTTTCAGATGCCGGTCGAGGCAGTTGACGGACACATTGAGCTGGCCGTCTTCGAACCACGTGTGTTTGATGGTGCGCGTGTCGGTGTTCCAAATGTACTTGCGCGCGACGGCGGGTTTCTTGAACCAATCGAGCGTGTTGCACTGCTCCAGCCAGAACTTGTCGGAGTCCTTGATGGAGCGGTCGTACATCTCTTTGTATTTGTCGGCGTTGATGTGGGCGCGTTTGACAACTTCGGCCGACGGCGGAAATGTCCGGTTCTCCGTCATCAGCGAGGCGGTTGATATGGTCTGGCGTTGTTCAGTCATTGTGTATTCTCCTGATGCTACCCGCGTGTTCGTGGGGGGTAAAGCAGGCGGGATATGACCAAATTCACTTCACAGTGTCAAGAACGCTCGCGGCAATTTCACATGACGCTTTCTTGACAGCACCCCGCCTTCCGCCTATAACCCCCCCCGCCTCTCTGAACCCAAGAAAGACAATTCACAATGCTTGAACCTCTATTTTATCCGCAGACGGTTGCGGTCATCGGCGCCTCGCGCGAGCCGGGCAAAGTCGGCCACGAAGTCGTGGCCAACCTGCTGAACGGCGGATTCGCCGGCACGATCGTGCCGGTGAACCCCAAAGCCACCGAGGTGCTCGGGCGGAAGTGTTATCCGGACGTCAGTTCGTTCGACGGCAAGGTGGACCTCGCCGTCGTCGTCGTGCCCACGAAGTTCGTGCAGGCCGCCGTCCAAGGCGCGCTCGATGCCGGCACGAAAGGCCTCATCGTCATCACCGCCGGCTTCAAGGAAGTCGGCGCTGAAGGGGCGGCCCTCGAACGCGAAATCGCTGAACTCTGCCGCGCCGGCGGCGCGCGGTTGATAGGACCGAACTGCATCGGCGTCATCAACACCGAGAACCACATGAACGTCACCTTTGCCCC
>CAZNOK010000187.1:0-1579 GCA_964574605.1 uncultured Verrucomicrobiota bacterium
CGTCCGAGATGTATTTGAGGAACATCAGCCCAAGGACGACGTGCTTGTACTCCGCCGCGTCCATGTTGTTCCGCATCTTGTCGGCAGCAGCCCAAAGTGTAGCTTCGAATCCGAGGTTCGCGCCGCCGTTCACTCTCTGCGCCGATGTATTTGCCATAACGGCGCGCAGTGTAGCGATGTTCGCCTTTGTCGGCAAGCGCGGTAATTCGATTTTCGCGCTTGAACTCGGTGGACGGGTTGCGGGGATTATTCCCGGCATGAAAACACATCACTCCAAGCGGGCAGGCAGCAACGGGCGTTGTAGCCGCGAACATGCTCGCGGTACGGTCATTTCAGCCCGGTGCGCAAGAACTCTGCGTAGCGACGGCGATATTCGGCTTTGTAGTCCGTGACTGCTTGGTCGTAGCTCAATCGCGGGGCGTCGGGCTTGATGCGTCCGCGCAGAACCAATTCCTTGGCTGTCAACGGGACAACGATAAGCCCCTCTTTGTTGCCTTCGAGCGCGAAGAACCACGGCACGCGCACGAGCAAACGTTGCGGAGTGTTCCGGTAATGTTCCGGCAAGCGCAGCGTGATGCGGTCTGCGGTGGCTTGCACGGTGAAACTGATCGGGCCGAACGCGGACGGTTCGTCGCGCACCTCAATCTGCTTGCCCGGCTTCACCCATTCGGGCGAAATGGCCGAGAGCAAGTAGAGGTCGTTGCCTTGCTCGCGGACGAGCATGTTGCGCAGGAGTTGGATGGTGTTGGCGGAACTGGTGCATTGCGGCGTGATGTTGAATGGATGAGTGTAGCCGCGCGTGCTCCACGGAATCGTGCCGAACTCCGCCGGCAGGTGCGTCGAGGTCGAGTGCAACAGCATGGCGTAGAGATCCTTCACCGCCCACTCTTGGTCCCAAGCAGTGCCACGCACGAGCGAGACCTGCGCATTGTTCGGCGTCTGCCAGTAGTGCAGCGCCGCTTTGTCGTTGAAGATGAACTGGTCGCCCTGCTTGCCGACGCAGATAGGCCAAGTGTAAGCGAGGATGCCCTCCAAGTAACGGCCACGCACGGCGCGCAACGTCGCCTCGACGCGCGGATCGGCGGGATCGAACAGGATTTCCGGGTGCAACGTGCGGAGGTTGTCCCAGTCGTTGCCGCCGGTGGTGCGCTCCAACGCAGGCGGGATGTAGCCGCCAGTCTTTGCGGTTTGCCGATCGAGCAGTTTGTCGAACGCAGCCCGGAACTTGCGCTCCTGCGCCTCGAACCGCGCAACGTCTGAGGCGCGCCCCATTTCCTTGGCCATATAGACGGCGTTGCGCAAACCGATTAGTCCCCAGACGTGTTGCCCCGTTTGGCGGCAGTCCTTGAGGTAGGCGTCGTCGGCAACCGTCGCGGGTGGGAACAGGCCGAGCGGATCCTTGGAGGTGACACTCTCAAAGAACTCCATCGCCTTGACCACGCCGGGATAGACGTGTTCGAGGAACGAGCGGTCGCGCGTGATCTGGAAATGCCGGCCCCAGCCCCAGAGGTTGTAACCAAACAACTCCCAATACTCCAACTTGCCGAGACGGAAACCGCCGTCGGGCGATTGGATGCTG
>CAZNOK010000187.1:1679-7651 GCA_964574605.1 uncultured Verrucomicrobiota bacterium
CTCCCAATACTCCAACTTGCCGAGACGGAAACCGCCGTCGGGCGATTGGATGCTGTTGAAATACAGGAATGCGCGCCGGGCGACATCGAGCAGGCCCATATACTCGAACGCGCGCGCCATCTCGGTGGTGTTGCCGCCGCCGCACGGCTTGTGGTAGTGGAACTTGTTGACGTTGACGATGAGGTCGTCGCCGATGAGATCAATGGTCAGCAAGTTGTTGATCGTGTTGGCCAGAAGATACTCCTGCACTTTGCGTTCGGGAAACCGCAACGGCGATTTGGCGACGACCCACTTTTCCCAAAACGCGACCATCTCAGTGAAGAGCCGCGACGCATCGGCGTCGCGCACCAAGCGCGCCTCGGCGGAGTCGTCCGGCAACGGCACGAGCGGCAGCGTGAAGGTCAATGTCTGGCTCTGGCCGGGCTTGAGTTGCAGGCAATAGGTGACGATGCCAACCGGCGTATGCGGGTCATGCTTGTGACGTTCCATCGGGACGCCATCAATCTCGCCGGAGTGGTAGCGTTTCAAACCAAAGCCCATGCCCCAATCTTCGAGCGCCAGCGCACGCCGGCTCGGCGCGGGGTTGGTCGGGAACGTGAAAAGCATCCGTCCGTCGCGCCGGACCGTGTCGTCGGCCCAAGTAAGCACACAAGTCGGTTGCGAAAGGGTCAGACCTTTCGTCAGATGCGACGGGATCAAATCCACGCGCTGGCTGAACCGGTAATCTCCCCGCGCCCTGTAAAGTGTGTTCTTGGGTGAACAATACCGCCAGCCCGCGCTCAGATACGCAGCGCGCGGCTCGGTCTTGAGGGTGTTGGTCGCGGTGACCTTGGCAAAACTGACCGGCAACCCTTTGAGTGCGCCGCCCACGTCGGCTGCAAACAACTGGAAAGAGTACCGGACGCCCTGCTGCACAAAGTCGTACTCGACCGCCGGCAGATAACCCTTGTGCAGTGTGCGGATGCGCGCCTGAACCGGCACCGGCGGCAAGCCGGTGAAGAACATCAGTTCGCCGAAGCCGGTCCAGATGTAACCTTCCGGCGTCACCTCGACCGCCGCGGGCGCGCCGTATGAGCCGAGCACATCGGTCGGCCACGCGAAATACGAGAACGGTTTGTCGGGCGGATCGAGCAAGTCCGGGTCGAACATACCGCCCAACCCACTGCCCGGATGTTGGCCGTTCACTGGAGCCAAAGTGGCAACGCCCATGAGCAAAACAATCAGTCGCAGTGTCATATCGTTCTCCTATCAATCGGGTATTTCCCGAACTGTTGCGTGGCGCGAACCATGGCCACGTAGTTCTCCGGGCGGACACACGATGTGATGGTGTTGCCGGAGGACATGATGTGCGCGCCCTTGGCTGACACATCGCGCAAAAGGCGTTTGGTGGCAGCAACGACCTCCTCGACGCTACCGCGAGCAAGCAGGTCCACTGGCACATTGCCCATCACCGTGATTCGACCGGGATATTTTTCCAGAATCTTGTCGAGTTCCATGCCGGGCACGTCCTGCAACGGGCCGAGGGCGTCCAGTCCGGTGCCGATAAGTTGGTCCATGATCTTGCGGATGTCGCCGTCGGTGTGCTTGATGCAATAACCTCCGGTTTCTTTGATCGCGGCGACCACGGCGGCATCGTGCGGGAGGATGATCTCCTCGAACATCTGTGGCGACATCATCGGGCCGCGGTTGTCGGAGTAATCGTCGCCGAGAAAGACGACATCCGCGCCGGCCAAAGAGTAAAGTTCGGCGTAGTAGGTCGCGCCGATGCTCATCAAATCTTTCGCGAACTGCGGACGCTCGGCGAGATCGAGAAACAGGTTCTCGATGCCGCCGCGCAGATAAACCGCCGGTGCCCAGCCCGATTCGCCGACGACAGCAACGGCTTTGTCGGGAAAGCGCGCCCTTAGCCGTCGCACCTTTTCGATGATGGGCGACTTGGCCGGGTCAGGCGGCTTGTAGCGGGCGAGGTCCTCCACTGTTTCGATGAGCGCCGGAGCAGACGGAACGGGAATGGCTTCTTCGGTCAGATGCTGAAGCGCGCCCCATTTGTCGCGGAAGATGCCGTTGTCGCGGTCAACCCACTGGACTTCGTCCGCTTCGTAGATCATCGTAGGCACAGTGACCATGTCGAGGCCGAGATGCTCGACCAAATCGTTTGAGTCGCGCGCGTTGGGCACGATGGCTTTGACGACGTGCGGGTCAATCCACATCTCCGCGACAGGCACGCGGTCGGCTTGCCGGTGCCTCAACGTCGTCAGGACGCGTTCGCGTGAGTTCATGTGAGCAGTCTTCGGACGCTCGCGACGATCTTGGGTGTCGAGAGGCCGTATTCGTTCAAGAGCCATTCGTGTGTGCCGACTTTGCTGACGTAAAGGTCCGGCAGACCGATGCGCAGGAACTTCTCCGGCATCGCGCCTTCGTCGCACAACACTTCGCTGACGGCGCTGCCCATGCCGCCTTGCAACTGGTGTTCCTCCACCGTGATGATCGCGCCGGTCTCGCGAGCCGCTTTCACAATGGCTTTTCGATCAATCGGCTTGACCGTGTGCATGCTGACGACACGACAACGGATGCCGTGTTTCGCCAGCGCATCGGCGGCGGGCAACACTTGGTTGCCGATGGTGCCGGTGAAGAAGATCGTTGCGTCGGTGCCGTCGCGGACTTGGATGGCTTTGCCGAGTTTGAATGCGATCTTTCCCGAGTGCACCGGTGGTTCTTTCTTGTAGCCGCAGCGGTAGTAGAACGGTCCGTTGTGCGCGATCATAGCATGAACGCCGGCCTCGGCCTCGGCGAAATCGCACGGGCAGAACACCACCATGTTCGGCAACGCGCGCATGATGGCGATGTCCTCGGTGGCTTGATGACTGACGCCGAGCGGGCCGTAGGCAAGCCCGCCGCCGATGATGACGATCTTGACGTTGGCGTTGTGGTAACAGACATCGTTGCGGATTTGTTCCAGACAGCGGAGCGTCGGGAAATTGGCGATGCTGTAGGTGATGGCGATGTTGCCTTCCATCGCCACGCCGCAAGCGACGCCGGTCATGTTCTGTTCCGCCACACCGCAGTTGAACCACCGGTCGGGAAAGGCGTCTCGAAACGGCTCGATCTCGCCGTAGCCGATGTCGGCAAGAATCATCCAGATCCGTTTGTCCTTCTTCGCGATGTCAACGAGGACCTTGTTGAAGAGCGTTCTCATCGCCTCACCCCCAATTCGCGCAACGCTCGCGCCAACTCTTCGTGCGTGACCGACCCGTAATGGCAACTCACGGTGTTCTCCATCCAACTAACGCCTTTGCCTTTGATGGTGTGACAGGTCAGCCACGACGGTTTGCCGCGCTCGAACGGTAGCGTGCGCAACGCCGCGTCCAGTGCCTCGACATCGTGACCATCCACTTCCTTCACCGCCCAGCGGCAATCCTCGATCTTGCGGGTGAGCGGCTCCAAGTCGAGCACGTCCTTGGACATGCCCAGTGCCTGGACTTTGTTGTAGTCAACGATCACGGTGAGATTATCGAGCTTGTGTTGCGCGGCGAACAGAATCGCCTCCCACGTGCTCCCCTCATCGCAATCGCCATCGCTCATCAGGCAAATGATCCGGTGCGTCTTCCCTGCGTGACGCGCCGCCAGCGCCATGCCCACCGCTACCGGCAAGCCGTGTCCCAACGAGCCGGTGGAAAACTCGACGCCGGGCACGTGATGGCTGATGTGTCCCATGAGTTTGCCTTTGTCGCGGTAGTAGCCGCGGAACCAACTCTTCGGGAAGAATCCCAACTCGCCGAGCACGGCATACACGGCGCATCCGCCGTGTCCCTTGCTCAACACGAACCGGTCGCGCCCGTCCCATTTCGGGCGCTTCGGATTCACGCGCAAAACGCGCGTGTAGAGCACGGACAAAATCTCCGCCATGGACAACATGCTGCCGACATGGCCGCTCTTGCCGCGGTGCGTCATCCGCAGACAGTGCGCGCGCACCTTTCGGGCAAGTCGGTTGCAGTCTTCGATCCAATTCTTCATCGCTTCCAGACTACCCAAACTGTGGCTTTTTCAAAAGCATTCTTTGTCGCGGTAATCGGCAAATCCGCCAAACGATAGCCCGTCAACGAATGCGACGAACGGCGCCGGCGCACCGGAACATTTCCGGAACAGGACGCCGCGGGATGACGGGAAATCTGCGGTCAGTTCGGTGCGCGGTCAGCAGACCGGCGCACAACGAGTATTGTTCAGCTCATTTGTTTTTCCACTTCTGTGCCTTTTCGATCTGTGCCTTTTCGAATTTGGCGACCTTCTCCTTCAGGTCTCCAGACTTCAGCCGATTGTATTCTTCGGGGTAATAGTAACGAAGTCGCGTCAATGTCGGCTCGAAAAACCAGTTTCCGTCCGTGCGATAGCGCACATCATGTACCAATGATTCTCTATGCATCTTTTGATCCGCCGCGCCCCAATCCTTCTTGACGGCCTCAACGAGCGAGGGCGTTTCAATTGGCGAGTTGATGACAAGACCGCAGGTGGGCTGACCTCGCACCGAATACAACTTTCGATTGACGATCTGGCCGATGAGCGCGTAGCAAACATCCCCCACCTTCACGGTATAGGCCCCAGTGAACCATTTTTCCATATGCTTCCCGCGGCCTGCGCGGTCCTTCGGGTCGTACTCATCACTCATGTACTGAAAGATGAAACGTTTGTCTATCGTAAGCTTGGTTGCGCGGTCGTCGGTAAGATGTTTGATCAACACCGGCAAAGCCGTTATCCCGCGCTTCACCAGCTCCCTCATCGGCGGGAAAATCTTCGGTGCCGGCGAACCCACGAAATCGTCAAACAAGCACAGCAGATTATCCTCCACGATAAACGACGACAACGACACTGTCGGGACAATTCCACCTGTCGCCGCATCAATCTGAACCAGGCTGTCCACGAGTTGTTCTGTCGAAAGCTTTGAGCAGTCGTTAGTCTGGGCGGCAGCCGTCAGTGTGATGCTGGTGATCAGCAATGTAATTCCAATGCGCATACAGGCCGAACTTCTAATTAGACGACCTGACGTCATGGAAAGAGGCGGCTGTGAGTCGTCTGATTCGTGCGGCCAGTGGCCGTGACGTTTCTCATGCATCAACTTCACGCCCGTCATCATGAGCTTGGCGGCGAGAGTTGACAAGGCGAAAGTCCCGCCGCCGGTGACGGCGCATCCGGAACAAAACCGGAACATTTGCGTTACTGTCGGCGTCCCCCCGACTCCGAGTCGGGGTTTGTCCGACTTCCGCCTTCGCTGATGGCTTCGGCGGACGGGAAAGTCGGCAGACCAACGCAGCCGGAATTTCATTGGTTACGGTTGCGCCCGTGGCGGCTGGTTGCGGTAGGCGAGGCGGGCGCGGGTCATGCGTTCGCGGAGGCCGCCTTTCTGGACGAAATCCTTTTCCAAACGGCGCAGTTGCTGGTCTATGAGGAAATTGGCCTGGTGAATCAGGCAGAGGGCGATGTTGGCGACGATTTCGGCGGAGCGGGTCTCGACATAGGAGCGATAGGTTTCGTAGGATTGATGCGGTTGACTGCCGAGCTTGCGGACGTAGAGGGCTTCTTTGGAGTTCTTGTCCCAGCGGCGCAACTCGCGGACGCGGAGATAATCTTCGTAATCGTCCAGCAGTTCTTCGAGGCTGGCGCGCGCCACATTGGTGAGCTTGATTTCGGTTTCGGTGGACGTGAGCGCGGCTTTGCTGCCTTCGAGGATGTTCTTTTTGCCGGAGCGCGCGGCTTGGATCATCTGGTCTATGGTGCGGTCGCCTTTGGTGAGAAACTTGTGGCAGAAGCGGAAGGTGATGTCATAGACCACCTCGGCTTTTTGGAAAGAGAGCAGCGTGCGCGGGTCGCCGCGCGGAGGCAAAAGACGATCCGGTGGATGCGAGGAATGGGAGTCATGTGAGGGATGATTCCCATGACGCTCATGCTTCTTATTACTCGTATCGCCGGGCTTGGCGGTT
>CAZNOK010000187.1:7751-10422 GCA_964574605.1 uncultured Verrucomicrobiota bacterium
TGTGGCCTTCGCCGGGGATGAGCTTCACGGTGATCTTGCCGCCGCCCGCTTCGTAGCGCTCTTTGAGTAGTTTCGTGTTCAGGTCGTAGGGCACGACCACGTCGCTGTCGCCGTGCACCGCGAACATCGGCACTTTGTTCGCCAGCAGACCTTGCAAGTTGTCCAAGGGATTGAACTCCTTCAGCCGCGCGGTGAGTTGCTCCTCGGTCATCGCGAAATCCGCGAGCGTCTGCGCCTTCGAGTTTTTCAGCGGCCAGCTCGCGAGATTGCACACGGGATAAATGCCGACCCACGCGCGCAACTTGTCCGGATGACGGAACGCCCACGCGAGCGTCATCATGCCGCCGCGACTTTGGCCGAGGAGAATCGGTTTCGGCGACCAGCCGCGCTTCACCATCGCGCCGTGAAACTCGTCGAACTTCGCCGTGCTCGCCGGCGATCCGCGCACTTCGCCCAAATCGAAACCCGCGATACTGATGCCCGCCTTCATGAACGCCTCGAAATACATCCTCCGACCTGCCAGCGAGACGCCGCCTTTCAACGTCGGCGCATACCACAGCCACGGCTTGCCTTCCGCGGGCTTCGGAGCGGTGTAAAGGACTGCTTTGTTGCCGTTGACCTCGAAGGTTTCAGGTTTTCTGGGCAGAGCGTCTTGTGCAGGCGAAGAGACGGTTGCCAAGGAAACAGCAGATGCGATCAAGAGCAGTGTGTAGTTCATAAGGTTGTGTTCATCAGTTGGTGTATGGCATTCACGATAGTGTTCACTTGTGGCAAGCACGCATCTTCCAAAACGGGACTGAACAGCAACGGCACATTCGCTCCGCCAAGAACTCGCGGCTCGGCGTCGAGATAATCAAAATACTCGGCCACCACGCGCCGCACAATCTCAGCGCCGGCTCCGCAACGCACTGGCGCTTCATGCACCACGAGAAGTCGGCCCGTCTTCATCACGCTGGCGCCGATGGCGTCCATGTCGAGCGGTTGCAGACTGCGGGCGTCAATCACCTCAACGTCCACAGTGCCTTCCAACTGTTTCGCCGCCGCGAGCGCTTTGCGGCGCGGGAAACCCAGTGTGACGACCGTCACATCTTTGCCTTGGCGCGCCACGTCGGCTTGGCAAAGCGGCACGATCCATTCGCCTTCGGGCACTTTTTCCGCTTCGTAGTAGAGATTTCGATCCTCGATGAACATTACCGGGTGATCGTCACGGATGGCCGCTTTCAGGAGACCTTTGGCGTCATAAACCGTGGCCGGCATGACGACCTTGAAGCCGGGAATGTGAAGGAAAATGGCTTCCTGACTCTGCGAGTGTTGCGCGGCCTCGCGCGTGCCGGCCCCGGCTTGTGCGCGGATGGTGATCGGCAGTTTGATTTGGCCGCCGGACATTGCCGGTAACTTGGCCATCTGGCTCAGAAACTGATCCATCCCGACGTAACAAAACGGCATGTACATGATTTCCAAAATTGGACGCAGCCCGGTCATGGCCGAGCCGGTGGCGATGCCGGTGAAGGCGGCTTCGGAGATTGGCGTGCCGCGGACTCGTTTCGGGCCGAATTTCTCCAACAGCCCGACGGTTTCCTTCCAGACGCCGCCCTTGATATCCACATCCTCACCGATGACATACACGGATTCGTCCCGCGCCATCTCTTCTTGCATGGCTTCGATGATGGCTTCGATGTAGGTGAGCTTGCGCATCAAACCGCCTCCTCGTGGAGGAAGGCGCGAACTTCCGGCCACGGACTTTGCTGGGCGAATTCCACGGCTTCGTCCAACTCGCGTTCGATTTGCTTCCGCATCCTTGCGACCTGTTCTTGGCCGAGTTTCAGTCGGCGGCGGAACCGTTCGATGGGATTGGCCTCAATCGTTCCCCAGCGTTCGCGTTCTTCGTCAGGCCGCTCGTCGGGGATGATCCCGCAGTGCGGCTCGACCCGATACGTGTCGCACACCAGCAACGTCGGCCCGTCGCCGGCACGCGCGCGCTGGACAGCTCGGCGAGCTGCTTCGAACACGGCGGGGCAATCGTTGCCGTCCACGCGGACGCCGGGGATGCCGTGCGGCGCGGCGTAGGCAGAGAAATCCAGATTGGCCGCCGACTTGGAGACCGGCGTGGTCGCTGCGTACTGGTTGTTTTCGCAAACGGCGATGAAAGGCAACTTCCATTTCGCGGCGAGATTGAGCGATTCGTGCAAGACGCCCTGATACATGGCGCCGTCGCCGAAATACGACACGGCAACAGAATCCGTTCCGCGATATTGCGCGGAGAACGCGGCACCCAACGCGAGCGGAATGCCGCCGCCGACGATGCCGTTGCCACCCATGAAACCGATGGACAGATCGAACATGTGCATCGAACCGCCGCAGCCGCGCGAACAACCGGTCGCCTTGCCCATCAGTTCGGCCATCATCCGTTTCAAGTCGCCGCCCTTGGCAATCAGATGACCGTGACCGCGATGCGTGCTGAACACGTAGTCGTCTTTGCGCAACGCCTCGCTGACGCCTATGGCGATTGCCTCTTGGCCAATATACAAGTGAATCGCGCCGACAATTTCACCGGCGCGGTAGAGTTGTTTGACGCGCTGCTCGAACAACCGGATGGTCAACATCCGTCGGAACATCAGCCGGTATAGGTCGCCCTTGTTCATCGTCAGTCTGAAGCGGTCGCGGAAAGCGC
>CAZNOK010000188.1:0-10329 GCA_964574605.1 uncultured Verrucomicrobiota bacterium
CCAGCCGCCGATGTGGACGGCGGGAATGGTCATGCTGGAGAATTTCAGCGCCGTGTCGAACTGCTGCCAGTAGTCGTCGTAGTTCGGATGGCTGCGCATCAACAGAAGCGCTTGCGGATCGAATTGGTTGCCGGTGGTCCAGTTCTCGACGTCGGCTTTGCGCAACGCGCCGCCGGTGTAGGTGATGTCGTGGTAAAGGCTGCGCGCGGCGACGCTGATGTATTGCGCCACCGGACCACTGGCGGAGGCGGCGCCGGCGAGGAGGTTTTGCGTGATGCCACCGGCGGAGCCGCCGATGGTGCCGATTTTTCCGTTGCACCATTTTTGTTTCCGGATCCACTCGATCGTGTCCACGCCGTCCTGATGTTCGCCCCAGCCGCAGCCAATGAACGGGATGTTCTCGCCCTCGGAATCAAACCGACCGCGCATGTCTTGCACGACGGTCGCGTAGCCTGCGGCGGCGAAGCTGTGTTTCACGCGGCTGTACGGTGTGCGCGCCAAGATCACGGGGAACGGTCCTTTGCCTTCCGGCAAATACACGTCGGTGGCCAGTTTCGCGCCGTCGCGCATGGCGACGTGAAATGTCTCTTTCGGCAAGGACGACGGTTTGCCGAACGCTTCGACGCGTTGTTTCCATTTCTTCTCGCCGACCGAGCCGTCGGGCGACGCTGCTGCCTTGAAGAGCGCGGTGACTTGTTCGGCCCAGCGGTCGCCGTGTTTCGTCTTCACGTCCTCGACTGCTGCCGCTTGTTCGTTGGGCGACAGGACGCCGTTGTGGTCGGCGTCGAACCGCGGGAACAACGCGCGCAGCTTGGCGTTGACGCTGTCGTCGGCGCGAACAGCGTAGAAAAGCAACCCCACCACCACCAAGCCAGCGAGCAGTTTCAAATACAGTTTCATGGGCATTGACCTTACCAACATCAGACACGGGCGGACAGAAAAAGGTTGCCAATTCTAAACCGAATGTTTCGGCGGTATTTGCGTCATAGAATTACCAGTATGAAGTGTTTCATTTCCCTACTCTTGATAGCCGCGTCGGCGACAGCGGCGTCAGTCAGCTTGGAACAAGGTTTTCGCGCCGTGCCCGACAACGCGAAGCCGTGGGCCTATTATTGGTGGCTCAACGGCAACGTGGACGAGCGCACCATCACGCGCGACCTCGAAGCGATGAAACAAGTGGGCTTCGGCGGCATGTTGATGTTCGACGCGCGCGGCTACCACGACGACGTCAACCACGTGCCGGCGCCGCCGCCGAAGATGGAGTTCATGAGCAAGGAATGGCGGCGGTTGCTGAAGCACACGATCACGGAAGCGGGCCGGCTCGGTCTCGAAGTCAGCGTCAACCTCAGCAGTTGCGCCGGCGCGCTCAAAGGGCCGTGGGAAGTCGGCGACGATGCGCCGAAGAAGCTTGTCTGGACCGCCACCGAGATACGCGGGCCGAAGTTCCGTTTCGAGTTGAAGAAGCCGGAGGTCAAACGATTCTGGGACGTGGGCGTCATCGGCGTGCGGCATGACAACGCGGCGGCGAAGCTTCCCGACAAATGGCAGGACGCTCCGTCGAAGCTCGGTTCGCAGCCTGCCGTAACCGAGGTTGTGGATTTGACCGGGAAAGTGGACAAACAAGCCAAGCTCACGATTGACGTGCCGAAGGGTCGCTGGACGCTGTTGCGGTTCGGCTACACGACGATGGACGGCCACGAGTTCGACGTGGACATCCTCGACCCGAAGGCGGTCGAGGGGCATTTCAACCGCATGGGCAAGGCGATCCTGCAAGACGCGGGGCCGCTCGTGGGCAAGACGTTGACGCATTTCTACAGCGTAAGCTGGGAAGGCGCCATCCCGACGTGGACACGAGTGTTTGAACAGGAATACGCCACTCGTCGCGGTTACCCGCTGCGGTTGTGGCTGCCGGTGCTCGCAGGATTCACGGTCAAATCGCCGGAGGCGTCCGAGCGGTTCCTGCGCGACTACTACAGGACGCTCAGCGATTGTTTCCGTGACAACTTCTACGGCAAAATGCGGGCACTGTGCAACGAAGCGGACTTGTATTGGCACTCCGAGTCCGGCGGGCCGTGGAACCGCAAGCTCGCGTCGTTCGCGGAGGCCGATCAACTCGCGTTCCTTGGCCGCAACGACATGCCGCAGGGCGAGTTCTGGTTCACCGGCGCGCCGATCAAGAGCCGGCGAGACATGAACCGTCCGCAGGCGATGGCTGCGCACATCTACAACAGGCCGCTCGCGGCGAGCGAAGCGTTCACCCACATGGTGCAGCATTGGTCCGCTTATCCCGCCGCGCTGAAACCGTTCGCCGATGGCGCGTTCTGCGACGGCGTCAACCACTTCATCTGGCACACCTTCACCGCGTCGCCCGCCGCGTTCGGCAAACCCGGCATCGAGTATTTCGCCGGCACGCACATCAACCCGAACGTCACGTGGTTTCCGCAGGCGCGCCCGTTTCTCGATTACCTCGGACGGTGTCAGTTCATGTTGCGACAGGGCGTGCCCGTCAACGACGTCTGCGTCTATGTCGGCAGCAAGCCGTACCAACACTGGGGCCGCGGCAAGAGCTGGAGCGAACGCGCCACGCTGCAGTTGCCGCCGGGATTCAACTACGATCTGCTCTCGACCGAGGTGCTGACGGACCGGTTAAGCGCGAGCGGCGGCAATCTCGTGTTGCCGGACGGCATCAGCTACCGGATGTTGATCGTGGACCTCGACGACGAGACCGTTTCCATGACCGCGCTCCGCCGAATCTCCAGCCTGCGCGGCTCCGGCCTTCCCGTGGTGCTCGGCAAACGCAAACCGGAGCGCTCGTTCAGCTTCAACAACTACCCGGCCGCCGACAAGGACATCCAGAACCTCGCCAACTCGCTCTGGGCAAATCCTTCGAGCATCGAGAACGCGATGCTCGCCAAGACCATCCTCCCCGATTGCGAAGGCCCGTTTGAGCACGCCCACCGTCGTGACGGCAAAACGGACATCTACTTCATCTCCGGCAAAGGCGAGGCCGAGTGCATCTTCCGCGTGAAAGACCGGCGCCCCGAACTGTGGGACCCTGTCACGGGCCAGAGGAGCGGCACGGCCAGTTGGCGTTACACTGCCGACGACCGGACGGCGGTCAGCCTCTCGCTGCCGGACAACGGCTCGGTGTTCGTCGTCTTCCGCACCTTCGACCAGCCGCGACAACTCGCGCCCGCGCCGTTGCCGACCGAACTGGCCCTGACAGGCTCGTGGAACGTCAACTTCGCCGGAAAATCTGTCCTATTCGACTCATTGGTCCCATGGGACACGCACTCCGACCCCGCCATCAAGTATTTCTCCGGCGCGGCAACCTACCGCAAGACCTTCGACCTGACCGACGCGCAAGCCGGCCAGAGCGTTCGCCTCCGACTCGGCGAAGTCAACTACATCGCCCAAGTCAAACTCAACGGCAAAGACCTCGGCGTCGTCTGGACCGCTCCGTGGACCGTCGAGCTGACCGAAGCCGCGAAGCCGGGCCGCAACGAACTCGAAATCGTTGTCGTCAACACGTGGGTCAACCGCCTGATCGGCGACGCCGGGTTGCCGCCGAAACAACGCACGACGAAAACCAACGTCGGCATGCAAGCCGGCAAACGCGCGGGCAGAGCCTTCCAAGGTTTTGGATCCGAAGATCCGCTCATGCCGTCCGGCCTTCTCGGTCCCGTCTGCCTAGAGTTCAGATGACCTGGTCGCTCGGCATCGTGTTGCTGATGGCCGCCGCGACGATGGCGGCGGAACTGCCCGACATCCGCAGCGTGCCGGCTGACCTCACGGCGCCGGCGCTGACCGACGGCGCGCCGGCAGCCGGCAAGCGGGTGAAACATTGGCTGAAGGAATACAAAGACACGCAGGTCTATCACGTTCTCTATTTGCCGACCGATTGGAAACCGGGGAGACGTTTCCCGGTGATTGTTGAGTATGCCGGCAACGGCGGATACTCGAACAAGTATGGCGATGTCTCGCGCGGCGTGCCGGAGGGAAGCCATCTCGGCTACGGCATTTCCGCCGGCAACGGGTTTGTCTGGATTTGCCTGCCGTATGTCGAGGTCGGACGTCAGAAGATCGCGACAAAATGGTGGGGCGACGTGGAAGCGACGGTGGACTACTGCAAGAAAGCCGTCCGCATGGTCTGCGACGAGTTCGGCGGCGACTCGTCGTCGGTGATTCTCACCGGCTTCTCGCGTGGCGCGATTGCGTGCGGTTATCTCGGCTTGCGCGACGACGAGATTGCGAAACTGTGGCGGGCATTCATTCCGTACAGCCACTACGACGGAGTGAAGGCGTGGTCGTATCCGGCCTCCGATGCTGCGTCGGCCATCGAGCGGATGAAACGGTTGAACGGCCGGCCCTCGTTCGTTTGCCACGAAGGTTCCGTCGAGGCGACGCGGCGGTTCATCGAGGCCAGCGGCGTGCAAGCGCCGTTTACGTTCGAGGCTGTGCCATTCCGTAATCACAACGATGAATGGGTGCTGCGCTTCTCCCCAACGCGCACAACGTTGCGAGCGTGGTTGAAACAAGTCTTGGTGAGATAATTGTGGCGGAGAGGGAGGGATTCGAACCCCCGAGCCCCGAAGGGCTAACGGTTTTCAAGACCGCCGCATTCGACCACTCTGCCACCTCTCCGTCAACTACTGACAAAACATCGGCTTGACATGATGGGCAATCTGAGGCGCGTAAAGGAAACCAACGCCATGACAACCGCCAAAACCAAAACCAAACTGTGGCCGCCGATTCATAAGCTCACCTATACCAGCGGCAAGACCGCGTGGCAAGTCGCCTGTATGCTCAACGGCCAGCGTATCCGTGAGGCGTTCGCCACCAAAGAGGAAGCCGAAACGCGCGCTGCTGAAATCCGTGTGAAGGTCGAAAACGAAGGCGCTGCCGCGTTCTCTTTGCCTGCCCGTGTTCGTGTTCAAGCTGCTGAGGCCGTCGAGAAGCTGACGCCATTCAACGCCTCATCAATGGCCATGCGGATCAACTCCGGCGCCTGCTCGCCGCCAATGCCAGATTTCCCGTAGTCCATCTCGGTGCCATGGCGTTTGGGCTGCTCCGACGTCAACAGTTTGTCCACGGGCGGCTGATAGGATGTAGCGATGTCAGTCATTTGTTTCACAGATCTCCTTGGAAAGCTTTGTCGAGGATGGAGGGGAGCAGGGCGTCCAATGCGGCGGCGGTCTCGGTTTGCAGGCGCGCGAGCCGCGCCACCGGCCCCGCCAGCCCGTCCAGATACCCCACCAGTCGCCGTTGCTCCGCCATTGGGGGTAGCGGGAACTCAATTGCATTGATTCGCCCGACGCTGAGATTGTAGAGGCCGCTCGTAGTCCGGCTACGCTCAAGCATCTGGCCTCGACCGATGGGACTGTTGAGGTATGTGTTCAGAAACTCCGGTAGGATTTGTTTCTGGTCTGGCCGCACGCGGATGACATGGTTCTGGTGTACGCAGTCCTCGATCTCGCCACGGAACAGAGCCGTCCTACCGACTTGCTCCGAGCTGCCATTGCCCTCGACAACGAGAACATCACCATCGAGCAGCCGCCAGCGTTGAAGCTCTTCGTCGGAGACTTCAAAGAAGCGCGGGTCGCCAGTATCAATTCGATTCCGCTGAACGTGCGCGACGGTAATGTAACGGCGAGGGTTCGCGCCCGGTGCTCTGGCGCTGCATTTCTGAATGCCGCCGCGAACATCGCAAACAGCTTCAATAGTTGTCCTTGGCCAGCCGTCGCTATTGTCGAGAAGCTTTGCGGCGGCAGAGCCGGTAAGCGCTTCGGATTGTTCGGTGGCTTGGTGGCGGAGGCGGCGGGCTTCTTCGATTTGGGCGGCCAGTTGCTCGATGCGCGCCACGATCCGCCGCTGCTCCGACAACGGCGGCAAAGGGATTTCCAACGCGAGGAAGAACTCCTCTTTGAAACGGTTGCGCGTCAGCGGCGTGCTGCCGGTGCAGTCGGCTTCGACTGCCTCCAGTGTTGCCGGGATGCGAAACCAGTAGTTGAGGAATTTCAGGTCAACCTTGCCGGGAACGGCGGCGAATGTCGGGAACTCGCCGGAGACGTAGCCGCCGTCGAGGTCTTCGGAAATGATGCCGAACGCGCCACGCCACGCGAACAAGCGGCTGTAGATGAAGTCACCGGCTTCGACACGCGAGAGCGTACCGGCTGAGGTTTGCGAGCCGAGCTTGGTCTCGCGGTGAAACGGGCCTGCGCCATCAAGGCGAACACCGAGGAGCCGGTATTCTGTCGTCGGATCGAGTTTCTCAGGTCGTGATACCGGCGTGAGAACGTCGCCGAGCTTGGTTGGACGCCAGCTGGTCATGCGAGTGTCTTTTGAATCTCGCCAATGATCTCGGCGATGCGCTGTTCTTTTTGGAGAATGTCGGCGGCGAGTTTTTTGGGCGGGAGATGCTCGAAGTCGTCTTTGGCGTTGGGATTTTTGATGTCGAGGTTGAAACCGTTTTCAATGAAACGCTCGACGGGAACGCGCCAAGCCCGCTCGTTCTCCTTCCGTTTGCTCCACCACGCGATGCAGTCGGCGAATTCTTCGAAGCGCAGCGGCTGGGTTTTGGTGTAGGTCTTGCGGCCTTCGGGGAGCGGTTGTTCGTAATACCAGATTTCTTTGGTCGGGCCAGGGCGGTCGAAGAAGAGGAGATTGGTCGGGATGCTGGTGTAGGGGGCGAAGACGCCGTTGGGGAGGCGGACGATGGTGTGGAGGTTGAAATCTTTGAGGAGTTGTTCCTTGAGGCGGGCGCAGACGCCGTCGCCGAAGAGCGTGCCGTTGGGCACGACCATGCCGCAGCGGCCACCCTTTTTGAGGGAGCGCATGATGAGTTGGAGGAACAGCAGCGCGGTCTCGGAACAGCGGGTGGCTTCGGGGAAGTTGAGTTGGATGCCCTTTTCTTCTTCGCCGCCAAAGGGAGGGTTGGTGACGATGATGTCCACGCGGTCTTTGTCGCCGATCTCGTTGAGGGGGCGGATGAGGGCGTTGGAGCGGCTGAGGTTGGGGCGATCCAGTTCGTGCAATAGCAGGTTCATCATGCCGAGCAGATAGGGCATCGGCTTTTTCTCGACGCCGCGGAAGGTCCGGTATTGGAGCGTGTCGCGGTCGCGGTTGTGCTTGACCTGTTTTTTGAGGAGTTCGTAGGCTTCGACGAGGAAGCCGCCGGTGCCGCAGGCGGGATCGAAGATGGTGTCGCCGAGTTTGGGCTGGACCATCTGGACGATGAAACGGATGACGGGGCGCGGCGTGTAGAACTCGCCGCTGTCGCCCGCGGAGTCGCGCATTTCCTTGAGCATCGTCTCGTAGAGGTGCGCCATGGTGTGGATGTCGTCGGCGGTGTTGAAGTTGATGCCGTGGACGAGGTTGACGACGTCGCGCAGGAGGTAGCCGGAGCGGAACCGGGTGAAGGTCTCGCGGAAGACTTCGGCGATGACGGCGCGCTGGTCGCGTTCGCCGTTGGTGCCGACGAGGCCGCGCAGGTGCGGGAACAACTCGTCGTTGATGAACTTCAGCAATCCGTCGCCGGTCATGCCCTTGTCCGGGTCGGCAGCCCAGTCGCGCCAGCGGAACGGTTTGCGGATGGCGGCCTTGTAGTTCTTCTCGGTGATTTCGCGGCGTTGTTCGAGGTCGTCGAACGCTTTCAGGAACAGAATCCACGAGAACTCCGGTATCCGGTCGAGGTCGCCATTCAACCCCGCGTCCTTCCGCATGATGTCGCGGGAGGATTTGATGACGGAGGAGAGGCGCGCGGCGGGTGTAGTGGGAATGGTGGGTTTGGGTTTCATGGTTGCATTTGTAGGGCAACCGCTCCGGTTGCCAATCCGGGGTCACAGAACGACGGCAAGCGGGGCGCTTGCCCTACAATTCTAGTCGGCATACAGCATCTCCTGCAGTTTGTTCAATGCTCCTCGGAGCTTATCCGCTCCGCCGAACAGCCGCGCAATCTCCACCGGTGTTCCTCGCTCTGAAATTGGCGGGACTTCGAGGATGTGGAGGTCGCTGAGTTGCTCGACGCCGTGGTCGCAGTATTTCTCCAGCAGCAACGCCAGAATCTCGCGGGCTTCGGGTTTGAAGTAGTCGAAGGCATCCAGCTTGCCTTTGCGGACTTGTTCGGCGCGTTCGCGGCGGGTGCGGAGCGGGCTGTTGTAGGCGACATGGACGAGCAAATCGAACGGGTCGGCGTCCGGTAGGTGTGTGGCCTCGGCTAGATGGGAAAGCTCAATGCCGCGTTCTTTCAAGGCACTGATGATCTCCTCGCGTTCCTCGGCATCGGTCCACTTGGAGCGGAGCTTGGTGGCGGAAGGGTAAAGCTTGCGGACTTGTTCGCGGGTGTAGTCGGTGTAGCTGATGGTGCGGAGCTTCTTGCCGTGCTCGTCGAGTTCAAGGACGACATCTTGCAGGACTTGGACTTCGGTCTTGTCCACGTAGTATTTGCGGGGCGGGCCTTCTTCCTCCGTTTGTTCGGCTTGGAGCAACGCCTGCATCTCGGCTTCGCGTTGCTCTTCGGTCTCGACCGGTTCCTGCGTGACGACTTGGATGCCTCCGATGGTCTCGGCGCGCTCATTGATTTGTTCTTCGGTGATCTTCTCCGGGAATCCATCGAAGTCGGGGTCGCTGAAGAGGCGGGTCGCGCCGGTGTAGTCAATGATGGTGAACCAAAGCTTGTCCTTGTCGGCAAACAATCGCGTGCCGCGCCCGATGATCTGCTTGAACTCGACGATGGAGTTGATGGGCTTGAATAGGACGATGTTCTTGCAGGTCTTCACATCCAGACCTGTTGTGAGCATTTGCGATGTGGTGACGATGACCGGCTCGTCCTTTTCGGGGTCAACGAACTTGTCGAGATGATGGCGGCCAACCTTCTTCTCGTCGGAGACGACGCGGGCAACGTAGTGCGGGTACTGCTTCGTCAGGTCTTCGTTGGCGTTGTGGAGCGCAAGGCGCATGTCTTCGGCGTGTTCCTGGTCAACGCAGAACACGATGGTCTTGGCCATCCGATCCGTGTTCTTGAGGTGCTCGGTCAAATGCTTGGCAGCAACCTCAGTGCGCGTCAGCAAAGAAACCAATCGCTCGAAATCCTTCGTGCCATACTCGCCATCCGGTATCTCGCGCCCGAACCGGTCGAGTTGCCCTTTGTCGGGTCGCCAGCCGGTGGCGTCCACGTTGAGGACGACACGATGCACCCGATACGGCGCAAGGAAGCCATCATCAATGCCTTTTGCGAGGGAATAGGTGAAGATTGGGTTGCCAAAATACCGGTAGGTGTCCACGTTGTCTTTGCGCAGCGGCGTGGCGGTCATGCCGATCTGCACAGCGGTGTTGAAGTAGTCGAGAATCTCGCGCCATTTGCTTTCGTCCTTCGCGCTGCCCCGGTGACACTCGTCCACGAGGATGAGATCAAAGAAGTCGCGTGGGTACTGTTTGTAAAGGCCCGGACGCCGTTTGTCGTCCACGATGGCCTGATAAATCGCGAAGTAGATTTCACGGCTTTTCGTGACCTTGCCTTGAATCTTGCACAGCGCATCGCCACAAGGCGCGAAGTCTCTGTCCTTCGCATAATCCACGAGGAAGTTGCGGTCGGCCAGATACAGAATGCGCTTTTTGCGTTTGGTCTTCCAAAGTTTCCAGATGATCTGGAACGCCACGAACGTCTTGCCGGTGCCGGTCGCCATCGTGATGAGGATGCGTTTTTGCCCCTTAATGACCGCTTCGACAGCCCGGTGGATGGCGATCTCCTGATAGTAACGCGGCTCCTTACCGCCGATCTCCTGATAGAAGGGGAACAAGGCATCCTCGGCGTCCTTGTCGGCAGTCAGCCCGTTGCCTGCACGAAGCCGTTTCCAGAGTTCATCCGGTGAGGGGAAGCGCTCAAGAGCAGCTTGTTTGCCGGTAAGGTAGTCGTGCTCAATAATCCCGTGTCCGTTGGTCGCGTAGGCAAACTTCAGACCAAGAGCTTCGGCATAATCCATCGCCTGCTGCAATCCGTCACCGGGTTTCTTATAGGAAGCTTTGGCTTCGACTACCGCGAGAGCATAATGCGGCTTGTAACGGAGAAGATAGTCAACTTTTTTGCCAGCCTTGCGGTAGTGGCCCCGGCCAAGAGTAACGATCCGTCCATCTGTGAAATATCGCTGCTCGCAGATTTGGTCATCCGTCCATCCTGCTGCATACAATTTCGGCAGAACGCGCTTTCGACAGGTATCAGCTTCTGTGCCCATTGTTTTTTTCCACAAAGTGACCGGCAACGAACAAGTGAAGTCTAGCCCCACATTTACCGGATATGCTTCACAATCCGCAGGCAACAATCTATAGTTCAGC
>CAZNOK010000189.1:0-10264 GCA_964574605.1 uncultured Verrucomicrobiota bacterium
AGGCAAAGGCGGCGCGCCAAAACCGAAAGACCTGAAATACTCGAACTACCTCGTCCCCGTGCCACTTGCCAACATGTCACGCGAGGAATATCTGCGCCGCGTCGAGCTTGCGTGTGGGTTCCTTGAAGGCGCCAACAAAGATGCGCAGGACGAAATTGAGGCGCAGATGCGCGACGCGGCCAAGCTGCGACAGTTCGAGAAGGCGGCGGAGCTGCGGGATGTTCTCGCCAGTTTGCGCGACATTGCCCGCGTCGCGCGCGAACGGAAGTTCGCGCGCGACTTGAAACCGAGAATTGATCGCCAGGCTGAGATGACCGAGTTGCAGCGTGTGCTCAGTTTGCCCTCACTTCCATCTCACATTGAAGGATTTGATATTTCCAACATCAGCGGCACGCTCAGCGTCGCCTCAACGGTCTGTTTCCGCGACGGCAAACCGCACAAGGCTCACTACCGTCACTACCGGATCCGCACCGTGACCGGTAGTGACGATTTCGCTTCCATCGCCGAAGTGGTCGGGCGTCGTTACCGGCGAGTGCTCGACGAGGGCGGCACGTTGCCGGACTTGGTGATGGTGGACGGCGGTGCGGGTCAGCTTCACGCGGCGCTAGCGGCGTTGGCGGCACTGGGAATCACGAACTTGCCGGTAATCGGGCTGGCGAAACAGTTCGAGGAGATTTACACGCGCAGCAGTCCGGAAACCTTTCGTCTGGAAAAGGACTCCCCTGCCCTGCATCTCGTCCAACGGCTGCGTGACGAGGCGCACCGATTCGCGAATGCCTACCACCAGCAACTCCGAAAACGACGGATTCAGGAGTCGGTGCTTGACGAGTTTACGGGACTCGGCGAGAAGCGGAAGCTGGCGTTATTGCAGCGTTTCGGCTCGATTCAGCGGTTGCGACAAGCCAGCGCGGACGAAATCGCCTCGGTGCCGGGCATCGGGCCGAAGCTGGCGGCTGCATTGCGGGCGTTTCTGACGGCGTGATAAGGCTTTGACAGCACGGGGGTCGGCGCGTATGATGCCGCCCGCCTTGGAAAAACAACATCAAACGAGAGGAGTGTGAGTGCGTGTCAGAAGTCAGATTGAAGAAAGGTGAACCCGTGGAGAAGGCGCTGCGGCGGTTGAAGAAGAAACTCAACCGCGAAGGAACGTTGCGCGAAGCGCGGGCACACCGGCATTTTGAGAAACCGAGCGAGAAACGCCGGCGCAAGATGAAGGCGCCGCGGATGTTCAGTATGTCGTCGTACTAAACGGAACCATCACACTCCCTCGAGGCCAACCCGTCGCTGTCCGCGCGCGTTGGCCTCTTTATTTATGTTTGCGCTATCAACCTGCTGGAATGCGTCACGGCACACCGACGGCAAAGCGATGCTGGAGGAGGTTCGCTCGCTGGGCTTCGAGTACGCCGAACTGAGCCACAACACCAGCATCGCGCTGATCCCCGGCATCCAGTCCGCTGTCAATAGCGGTATAATCAAAGTCTCGTCGCTGCACAATTTCTGTCCGTTGCCGGTCGGCCTCAGCGGCATGATGCCAGATTGTTATTTGCCGAGCGCACTGGACGACCGGGAACGGGACCAAGCGTTGCGGCACACGTTGCGGACGCTGGAGTTTGCCGCGATGCTCGGCGCGAAGGCGGTGGTGTTGCATCTGGGCTGTATTCCAATGCGCTGGCCGAATCGGCCGCGACACTTGATGGCAATGTATACTGCGGGACAGGCGCGCACGCCACAATTCGAGCGGTTGCGCCAGAAAACGCTGGTGGCGCGCGCGCGCAAACAGAAACGTCATTTTGTGCAGGTTTGTCGCGTGCTCGACCGGTTGATCCCGCGCGCGAAACAATTGAAGCTGAAGCTCGGCATGGAGACGCGCATGGGGATCGAGGAGATTCCGAGCGAGGAGGAGGCGGACAGCCTGATCCGTTGTTATGGCACCGATGTGCTTGCCTATTGGTTTGACAATGCACACTGCCAGATCAAGGAGAACATGGGGCTGCTGCAGCAGGAAGCGGTTCTGGAACGGTTCCGCGGACGGATGGCGGGGATGCACCTGCAGGATTTCGCGCCGCCGCTGATGGATCACATGCCGCCGGGGTCGGGCGAGTATGATTTTGCGCGGCTCGCGCCGTTTGTGACAGACGATATGATTGTCTCGTGGGAAATCCACGGTGACTGGGACGCCCAAGTCATCGCCACAGAAACACGCCGGGTACACGCGATGTTACAGAGGCCCGGGCGGGGATGAAAAAACACCTCGGCAATCTGGCGCGCGTGCTAATCAGCGTGGGTATGCTCGCCTACCTGTTTCACGGCATTTTTCGCAAGGAAGCTGCCGAACGCATTGCCGGACTCGACAACCTTCCGTGGACTGAGCGTCTGGCGAAAATCTGGAGCGTCGGGCCACATTCGCTGGCCCAGGTATTTCAGCAAGTCGAGCCGGTTTGGTTCGTGTTGGCAATCGTGTGCATCGGCATCGTGATGGTCTGCGGCGTTGTTCGCTGGCAATGGATCCTGCGCGTGCAGGGACTGGACCTGCCATTGAAAGACGTTTTTGCGATCAATTTCATCGGCCTGTTTTTCAACACGTTCATGCTGGGCGCCACCGGTGGCGACGTCATGAAAGCGTGGTATGCCGCCCGCGCGACGCACCACAAAAAGGCCGAGGCCGTGGCGACAGTCATCGTGGACCGTATCATCGGTCTGCTGGTGTTGTTCGTCATTGCGCTGGTGATGATGCTGAGCTTCTGGCACCGGGTCTATGACGACGCGCGGCTGAGAACGTTTACCGTGGTCACGCTCGTGTTCGTGCTTGGCACGGTCACGATCACGGCGTTGAGTTTCTGGAAGGGATTTGCAGACCGACTGCCCGGATTGCGCGCGTTACTGGAGCGGCTGCCCAAATACGACACGTTGCGACGGATGGTCGAGGCGTGTCGCGTTTATGCGTCGCACCCGGTCGTGCTCGCCAAGACAGCGATCATCACCGTGGCGGTGCATGGCTTTTCGATGCTGGCCATCGTATGCGTCGGCAAAGGACTTGGCATCGCGTCCGCCAGCCTCGTGGATTATTTTCTCTACCTGCCCATCATCAACTCCATCTCCGCCATCCCGATCACCATCTCCGGCTTCGGCGTGCGCGAAGGCATGTACGTGACAATGTTCAGTCGCGTCGGCGTGCCCGGCGCTGCGGCGCTGGCGCTGTCGTTGCTCGGTTATTTCGCGAATCTGTTCTGGAGCCTCGTCGGCGCGCCGTTTTACATCATGCACCGCAAGGAACTCCCGCCGGCCGAGCAGATCGAGCGCGAAGAATAACTTGTGGCGCAGATGCGGCGGTTGTGGCATTTTTGCGCCGTGAAAATTGCAGTAATATTTCTCGTCCTCAGTCTTCCCGCGTTGGGAGCCACGAATACCATGCAAAAAATCATCAAGTCCGACGCCGAGTGGCGCAAAATTCTGACACCCGAACAATATGAAATAGCCCGAGGCAAAGGAACCGAACCGGCGTTTTGCGGCGCGTTCCACGACAACCACCAAGCGGGCATCTATTCCTGCGTGTGCTGCAGCCTGCCGCTGTTCAGTTCCGGCGAGAAGTTCGATTCCGGCACCGGCTGGCCGAGTTTCCTCCGCCCTGTCAACGACGATTACATCGCCAAGGTCGAGGACAACTCCAAGGGGATGCAACGCATCGAAGTGCTCTGTGCCCGTTGCGACGCCCATCTTGGCCACGTTTTTAACGACGGCCCACCGCCGGCGGGCTTGCGTTACTGTTTGAACTCCGTCTCCATGAAGTTCACTTCGACCAAGACTGCTATATTCGGCGCCGGATGTTTCTGGGGCGTCGAACAGGCGTTCCGTCAGATCAACGGCGTGCTCGCCACCGAAGTCGGCTACACCGGCGGCACGATCGTCAACCCGACCTACCAAGATGTCTGCACCGACACCACCGGCCACGCCGAAGCTGTTCGCGTCATCTATAACCCGAAGAAGGTCAGTTACGACCAGCTCCTTGAGGTTTTCTGGAAGAACCACAACCCGACGCAACTCAATTACCAAGGTCCCGACCGCGGCACGCAATATCGCAGCGCCATCTTCTACGCCGATGGCGCGCAGAAGAAAGCTGCCGAGGCATCCAAGGCCAAGCTCGACAAGTCCGGCAAATACAAGCAGCCCATCGTGACCCAGATCGTTCCTGCCGCACCGTTCTACCGGGCCGAAGAATACCACCAGCGCTACCTTGAGAAACGCGGCCTTGCCACCTGCCACATCCCCTCCTCCGAATAGCAGATGAAAGACACAGCGATTCAGATCGTCCGACAATTGAAAAAGGCGGGACACATCGCCTATTTTGCCGGCGGTTGCGTGCGCGACATGGTGCGCGGAGTCGAACCCCACGACTTCGACATCGCCACGTCGGCGACTCCGGAACAAATCCGCAACATTTTTCCGCGCACCGTGCCCGTCGGCGCGGCGTTCGGAGTCGTGCTGGTGCTCGAAGGCGACCACCAATTCGAGGTCGCCACCTTCCGTTGCGACGAAGCCTACCTCGACGGACGGCGTCCATCTGGCGTCCGATTCGGCACACCGGAGGACGACGCGCAGCGACGCGACTTCACCGTCAACGGAATGTTCTTCGATCCGCTGGCCGACACAGTGATTGATTTCGTCGGTGGCAAGGCGGACATCGAAAAACGCTTGGTTTGTTGCATTGGTGAACCGCGCGACCGGTTCGGGGAGGACAAGCTGCGTCTGCTGCGCTGCGTCCGGTTCGCAACGACACTCGGCTACGAAATCGAGTCGGCGACATTTGCGGCGGTGCGTGAGATGGCGCCGCAGATTTCCGTCGTGAGCGCGGAGCGGATTCGGGATGAGTTGACGAAGATCTTCACGCGCGCCAATCCGGGCCGCGGCCTGGTCTTGCTGGACGAGAGCGGCCTGTTGCGCGCGGTATTGCCTGAAGTCGCCACGATGAAGGGCGTCGAGCAACCGCCGGAGTTTCATCCGGAAGGCGATGTATTCGAGCATACGAAGCTGATGCTGGATGCCATGCCCATGGAGCCAAGTCTAACGCTCGCGTGGGCGGTGTTGCTGCATGATGTGGGCAAACCGCCGACCTTCAGCGTGTCGGACCGTATCCGGTTCAACGAGCACGACACGGTTGGCGCGAAGATGACAGAAGCGATTCTGCGGCGGCTACGGTTCTCGAACGAGGAGATCGAGCGGATCGTGTTGTGCGTGGCGGAACACATGCGGTTCCGTCATGTGCAGGAAATGCGTCCGTCGAAACTGAAACGCATTTTGGCGAGGCCAACGTTTGCGGACGAACTGGAATTGCACCGCCTCGACTGCATCGCCAGCCACGGCAGCGTGGGCAACGTCGAGTTCCTGTTGAAGAAGGCGAAGGAGATGCCGCCGGAGATCGTGAAGCCGAAACCGCTGGTGAACGGAAACGATCTGTTGGAGATCGGGTTTACGCCGGGGAAGCTGGTGGGGGCGGTTCTTCGCGACATCGAGGAGCTTCAACTGGAGGAGCGTCTCGAATCACGGGAGGCTGCGCTGGCGTATGCGCGGGAACGACTCCGCGCTTCAGGTTCGACTGGACCACCAGGTAGCGGCTGATGTTGTCGTGGCTAAGCAGGCCGACGAGTTGGCCGTCGCTCACGACGGGCAGGCTCTGGTAGCCTTCGCTCATCATCGTTTCATAAACCTGCGAGAGCTTGGCGTGAGGCGGCAACGCGGGCAAGTCGGCGTCCATCGCCTCGGTGACGAGCGTGTCGGGACCAAGCCGGTTGGCCGTGTCGAGCATATCCTGCCGCATGACGATGCCGAGCAGACGGTCGCCATCCATGACGGGGAAATTATCTTGTCCCGTGTGATAAACCATCTCGAGGCCGCGCATCACGGTGACGGTGGGCGCGAGCACGACAAAATCCCGCGCCATCACCTCTTCGACTTCGAGGTCGCGCAACAGGCTCCGGGTGCGGACGACTTTTTCCTCGCCCTCGGCGCCGATGAAGATGAGGACGCCGATGACGATGAGCCAGAGCGAGAACTTCAACCCGACCAGCACGAACAAGATTGCCAGCGCCTGACCGACCGTCGCGGCGATGACGGTGGCGCGCGGGAATGGCACGACCAGCGCCAGCACGGCGCGCAACAGGCGTCCCCCGTCCATCGGGAAAGCGGGAACGAAGTTGAAAATAAAGAGCGTGAGGTTTGCGCTGACCATGGTGGCGAGGAAACTCGTCAGGTTGTACGGCATCGAAAGCACAAACAGATCCGACGGCAGTCCCGTGAATGGCAGCAGCGCGGCAGCAATGGCGAGATTAACAGTCGGCCCTGAAAGGGTGATGGCGATTTCGTGCCACGGGTTTTCCGGGATGCCTTTCAAGACCGCAACGCCGCCGATGGGCAGCAACGTGATGCTGCGGACCTGGACGCCGAGCCGTTGCGCAATGAGGCTGTGACCGAGTTCGTGGAGCATGATGCACGTCAAGATCGCCGTGACCAGCGCCAACGCCCACGCGGCGCCGCGCGTCCCCATCTCGACGAACCCGACGTAGGCGATCAGTCCGAACAACAACAGTAGCGTGACGTGCAGGTGCAGACCGATGCCCGATACACGTCCGATTTTCAGTGACCAGCGCACGCCCTACGCCTAGCACAGCCAACCCAGCGTTGCAAGATGACGCGACTCCCGCTATCTTCGCACACATGGAAAAGATTCTCGTGGTGGATGACGATGCGGATATCCGCCGTGCATTCCGACGCAACCTTGAGACCGATGTTCTAAAGGTGGTCGAGGCGGCCAGCGGCGAGGAGGCGATCCGACAGGTGGCCGTTGAGCGGCCGGACCTGATCATCATGGACATACGCATGGGCGCGACCAACGGGCTGGACACGCTTCGCAAGCTGCGTTCGCTCGACCCTAAGCTGATGATCATCATGATGACCGCCTACGGCACCACGCAGACTGCTATTGAGGCGATGAAGTTCGGTGCGTACGACTACGTCCTGAAACCGCTCGACGTGCCGAAGTTGAAGACGCTAGTCGAACAGGCGCTCCACAGCGCCCGCGCGATGCGGCAACTCGTCAGCTACCAGCCGTTGCTGTCTAAGGAAGACTACGCCGAGGGCATCGTCGGCAAGAGCGCGCCGATGCAACAAGTCTTCAAGCTCATCGGCCAAGTCTCGCAATCCGACGCCACCGTCCTCATCACCGGCGAGAGCGGCACGGGCAAGGAACTCGTCGCTCGCGCCATTTACCACCACAGCAAACGCGCCGACCAACCATTCCTCGCCATCAACTGCGCGGCGATTCCGGAACAGTTGCTGGAGAGTGAACTGTTCGGCCACGAACGCGGCGCGTTCACCGGCGCGCACGAGCGCCGCATCGGCAAGTTCGAACAATGCGACGGCGGAACGATTTTCCTCGACGAGATCGGTGACATGCCGCTGGCGACACAAGCCAAAGTGTTACGCGTACTGCAAAATGGCGAGTTCCAACGCGTCGGGGGCAACCAGACGTTGAAGGCCGACGTGCGCGTCATCGCGGCGACCAATCGCGACCCGGAAAAACACGTCGCCCAAAAGAAGTTTCGCGAAGACCTCTACTACCGGCTCAACGTGGTGCGCATCCATCTGCCGGCGCTGCGCGAGCGCCGCGACGACATCGCGGTGTTGGTGGACTATTTCCTCCGCAAGACCGGCATCAAGCGCGTCAGTCCCGATGTGTTGGCGATTCTCCAAAAACACGATTGGCCCGGCAACGTGCGCGAACTGGAGAACGCCATCGCGCGCGCCATCGTCGTTGCGCGTGGCGAGACGTTGATGCCCGGCGACCTGCCCGCCGACGTTCGCGAGCCGAGGATAGTTGTGGCCCCGGCGGAAGCCGTGGACGCATCGCTCGACGCGGCTGCGACGGCGTTGTTCGCGCATGCCCGCAAGGACCCGAAGCTAAAAATCATTCCTGCGATGGAACGCGAGATGATCACACGCGCGCTGGTCGAGACCGGCGGCAATCAGGTGCAGGCGGCCAAGCTGTTGGGCATCACGCGGGCGACGTTACGAAAGCGAATCGCGAAATTCGGCATCGAACGTCGCTTGGAAGTGACATGAGCGTTTTCTAACGCGTCAGACGTCCCACGATGTCAGCGGCCACGAATTGAAATGCGTTGCGCAGTTCATCAGCCGTGCGGGGAAACACAGCCTTGCCCGGTGTGAGATTTGGGTTAAACTGGGATCCAGAGGGATCATTGGCCAGATTGCGCAACCAAGCTTCATTGAGATCACTGCCGCTGCCCAATCCAATCACGTAAATGATAATTCCTTCCGCCCGCATCTGCTCAGCCAAGTGCATTGTGCGGTCTTCCGCCTCCGCACTGATAGTGGGCTGTCTGATGTCGTTTTCTACTCCACCGAAGATGCGGTTAAACCTCCGCAGCCCCGGGTTGTCACAGTAGCCGGGTGGCGCGCCGGGATTGTTCCCTTTCTGGTCACCAGTTGTGGAATAGAGAACATAATACGGGTTTCCACTGCTATCGCTTCCACCGAAGTTCCAGGTGTTCGTGCGAGGGCTGTCAGTCCTCTCACACATCACCCGCTCCTGAATGATATTCGCCAAGCCGTCCGTGAAAAACACCGCCGCACGAATCAAGGGTTCGCCGGCTCCCACAGGTTCGCTGTGGATCTCATCCCACCCCAATCGCAATCCATCCGACATGAATGTGGCTCCCACAAAAGCACTCCTGACGCGTGGTACATTGTTGCTGATGGCGGCCTTGAAGGGCTGCCGCATCGTGACCGGCGTGCTGGCAATGGTCGAATAGAGCGACAACGACATCTTGTCCACCTGATCTGAAAACAGGCTGGCAAAAACATCCACCGACGGTCCTAGTTCCGGCCATTTATTGTTGTTCCGCATCGAACCCGAGCGATCCAAAATCAACGCGACGACAGCCCGCGCACGCAACGCCTCGGCCTCAGCTCCCACCGTCAGCGTTTGCCATTTCGGGAGCACGCGCATGAACAGTGTGTTGATCCGTGTGGTGGCTGATACCGTCAGGTATCTTCGGCCCAGATTGTCCGTGCGAAAACTGATGGTCGGAGTCGGCGTGGACACATCGCGGCCGGTCCGCGGATAGTTCGCCGCAAAGGTTTGCCGCGCGAGGTTTGCGGCAATGGTTTCCCCCTGGTGGATGTTTCGCACCGCCATCAGGGCGGAGGCATCAACCGCCTTGGACAACTGCGCGCGACTGATGTACGCAAAGCCGAAGTCAACGACCAGCGCCACACACAAGAACACCAGGACGATTGACAGGCTGAACCATACGGTCACCTGCCCACTTTGACCTCCCTTGAACATCCGTGCCGTAATCGTTTTCATATCACTCCTCTTGCCAGACTAAAAATAAGCGACATCATAGAACGTTGCTGGCAGCGTGAGTTGCAGGATCTGCCCCATCGGGGTTATGCCACGAAACGAATAAAACACCTCGGCGACAATCAGGTCCTGATTGCTGGGAGGAATGCCACTATTCGGGAGATTTGGGCTCCCGCCGCCCACGCGACCGACCCGGCTGCTGGCCGATGCCCCGCCGCGCCCCACCTGTTGCGTGACAGTGGCAACACCGTTCCCGTCACGATGGATCTTCGTCAGGATGATGTATCCATCACTGTCGATCTCCAACGGTTGCGCCGAGATGACGACGGCGCTGAGGGTGTTCGTAAAATCCGTTCCGCGCGACGCCAGATTCGCTCCTTCGCGGCTGACATTGATTAGAATCTGTTTCAAATGAAAAGCGCGCCCAAAATCAATGATCGCGAACAACAACACCATTAATGCGAGCAGCATCAGTGAGAACTCCACCAGCGCCTGACCAGAGCGATTCCGCCAGCAGTAAGCCGCGTTGATTCCGGATTTGAGTTGGCGGTGGTTCATAGCGTCTGACTTGACGGGAACGGCTCATTCTTGAACGTTGTCATGACAGTGAACCGATAAATGCCGTTTGGGAAGAATCGTCCTACCACTGGCGTCAACAGTCGCAATTCGTATGTCAGCGAAATCGTCACCTGATCCCCTGGCCCCCCCGCGTTGTTGTTTCCGCCGTGTGCGCTGCGGATAACAATTCCTGTCAGTTGCTTGCCGGCAGCTTGATTGGCTCTTTGGATGATGGAGTCCACGCGTGAAAGGGTCTGACTCGGGTTGTCTGGGTCGGCGAGGTGATTACCGGTGACGGCGAACCGGCCGGCTTCGCGCAGGGCGTATTGC
>CAZNOK010000190.1:0-1608 GCA_964574605.1 uncultured Verrucomicrobiota bacterium
CGGCCTCCTTACGGGCAACGGCGCTACCGGCGTCGGCGCCATCTATCAAATGGGCGCCGACATCACCAGCTTCGGTGATATTCGCATCGGCTATACCGGCGGCGGCTACGGGTACTACGAGTTCAACGGCAACAGCGCGACGGTCAGCAATTGGACGTATGTGGCATACGGCGGGTTGGGCCTCATGTATGTGAACGGTGGCGATTACACCAACAATCTCAGGCAGAACTACGGCCTGTTGTTGTGCGCGAATGCTGGTACTGGCAGCTCCACCGGCGTGTACTACCAAGCCGGTGGCACGATGCTCGTCAACCAACTGCGGATGGGCAACGTTGCCACCAACCGCGCAGAGGTTACCATCGCTGGTGGAACCTTGGTTGTTGACGAGACGCTCTACGTCAACTACCAGAGCGGCAGCACCAACATCATCAACCTGCTCAGCGGCGGCACCTTGCAGGCCGGCTGGATCAATCGTCGCCAGACCGGCGGCCAGAGCTTCTTCAACTTCGACGGCGGCGTCCTCCGCGCGGGCTGGCTCTCCAACGAGTGGGTCGAGAGCTATGGCACTGTGCTCATGGGTGTCAGCAACCGCTACTTCACTGCCGCCTACGTGTGGAGCGGCGGAGCCATCATTGACACCGCCGGCCGCGATGTTGAGATTCGTCAAGGGCTCAGCGCTCCTCTTGGCAACGGCGTCACCAACGTCGACCTCGGCGGTTCGGTGTCCGGCTTCGTTGGCGCGCCCTATGTCGGCATCAGCGGCGGCGGCGGCACCGGCGCGACCGCGGTGGCGTTGTTCGATTACTCGAGCGGCAGCGTGACCGGCATCTTCGTCACCAGCCGCGGCACCGGCTATACCAGCGCGCCCACCGTTACCCTCATCGGCGGCGGCAGCACCAACGTCACTCTCACCTCCTCCATTGGAGCCAACACCAGCGGCGGCCTGACCAAGATCGGTGAGGGTACGCTGACGCTGACCGGCCCCAACACCTACACCGGTGCCACTGTTATTCAGACCGGCACGCTGGCCATTGGTCCCGACTCAGTGAACACCAATACCGTCTGCTTCGACGTGCGCAGTGGTGCGGTGTTAGACGTCACTCTGGCCACTGGCGGGGCCGGATTGATGCTTGAGGTAAATCAGGAAGTCAGGGGCAGCGGCACCGTGAGAGGCAATCTCAACTTCACGTATGGCGGCGGCACCCTCACGCCCGGTGCCCCGGGGAGCATTGGCACGCTGACCATCGAAGGCAACCTCACCATCACCGATGGTTTCAAGTTCAACTTCGACTTGAGTTCGCCCACCAACAGTGACTTTGTGGATATTTCGGAAGGCCTCTGGTGGACCGATTACATGTCGACCAACTGGTTCGTCTTAAACGCGGTCGGTAATCTCGAAACGGGCGACTACACCCTATTGCACTTCGATGGCGGTTACTTCGGGTATGTGGAGGACGGTGCTACCAACTTTTCTTCGATCGGCAGCAGCGGGAAGTCCGGCTATTTCTGGCTGGATAACAACGATCTCATGTTGACCGTGGTGCCCGAGCCGAGTTCCGCTCTGCTCGTTGGGACCGGGCTGGTCGCGATGTTCTTCCTGCGTCGTCG
>CAZNOK010000190.1:1708-4016 GCA_964574605.1 uncultured Verrucomicrobiota bacterium
TCCTTGTGCATTGTTGATTGTCAAACGAAATGCCTGCACAAGGGTTCAATTGTGGCTGCATTCGGGCCTCGTTGCGTGCGTGCACAAGCCGCTCGGCCTCGTGTTCGTTGCGAGTGTTGAGACTTTCCTGTCTGCCCGTCGCGGCATCTTCGCAGTAGCAGATGCCGCTGCTGGGTCAGAACATTCTGTGCGCCGTCCTCATGATGAATCTCCCTGTTCGAGCTCATACAGAGAACCCGGCCTCACACCCTGTTTGGGTGACACCGGGTAGTGGGCGAGTGCGCACGAATTGTGGAGTGCTCTCCACGCTCCAACTGGTTGTGCCGCAGGCACAAGAAATTGGAGGCGGGTGTCGGATTCGAACCGACGCATAGGAGTTTTGCAGACTCCCGCCTTACCACTTGGCTAACCCGCCTTGGGAAAGGCGCGCTGACATTACCACGCACACAATGTCCTTGCCACTGGAAAAAAACTGCCGTTATACTCCCGCTCAAATGGCTGCGTCCTTCCGCAAAATCTCTATTCTGATCCCGGTGTTCAACGAAGCGTGCACCCTCGCGGAAATCTTACGCCGTGTCCACAACTCCAACACCGGCGGACTCGAAAAGGAACTGATCCTCGTGGACGACGCTTCCACCGACGGCACCGGCGACATCCTGGCGAAACTTCCCAAGGACGGCAACACGAAGGTCTTCACTCATTCCTCCAATCGCGGCAAAGGCGCCGCCATCCGCACCGCGCTCGAACACGCCACCGGCGACATCTGCCTCATTCAGGACGCCGACCTCGAATACGACCCCGCCGACTATCCCAAGCTTCTCCAACCGATTCTCGATGGCCGGGCCGATGTTGTGTACGGTTCCCGGTTCACCGGCGGCACGCACCGCGTTTTGTTGTTCTGGCACTACACAGCCAACCGGTTCCTGACGCTGCTGTCGAACATGTTCTGCAACCTGGACCTCACCGACATGGAAACCTGCTACAAGGTCTTCCGCCGCGAGTGCGTGGCGGACATGAAACTGACGTCGGAGCGTTTCGGCATCGAACCGGAATTGACCGCCAAGTTCGCCCGCCGCCGTTACCGGTTTTACGAAACCGACATCAACTACTCCGGCCGCGACTACGCCGAGGGCAAGAAGATCAACTGGAAGGACGGCGTCGCCGCCCTCTGGTTCATTGTTCGATACCGTTTCTTTGACTGAGCCGTCTATTTCTCGGCGTGGCCGACCATCTTGTCGCGTTCGCGCGCCGTCGTCTTCATCTTCGTCTGGCCGCCTTCCTGATAGACAACCGTGTTTGGCGGCACGGGTTCGAGAAGCCAGACGTTGCCGCCGATGATGGAGTCGTGTCCAATGGTCACGGCGCCCAGAATCGTTGCGCCGGCGTAGATGGTGACGTTGTCCTCGATGTTCGGGTGGCGTTTGATGCCTTTCACGCAACGGCCCTGCGCGTCTTTCAGAAAACTCTTCGCGCCGAGCGTGACCCCCTGATAAATCTTCACGCTCTTGCCAATGACAGTGGTCTCGCCGATGACGACGCCGGTGCCGTGGTCAATGAAAAAGCTCAGCCCGATCTCGGCGCCGGGATGGATGTCAATGCCGGTCTTGTTGTGCGCCCATTCGGTCATGATCCGCGGGATCAACGCAATGTGCCGGCGGTAGAGCCGGTGCGCCATTCGTTGCACGGCGATCGCCTCGATGCCGGGATACGCCACGATGATTTCCTCGGTGCTGATCGCCGCCGGATCGCCTTCGTAGGCGGCCACCACGTCGGTCTGCAACACCGCCCGCACCGTGGGCAACTCCGCCAAAAACTCCTCCGTCACCCGCGCCGCCGTACCGGCGAGGTCGTTGCGGTCGCAATGCGGGCACGGCTGGTACTCCAAGCTCTTGCAGATTTCCTTTTCCAACCGGCGTGTGATGGAGGCGACCAGTTCCGCCGTGTACTCGGCGATCTGCGCCGAGTGCAATGGCTCAGCGTCGTAGAAACCGGGGAACACCAATCGCAACAAATCCTGCGTGATCCCCACCACCGCGTCACGCGAGGGCAGGTTCGAACCGTCGAGGTGGTTGATGCCGCCGTGTTTGCGGAATGACGCCACCAAGCTCTCGACAATGTCAGCCAGTTTCTTTGCCATAACGCCTGACACTCTAGCCTCCAATGCCGTCCACGCAAGGCCAAATCATACGTTAAACCCGGTACGCCGCATCTGGCGCACTGGTCATCCGTCAAGGTGAGCATGCTGTGTGTGATTGACGCAGAAGTCGGTGTCGAAACGCAGCCGGCGGAAATTGGGGCCAAGCTCAAC
>CAZNOK010000190.1:4116-10246 GCA_964574605.1 uncultured Verrucomicrobiota bacterium
CAGGCGTTTCATCGTTGCGACAAAAATGGTGCCGTTGGCGGCAGTGGCTGTCGAGTGGATTGGATTGCCGAGTTTCACGGAGCAAAGAACCTTCTTCTCTTTGTTCGCCGCGAGAATCAGGAAATCACCGCGCCGTGTGCCGATATACACCTTGCCGTCCGCGACGAGCGGCGATGACCACATGTCGCCGCCGGTGTCGTGAGTCCAGTGGCCTTGGCCGGTGGCGGCATCCACGCAGTGCAGTTTCTGGCCACAGTCTGCTATGAACACAAGGCCGCCGGCAATCGCCGGCGTGCTCATGCAGTGGCGTTCGAGCGGATAACTCCACAATTCGACGCCTTTGGCGGCGTCCACGCATTTCAGCCACGCTTCGTTCTTGCCCCACCAGACGTCGCCGCCGTGGGTGACGTAGAGCCGGCCATTGTGGAAGACAGGCATGCTTTTGATGTTGCTGGGGCTGACTTTGCGGTTGCGGATGTAACTGTGGACGTTCTCTTTCGGCGCGGTCGGGTCGGGATCGTACTGCCAGACTTTCTTGAGGGTATCGCCTGCCTCGAACGCGTACACGATGCCGTTGCCGCCACAGAAGAAAATCAGCGGACGACCACCCACTTCGCCAAGTGCAGGCGAGGACCAAGTGCTGTGGAACGTGTTTGGCGCAATGTTTTCGTTCTCCCGGGCGACGAATTTGCCGGTGATTTTGTCGAGCACGATGAGGCTCGGCGCTTGGGGCGAGGGAATGGTCTTGTGAGCATCGTCGAGACCGTTGGAGGTGTTGATGTAGAGGAACTGTCCGTGCAGCAGAATCGAGCAGTGCGCGGAATCGTGCTGGCGGACGCGGCATTCCTTGATGATATCGAACCGCCAGAAGGCGTCGGCCTCGGTGAGCGTCGTCTTCTTCGCGTAAAGATCGAGGCAGAGGACTTCACCGCGGTTGGAGACGATATAGACGCGGTTGCTCTCAACGGTGGCGGGCGAACACATGCCGTCGTGTGGCCAGTCCCAGAACCGGCTTGTCGTGATCTTGTGGCAGACCAACTGCCAGCAGAATCGCCCATCGCGCTCGTCGAAACACATCAACACGCCGCGGTCGCCGATTTCCTGCGGGTCGCGCGGCGTGTCGTTGTTGGTGCCGATGAGGACGCGTCCGCCGGCGACGATGGGCGTGCTGTAGGTTTCGGTGCCGAGCGGGACGGACCATTTCACGTTGGCGCCGGTGGCGGGGTCGAGGTTGTCGGGCAGGGCGGTTTCGGCGGAGACCATGTTGCGGGTGAATCGTTCGCCCCATTGCGGCTGGTCGGCGGCGACCGACAACAAGCAAAGCAACAATATCATCCGCTGGTCAATACTCATAGTCGCTGTTACACTTCTGGTTTGTGAAAGACGGTGTACCGTATCAGCAATCCCTTCCACTGCCAAGCGACGATTCCATCCGTCGCTGGGCACTCGCGCTCGCGGCGGTCGCGTTTCTGTTGTACGTGCGGACTTGGTCGTTCGAGATGCTCTACTGGGACGACAACGAGAACGTTCTGCTGAATCCGCTCGTCCTCTCGCCGAACCTCGCTGGACTGAAACGGTTGTTCACCACCATCTTTTCCACCGACTACTATCCGCTCACCTACATCAGCCTTGCGCTCGATCATTTTCTCTGGGGCGGAAAATACTTCGGCTACCACGTCACGCAATCGCTGCTGCACGCCCTTAACGTGTTCCTCTTTGTCCTCGTTGCCCGCCGGTGGACCGGTGCTGTCGTGCCCGCCGTGATTGCCGGGGCGTGGTTCGCGTTTCATCCCGTGCAAGTCGAGACCGTCGCGTGGATCGCCGAACGCAAGAACGTTCTCGGCGCCACGTTCTTCCTGTTGGCGTGGCTTGCCTACGACCGCAACCGGCTTTGGTCGCTGCTGGCGTTCACCGCCGCGGCGCTCTCGCACGCGCTGGTGATCGTGATGCCCGCGCTGCTCCTTGCGTACGAACTCATCGTGCAACGCGCGCGCTTCGTTGACGCGCTACGCCGAACGTGGCTCTTCTTCGTGCCGGCTGCGTTTGCCGCGGTGATGCGCGTCGGGGGACACGCCGAGAGCGGCCAACTCGCCACGCCGTTCCGCAACGCCACTGAAGGCGTCCTCACGATGATCGCCGTCGCCGGCCAGTACCTCAGTTCGCTCGTCTGGCCCGTCGCTCTCAGCAACCACTACACGGTCACTGCCGTCAGTCGCCTCACTGATCCCGGCCTCCTCATCACCGTCGTGTGGCTGCTCGCGTGGCTGCTCGTCATGCGACGGGAACCGCGCTGGGGATTGTTCGCTGCGATTTGGTTTGTCGTCGCGCTCGCGCCGGTCTCTCAACTTGTCCCACACCCGACGTTGCGCGCTGACCGTTACCTTTACATCGCCGCGCTGCCGCTATTTGTTCTCGTATCACGACAACGTTTCGTCGCGGGTGTCGCTGTTGTCGCGCTGTTGGTGCTGACGTGGTTGCGGATTCCCGACTGGCGCAACGCCAAGACGCTCTGGAATGATTGCCTCGCGAAGAATCCGCGTGATGTGGTGGCGTTGTACAGCCTTTCCGGCCGCGCCGTCGTCGAACAAGACTGGCCGACGGCCGAGCGGCATCTGCGCGAAGCTGTCCGTGTCAAACCGGCGTTTGCCGAGGCCCACGAGCGGCTCGGCGGCGTGCTCGCCGCGCAAGGCAAACGAGCCGAAGCCCGGCGCGAGTTGGAGCGCGCTCTCGAATTGAAGCCGCACCTCACCGAGGCCCGTCACAATCTGCGTCTCCTCCAATGAGTGAGTTCATCTCACTGCCCGACAACGAACCATTGCGCGCCGTCTGGCCGACGCCGGGACGGGAGTTAGCCCGCACTCGCGTCAACCCCGATTACGGCAAGCCGGGCTGGACGCGCGACTGCGGTCGCCGGTTCCACCGTGGCTGCGACATCGCGCCCGTCAACGTCACGCCGACCGGCGAGACCACGCGCGTCGTCTTTACCGACTGCGCGACCAACACTGATTTCGAGAGCGAGGAGCCGACGTTTGTTCCGCACGACGAAGTGTTTTGCGTTTGCGACGGCGTCGTTCACAAACTCGTGACCGATGAGAACGCATCCGATTTTGGCAAACACATTATCATTGCCCATCGCTGGCCGCGCAGCGGAGAGGAGTTTTACACGCTGTACGGACATTTGGCGGAGGTAGCGGTCAGCAGTCAGGTAAAAATGGAACAGAAGATAGGGCGAATGGGACAAACGAGCCGCAGCGCGGATGCCCGCAACTGGATGCTGATCGCGCCGCATCTTCACTTCGAAGTCCGTGACGCTGAAGGCTGCGCCTTTGATCCTGTCGAGTTCTTGTGCCGGTTCTGTCCGCCGGGATAAACGCGAAGCTGACCGGCTGCCGCCGCCTACTTGCGGCAGAGTTCGTAGGCGCGGAGCAGTTCGGCGACGCTGCACGCGCGTGACGGGCAGCCTTGGGGATAATGCGGCGGGTCGGCGTCGAACATTTCGGAAACGCTGCCGAGGCTGGTGTCTTCAAGGTGTTTGAGCAGCGGTTGGAGCAACTCAAGCAACTCACGGCGTTGTCCCTTGTCGTTGCCGCGGACGCGTAGAAATGCGTCGGCATAGGCGCCGATCAGGTGTGACCAGACCGTGCCTTGATGGCGGATGGCGTCGCGTTGCCAGCGGGTGCCGGTGTAGCGGCGCGCGTATTTCTCGTGCTGCGGCGACAACGTCCGCAGCCCGTACGGCGTGAGCAACTGCTCGGTGACAACGCGGAACACCGACTGTTGCTGCTCCGCGCTCAACGGCGAATACGGCAGGCTGACGGCAAAAATCTGGTTGGGCCGGACGCTGGTGTCGCGGTTGTTGCCTTGGACGACGTCGTAGAGGTAGCCGCCGGCGGCGAACCAGAACGTCTTGACGAAACTGGTGGCGACACGGTCAGAGAGTTTCCGCAACGGGGCGACAGCGTCGGTGTCGCCGGCGATTTTCTCCTCGATCTCGGCGAGCATCAACAGCGCGTTGAACCAGAGCGCGTTGATTTCGACGGCCTTGCCGTGGCGCGGCGTGGGCACGTAGCCTTCGAGTTTCACGTCCATCCAAGTCAATTGCGAGCCGGGACCGCCGGCGCTGATCAGGCCGTCGGCGTCGGCGTAGATGTCGAAGCGCGTGCCCTCGTTGTAACAGCGCGTGATTTCCCGCAGGGTCGGCAGTAGTTCGCGCATCGCGCCGGCGTCGTTGCCGGCCTTCCAGTATTTCCACGCGGCCACGACAAACCAAAGCGAGGCGTCCACGGAATTGTAAGTCGGCTTCTCGCCGCCGGTGGAGAAGATGTTAGGAATCAGGCCGCGGTCGCAATATTTCGCGAACGTGACCAGCACGCGCTTTGCCTCGTCGAAACGTCTGGTCGTCAGCGTCAGTCCCGGCAACGCGACCATCGCGCCGCGCCCCGAGTCAGCATACCAAGGATAACCAGACGTGATCGTCAAGCCGTCCTCGCCGCGGCGCACGAGGAACGTGTCAGCCGCGGCCCGCAACGCTGCGCGGACGGGGTCGCGGTCGGCGAATTGCTGGCGGCGCTGATGCTCGCGCTCCAGCAGTTCAACCGCATTGACGGTGGCGTGCGGTTCGATGGTGGCCGCGATGTAAACAGTCTCGTCGCCGCCAAGCCGGAACGTCAACTCGAACGGGCTGACGAGGTCCTCCTCGTGTTCGAGGCCGCGTTCCTCGTCAACCGGGTAGGTGAAACGGAGATACCAGTCGGCCTTGATGTCTGTTTCGCAGGGCGAGACGTGAAAGAACAATCGCGGCAACTGCGCGTAGGGTTGGACGGAGAGTACGCCCTCACGGTGTTGGACAAAGACGTTGGCGGCGGCGTTGCGTTTGGCGAGCTTGTTGAAGTCGCGGAACGCCAGCAACGGACGCACGGCGAGGGTCAATGTTCCGGTTCTGTTCCGGTTGCGATACGCCGCGACGACGGTGTTCTCGCCGTGGACGAAGCAGACGGATTTTTCGATCTCGAAGTCGGCGCCGGCGTAGCGAAACACCGGCCACGGAGCGAGACGGAACTCGTTCTGGACGTTGAACCCGTGCGGGAAGACCGTGCCGGGATACAGGTTGGTGCTCAAGTGCGACTCGTGGCCGTCCACCACGACGCGCTCCTCCAGTTTCGACAGCAACACGTGGCGCGCGCCCGGCGGCTCCAGCGCGGCGACCAACAGGCCGTGGTGCCGGCGCGTGTTGGCGCCGATAATGGTCGAGGAGGCGTAACCGCCAAGCCCGTTCGTTTCCAGCCACTCGCGGGAAAGAGCGTTCTTGAGGTTGTGGCACTCCGTATGGTCCCAGCTTGCTCTCATTCTTCGCATTCTACACAGCCGCCGTGCAGGGGCAATGACGAACCGGTTATTGATTCGGCGCGCCGCTTCGCGTAGGCTGCGGCCCGATATGAGCGCCATCATTCGCGGAAAAATATTTGTCGTGCGCGACAACATTGACACTGACCAGATCATTCCTGCGCAGTACCTCAATCTCGTCCCAACCATTCCCGAGGAGTACGCCAAGCTCGGCAGCTACGCTCTCTGTGGGTTGCCGCGCGCGGACTACCCGACTCGTTACGTCTCGGAAGGACAGGCGAAATCGTCCTACCCCATCATCATCGCCGGGCGCAACTTCGGTTGCGGCAGTTCCCGCGAACACGCGCCCGTCGCACTCGGGGCCGCCGGCTGCAAGGCGGTCATCGCGGAGGGTTTTGCGCGGATCTTCTTCCGCAACAGCGTCGCCACCGGTGAACTCTATCCAGTCGAAACCCCCATCCGCCTCTGCGACACGCTCCGCACCGGCGACGGGGTGGAACTCGACCTTGATGCCAACACGTTGCGCGTTGTTGGCAGCGGCAAAGAGGTTGCGTTGCAGCCGCTGGGTGACGCGAAACCCGTCATCGAAGCCGGCGGTATCTTCGAATACGCGCGCCGCACCGGCATGATCAAGGCGTAGCGGCTACTCTGTCAGTTTGCGGACCAACAGCCAGATCGCTGCCAGCAATCCCACTGCAACATACAACCAGTAATTCTTTACCAGCACGCCCAGCCTAGGAGTCTGTCCAAGAATTCGCTTGTAAGTTTTGAATGAGGCTGCGGGAAG